>NZ_LMCK01000092.1:0-42333 GCF_001623165.1 Pseudovibrio sp. WM33
TTGCTCAATCAGCCGACGGTCTTCTAATCTCAAATGCGAAAAATTTCGTGTCGTTTTCAATTCGATGCTAACAGCTCATTAATCTAACATACTGATTTATATAGCTGTCGCACTTCAGATGTGAACCCGCCCACCTGCATTTTTTATTTCGCAGAACCAATCTTATGAAACTAATTTTACCACTTAATCGAACATCCCATGCTTGGGATCTGTTCTTCAGGCCCTCGACCTGTTTCTGCAATTAACTGCATCGCGTCCAAAAGATCGGTTTTGCGTCCGGCGTGGTCGTTAAATCCTGCATCATCTCAGCGGCCACGATATTGTAGCTCACCTTTACTGTTGAGACCAAAGAAGTCTGGCGTGCAAACTGCACCATATCTCTTTCCTACTGTTTGGTTTTCATCAACCAGATAAGGAAATTCAAAGTCATACAATTGCGAAAAGTCTTTCATCTTACGCGGAGCATCTGCGGGAACAGAGTGATAGTCATTGGACATCACTGCTAAAACCCCAAAGCCTTCAGAGATGAGCAAGCTGGTATTTGCCGCCAACCGATCTCCAATCGCCTGCACATAAGGACAATGGTTGCAAACAAACGCAAGCAGGAGCCCCTTTTCACCAATACATTCCGACATGGTGAAACTATTTCCATCAGGGTCCTTAAGCGCAAAATCCGGCGCCTTCCAACCAAAGTCACAAACAGGAGTATTCAGAAGCACAATGCCACCCTTTAACTAGTTGATCTATCAAGAGGTTGTCATAAGAAAGGCTGAGCTGTCCATAAGAATTGGATGAAAATGTCCAGGCCTGTGGTCACGATTTCCTGATCACCGCGGCTCCCCCTTCCCGTTACTCAAATTATCCAGGATTGGGCAGTCGGGGCGGTGGTCGCCGGCGCAGGCGGTTATTAGGTGGGTTAGGGTATCGCGCATGGCGATGAGGTCGGCAATTTTGGCTTCGATCTCTTTGACGTGTTGTTGCGCAATCTTTTTGACGTCAGAACTGCCGCGCTCTTTGTCTTCATAGAGTGCCAGCAAGGCCCGGCACTCTTCGATGTTGAACCCGAGTGAACGGGCGCGGCCGATGAATGTCAGCTTGTGCAGCTCTGTTTCTTCAAAGATCCGGTACCCATTTTCATTCCGTTTGGGATGAAGAAAGCCGATATCCTCGTAATAACGGATGGTCTTGGTCGGGATGCCGGAGCGTTCTGCTACTTCACCAATATTCATCGTCGTTCCATCCCTTTTAGTGGGCTGTTGTCGCTTTGATCCAGCGTAACCGCAAAGCGTTGGTTAAGACAAACACGCTTGAAAGTGCCATAGCACCAGCTGCCAGAACAGGAGACAGAAGCGGGCCACCGAATGGATATAACACGCCAGCAGCAACCGGGATCAGCAGTGTATTGTAACTGAATGCCCAGAACAGGTTCTGGCGGATGTTACGCATGGTTTGCTGGCTGATGTGGAACGCATTGACCACACCGTTCAGGTCTCCAGCCATCAGAACGACATCTGCTGCTTCAATTGCCACATCAGTGCCGGTGCCAATGGCAATACCAACGTCTGCTGCTGCCAAAGCAGGCGCATCATTGATGCCATCGCCTACGAAGGCCAGTTTACCGGAAGCGTTCTTACGCAAGTCTTCCAGCGCACGGACTTTGCCGTCAGGCAGAACTTCAGCAACCACGCTGTCGATACCAAGTTCGGCTGCAATGGCATTGGCCGTCTTCTGGTTATCACCTGTGATCATCACAACTTTCAAGCCAAGCCCATGAAGGGACTTGATCGCATCTGGAGTTGTTTTCTTGATTGGGTCAGCAACTGCAATTACCGCTGCAATTTTTCCATCAATAGCGACGTAAAGCGGGGTTTTTCCTCTAGTTGCAAGTACGGTTGCATCAACAGAAAGCTGTTCCAGTGCAATACCTTCACGGTCCATCAACCGATCTGCACCAACCAGAACATCGTGCCCCTGCACAACCGCGCTGACACCAAATCCAGTCAGAGAGTTAAAGCTCTCTGGTTTTGGAAGCGCAATGCCACGTTCTTCGGCGGCCTGCACGATCGCCTTTGCAATGGGGTGTTCGGAGCTTTGCTCAACAGCTGCGACCAATCGCAGAACATCTTCCTCCTCAAAACCTTCATGCAGGATAATATCTGTCAGTTCCGGATGTCCGGCAGTGAGCGTGCCAGTCTTGTCCAAGGCAACCACCTTGGTTTCCTGAAGCATCTGCAACGCATCGCCTTTGCGGAACAGGACACCAAGTTCGGCTGCGCGACCTGTACCAACCATAATAGAGGTTGGCGTTGCAAGCCCCATGGCACATGGGCAAGCGATGATAAGCACAGCAACACCCGCGACCAAAGCAAGACTAAGCGCGGGATCGGGACCAAACAGGAACCACACAGCAACGGTGAGGATCGCAATAGTAATCACGGCTGGCACAAACCACGACGTGATTTTGTCGACCAATCCCTGAATTGGCAGCTTGGCACCCTGAGCCTGTTCCACCATCTGAATGATTTGGGAGAGAACGGTATCATTGCCAACTTTGCTTGCACGCACGCTTAAGGCACCTGTGCCGTTGATTGTTGCGCCGACAACATCGTCACCAGAGGCCTTTTCAACCGGAATTGGCTCACCTGTAATCATGCTCTCATCCACGAAGGAGGAACCTGAGACAACGGCACCATCCACGGCGATCTTTTCACCTGGGCGCACCTGAATGACATCACCCACAATGATCTCTTCAATCGGGACTTCTGTCGCCACGCCATCGCGCTCAACACGCGCGGTTTTAGCCTGCATGCCAACGAGTTTCTGGATCGCCTCGCCAGTTCTGCCTTTGGCGCGTGCCTCCAGAAAGCGGCCTAGCAAGATGAGGACGACAATTACAGCTGCGGCCTCGTAATAGACGTTTACGGTTCCCGCCGGGAGCAATTGCGGCGCAAAAGTTGAAACGAGAGAGAATACATAAGCGGCGGAGGTCCCAAGCGCGACCAAAGAGTTCATATCCGGCGCGCCTTTTAAGAGCGACGGAAAGCCCTTGGTGTAGAAATGTCGGCCAGGTCCAAAGAGCACAACAGTCGTCAGGACGAACTGCAAGTAATAACTGTTTTGCAAACCAAGAGAATTCTCAACAAGCATATGGACGCCGGGAATGAAGTGACTTCCCATTTCGATCAGAAAAACTGGAAGTGCCAGCACGGCAGCGAGCAACACCTTGCTCTTAAGCTGACGGATCTCATCTGTTTTGCGGTGAGCTGCTTCAGCAGGCTCGGTCTTGTCCAATGTAGCAGGATACCCTGCTGAGGTGACCAGTTCAGCAATCGCAGAGGGTGTTGTCGCCCCCACTGCGTAATGCACTGTTGCACTTTCTGTTGCCAGATTAACATTGGCTTCCAGAACACCATTCCCGGCTCGCAAAGCCTTTTCAGCTCGTCCCACACAAGACGCGCAGCTCAGGTTCCCAACACCAAAGGTGATGCTTTCTGTGAGTGCTGGATAGCCAGCTTTCTGAAGCGCGTCGGCCACATCTTGCGGCGTGAGGGTCTCATCGTAATTGACCTGTACGCTTTCTGTTGCAAGATTGACAGAAGCGTTCGCCACACCGGAAATACTCTTGAGTGCCTTCTCGACACGACCGACGCAAGACGCACAATTCATGCCTTCGACTTGCATTTTCAGTGTTGAACTGTGGGACATAATTTCACCATTTCATTGTCTATTGAAGGCACCCTAAGGGTTCCAGCGACTGGAAGGTCAAGACTAAAATCATCAGGAAAATGAAAAGACTTTGGCCATCATGTAAATGACAGCCAAACATCACTTAGTCTTTGTTTTCTCCAGACTTTCACTGGCTTCTTCTGCGGTGATTTTATTCAAGGCAGATAGTCGGGCTCTCTTCCAAAGCACATAAATTGCCGGAATAACGAAGAGTGTCAGCAATGTTGCGGTGATCATGCCGCCAACCATTGGGGCTGCAATCCGTTTCATGATCTCTGAGCCTGTTGCACTGCCCAGCATGATCGGTATCAACCCGGCAAAGATGGTTGCCACGGTCATCACCTTTGGCCGCAATCGTAACAGGGCCCCCTCGACCACGGCTTCAAGGATATCTTTTGTGGTGAGGACCTTGTGTTCTTTCCGGGCAAACGCCACGCGCTTGTCCCAGGAAAGGTTCAGATACAGCAACATGACAATAGCCGTTTCAACAGCAACACCTGCCAAGGCGATGAAGCCAACCAGCACGGCAACCGACAAGTCAAACCCTAAGGTGTAGACAAACCAGACGCCACCTGTCAGCGCGACTGACAGGGAGGTCAGAATAATCGCAACCTCTCCTACGCGGTTGAAAGCAAGGAAGAGCATCAGGGTGATGATTAGCAATGTTACCGGTGCAACCAGCTGCAAGCGTTCCTGAACACGCTCGATATACTCATACTGTCCGGACCATGTGACCGAGTAACCAGCGGGGATTTTAACTTCGGAAGCGACCAGTTGTTGTGCTTCGCTGACATAACCACCAAGGTCTCGTCCCTCGATATCGATGAAAACAAAACCAGTTGGGCGTGCATTTTCTGAGCGGATCATACCGGGGCCGTCAACAATGTTGATATCTGAGACGGCTCCCAGCGGGATATGCGCACCGGATGGTGTCACAACGGGGAGTTTTTCAAGCTGATCCGGGCTGCTTCTCCAATCCTGAGGATAGCGTAAGTTGATGGGGTATCGCTCCAGTCCCTCAACGCTTTCGGCGATATCCATTCCACCAATTGCGGTTTGCACCACATCCTGAACATCCTTGATATTCAGCATATAGCGAGCCGCGGCATTACGATCGATATCAATCTCGATAAAGCGCGCACCTCTTGGGCGCTCTGCGTAGGAGGATAGCGTCCCCTCAACACCTTTCACGAGACCCTCAATTTTCACTGCAATGTCTTGAATGACTTGTAAGTCAGGTCCAGACACTTTGACGCCGACAGGTGTTTTCATGCCAGTCGCAAGCATATCAATGCGGTTCTTGATTGGTTGAATCCAGACGTTCGTCAGGCCGGGAACCTGCACTGACTTATCCAGTTCCTGCCGAATTTTCTCAAGCGTCATCCCTTCACGCCACTGATCTTGCGGCTTCAGCTGAATGGTGGTTTCAAACATGGTCAGTGGAGCTGGATCTGTTGCTGTTTCGGCGCGGCCAAGCTTGCCGTGAACGGTCTTTACCTCAGGCACCTGCATGATCATACGATCCGTCTGCTGAAGCACCTCACGCGCTTTGCCAATGGAGACACCGGTGTACAGCGACGGCATGTAAAGGAAGTCACCTTCCTTCAACTCCGGCATAAACTCAGATCCAATCCGGTTCAACGGCACAAGAATGGACGCAACCAGAACCAGCGCAAAGATGATCGTTGTTTTGGGCCAGGCAATAACGCCTGCAAGTGCGGGCCGATACAAAGCGATGCATAACCGATTGACCGGATTTTTAGCCTCAGGATGAATGCGTCCACGCACGAAATAACCCATCAGCACTGGCACAAGCGTGATGCTGAGAATGGACGCTGCCGCCATGGCATAGGTTTTGGTGAACGCAAGTGGCTTGAACAGGCGACCTTCCTGCGCTTCCAGCACAAACACTGGCAGAAAGCTAATGGTGATGATTGCCAGCGAATAGAACAGTGCTGGCCCAACCTCGGAACAGCATTCGGCGACAATCTTCCAGCGGTTCTTATCGGGATTCGGTTCCTTCTCAAGTCGTCGATGCATGGCCTCGATCATCACAATGGCTGCGTCAACCATCGCACCAATGGCGATGGCGATCCCACCAAGGGACATGATGTTCGCATTCACCCCTTGCAGGCGCATCACCAGCAGTGCCGTCAAAATGCCAAGAGGAAGCGAAATCAAGATGACCAGCGAAGACCTGAGATGCAGGAGAAACACTGCACACACCAGGACCACAACTAAAAACTCCTCTGAGAGTTTGGTGGTTAAGTTGTCAATTGCTCGCTCAATCACCCCAGCCCGGTCATAGGTGGTCACAATCTCCACGCCTTCTGGCAGGTTTGGCTTCAGCTCCTCCAACTTGGCATGCACGCCCTCAAGTGTTCTCAGCGGGTTTTCACCCCACCGCATGATGACAACCGCACCAACGGAGTCGCCTTCACCGTTCAGGTCAGCCACACCACGGCGCATTTGCGGACCAAGGCGGATATCTGCCACATCGCTCAAAGTGAGAGCTGCACCACGCTCATTCACCTTGAGCGGGATTTGCTCCAGATCCTCAATAGATTGGATATAGCCCGTCGCACGGACCATGTACTCCGCTTCAGCCATCTCAATCACACTGCCGCTGGTCTCGCGATTCGCGTTCTGGATCGTGCTCATGAGAGCAGGCACTGTCACGCCATAGGCTCGTAGTTTGTTGGGATCGACGACGACCTGATACTGCTTGACCATACCGCCGATGGTTGCCACTTCCGACACGCCGCTGACAGTTTGAAGCTCATACTTCAACCACCAGTCCTGCAAGGAGCGCAGCTGTGCCAGATCGTGTTGACCGGTTCGGTCAATCAGGGCGTATTGAAAAATCCAGCCAACTCCTGTCGCATCTGGACCCAGTTCAGGCGTAACGCCTTCAGGTAATTGGGCTCCAACCTGAGCAAGGTATTCCAACACCCGGCTTCTGGCCCAATAAAGGTCTGTGCTGTCTTTAAAGACAACATAGACGTAGGAATCGCCATAAAACGAGAACCCACGCACGTCGATCACGTCCGGCACCGACAGCATGGCTGTAGCGATCGGATAAGTTACCTGATCCTCAATGACCTGAGGGGCTTGCCCGTCATAAGGGGTTTTGATAATGACCTGCACATCAGACAGATCCGGAATTGCATCAACCGGTGTTTCTTTCAGCGCCCAGATGCCGCCAAGTGTCAGCATCACAGCGGCCATGAGCACGATCACGCGGTTCCTGATGGATGCACGTATGATGGAGCCAATCATTTTTCATCGGCCCCCACCGTGTCAGCAGGTGCTGTTTTTGAAGCTTGATCTTTGACATCTCGCAGATCGACAAGGCTGAAGCGCTTGTCAGACCCCTTTGAGATAGCAAACTCAATAGGCCTATCATATTGGAATGCATGGTTCTTCAGGTTTGCACGGACCGCAAACGTTGTTTCCATCGCTGGCCACTGCAACTCCTCAATGGCATCATGTCGAATAGTGACGGAGTTTGTCTCAGCATCGAAATTAGTCACTGTGCCATTAACCCAGATGGGACCGTCTTGCGCAGAAGACATGCGGGCCACGCCCGCCGAAAGTGAACTCTCACTATCAATCAGAAACTGAGCGGAGGTTACGACTTCTTCCCCTGCTTCAAGCCCCTGTAAGATCTCGGTCCTGCTCCCTCCTCCAAAACGCCCCGTCAGGCCCGGCGTCACCATGCGTGGCTGAAACGTGCCCTCCTCAGTTTGCAGGATAACCCGATCAGATGAACCTGTACGGATCAGCGCGCTGGCTGGAATTGTCACTGCACGTCGCATTTCAGATGGGATGATGGTTACGCGGCCAAACATATTTGGACGTAAAACACCCTCTGAGTTGTCAAAATGCAGACGGACCGGCAGTGTGCGTGTCACCGCATCCAGTTCCGGGTAGATATAATCGATGCGGCCCTCAAGCACTTGCCCGGGCAGATGCTCAAAGCTCGCAAGCACATCGCTGTTTTTGCTCAGACGGGCAATGTCCTGCTCAAACACATCCACCATCAACCACACAGAGGACATATCAGATAGGGTAAGCGCTATAGAATCCGGTTGCAGGTACATACCATCCGCCGCTTCCAACGTGGTCACCACGCCGGATTGAGGAGCGTACACCTTGAAGACCCTAGCCGGAGTATTCGCCCGAGCCATCTCGTCAATCTGGGCGCTATCAATACCGTAATTCTGAAGCTGGATTCGGATATTCTGCTCGGCTTGCTTATCATTCCGGCGCACGGCCCGGATCAGATCAGCACTCGCCACAGTCACCTCTGGCGCATAGACAGTGAAAAGCAGATCTCCCTTCTTAACGGGGTCACCAATTGCACGGATGTTGAGTTTCTTGATCCACCCTTCCGTGCGTAAATGAACCTAACTGGAGCCATACTCGTCATAGCCAACAAACCCAACACTTTCGATTTTCTCTGAGATAGGCTCAACGCTGGCGGTGGCCGTGCGTACACCGATGCTGTTAATCACATTTGGAGACAACACAACAGAACTCCCGGATTGCATCGCATCCTGCCCTGCATAAACGGGAACGAGGTCCATCCCCATGGGAGATTTTCCAGGTGCATCACGCCGGAAACTTGGGTCCATCGGCGCAACCCAATACAAGATTTCACTTTCAGCACTGCCTGGTCCAGCAGAAGTCCAGTCCATCGAACTTCCAATAAAGATCCCTAGCCCAGCCGAAACACTTGCTACAATCGCAAGCCCAGCCACAACCGCGTATCCACGACGCATCGGTCCTGTCCTGATTTACCAAACATCATTCAGACCTGAAGGTGCTTTGCTACCGCCGGGATACTCACCATCCCAACCAAATCCCTCCAATCCCACAAAACAGCACCACTTTTCCTTATTCCTTCTGGCACTGCTTAACTTAGTGTCCGTCATTCTAATCCTTCCAGTGACTGGAAGATCAAGTCTAATACTGAAGCCCAGTGCTTGTCATCATCAGAAAAGCCCTGCCGATATCATCAGCAGGGCTCCAAAAAAGACTTCTTAGTAACAGAGGCTCTACAACTCCCCCGCCTCTTCCAGTACCTTTCTTGCACTGCGGAAGCATTCTACTCCGGCGGGGACGCCGGCGTAGATGGCTACGATGTGGCAGGCGGCGCGGATTTGTTCTTTGGTGACGCCGTTGCGCAGCGCGCCTTTACAATGCAATTCCCATTCGTGCATTTTTCCGAGAGCGCCGATCATGGCCAGATTCATCAGACTGCGAGTTGGTGCATCGATAGCGTCATCTCCCCAGCCGAAACCCCAGCACCATTCGGTCATGGCTTCCTGAAACGGACGATTGAAGTCGTCCGCCTTTGCCAGGTTGGCCTCTACATAGTCAGCGCCAAGGGTTGCTTTGCGTTGTTTCAGGCCTTTTTCAAACCGGTCAGACATTCTTGTTTTCTCTCTTAAACGCTGATGCAGATGTATTTCATCTCAACATAATCTTCGATGCCGTACTTGGAGCCTTCGCGGCCAAGTCCGGATTGCTTGACGCCGCCAAATGGTGCAACTTCAGTGGAGATCAGACCGGTGTTGACACCTACCATGCCGTATTCCAACTCTTCCGCCACTTTGTAGACTGTGGAGAGATCATTGCTGTAGAAGTAGGAGGCAAGGCCGAACTCGGTATCGTTCGCTGCTGCTATAGCTTCATCAACTTCCTTGAAGCGGAACAGTGGGGCAAGCGGGCCGAAGGTTTCTTCTCTTGCCACGTCCATATCACTCGTCACATTGGCAAGAACAGTTGGCTCAAAGAAGGTGCCGCCCTTGTCACTACGCTCGCCGCCACACACAATACTAGCGCCGTTTTCGAGTGCATTTTTGATGTGGGATTCCACTTTTTGAACAGCGGCTTCTGTGATGAGGGGCCCGATGGTTACGCCGGACTGGAACCCATCTCCAACATTCAGATTACGGACTGCATCTGCAAGTTTTTTGGCGAAAGCATCGTAAACACCGTCCTGTACATAGATACGGTTGGAACAGACGCAGGTTTGGCCAGCGTTGCGGAACTTAGAAATCAAAGCCCCTTCAACAGCCTTATCCAGGTCCGCATCATTAAACACGATAAACGGTGCGTTGCCGCCCAGTTCCAAGGAGAGCTTCTTAATCTGGTCAGCACTTTGACGCATGAGAATGCGGCCAACATTTGTGGAGCCAGTGAAGCTGATTTTCTGGACAATGTCGTTGGTGCACAGCTCTTCACCAACGGCTACTGCATCTGTCGATGAAAGGATGCTCAGCACGCCTTTCGGGATGCCTGCCTGCTCAGCCAGCAAAGCCAGCGCCAATGCGGAAAGAGGTGTTTCAGCGGCTGGTTTTACGATCATGGCACAACCAGCAGCCAGTGCAGGCGCAGCTTTGCGGGTGATCATGGCATTGGGGAAGTTCCATGGTGTGATAGCACCAACAACCCCGACTGGCTGCTTGATCACCATGATACGTTTGTCTTCCTGATGCCCCGGAATAGTATCACCGTAAACACGCTTTGCTTCTTCGGAAAACCATTCAATGAAGCTGGCGCCGTAGAGGATCTCACCTTTTGCTTCTGCAACTGGCTTCCCCATTTCTGCGGTCAGGATAGCCGCGAGGTCATCAGCATTATCAATCAGCAAGTCGAACCAGCGTCTCAGAACCTGCGCGCGGTCCTTGCCTGTGCGCTTGCCCCATGCTTTTTGCGCAGTCTTCGCGGCGTTGATGGCATCGGCCACATCAGAGCGCGAGCAATCTGCAACATTGGCAATCAGTTCACCTGTAGAGGGGTTGTTGACTGCAAAGGTTTTCTGGCGCGAAACAAAGCTGCCATCGATATATGCACCGGATTGCAACAGGCTTGGGTTGTTCAGCTTCAGGTCCATGGCGACACCCTTTGTCTTTCATTGTTGTCACATCGGCATAGTCATCACGCCGGAAAAGAATGGGGACCAGATGTGGCCCCCATTCCGTTCATTTTCCGTTAAGTCGGATTAGGCTCGCAGTTCACGGTCCAGCGCAGTTCCGTCCGGAGCAACCTCTTCATGAGGGTCTCTCACCGCACTTGAATCTTGCATGAGCGACTTCACAATTCCCCATGACATAAGAACCACAAGAGCACTGATCGGCAAGGCAGCCGCAATAGCAGCAGTTTGCAGAGCGGATAATCCACCAGCCAACAAGAGCGCCGCAGCAACAACACCTTGAGCAACACCCCAGATCACACGGTGCTGTTTAGGTGGGTGTGCGTTACCCATAGACAGGATGGTCGTGATAACCAAAGTGCCGGAGTCGGACGACGTGATAAACCATGTTGCCAGCAAGAAGGTGGTGAGTGCTGCAATCAACCAGCTGATTGTGCCATTAGAGGTCATCTGCTCAATGGTGCCATAGAGCGCGCCACCAAGGTTCCAGCTGTTGACGGTATCAATCAGACCTGCAGTACCAACACCGCCTGGTGCATTCATTTCGATGAACAATGCATTGCCGCCGAAAATGGTGATCCAGAGGAAAGCCATCACAGTTGGTACCAGCATGGCGCCGAACATGAACTCGCGAATGGTACGACCACGGCTGATGCGTGCAATGAACATGCCTACGAATGGTGCCCAGGACAGCCACCAGCCCCAGTAGAACATGGTCCAGCCACCCTGCCATTTCACGTCACCTGGTTCACTTGCAGTCCAGAAGCCCATGGACAGGAAGTGGGACATGTAATCGCCAACGGATGTGAGGAAGAAGCTTGCGAGCCACTGAGATGGACCTGCTACAACAAAGAACAGGATCAGCAGCAGTGTAAGAGCGATGTTCCACTCGGAAAGAATACGAATACCCTTACCAATGCCAGAGACAGCAGACAGTGTCGCCACAATGGAAATACCGATAACCAAAGCGATCTGAGTAAGCGTACCCGGATCAACGCCAAACAGCACGTTCAGGCCCTGTGCCATCTGGTTTACGCCAAGCCCCATGGATGTCGCGATGCCGAACACGGTGCCAAACACGGCAAGCAGATCAACCGCATGACCTGCCGGACCGTAGATGCGCTCGCCAAGGATCGGGTAAAGAGCACTACGGAACGTCAGAGGCAGCTTTTTGCGGAATGAGAAATACGCAAGGCAAAGTCCGGTGATGGTGTAAATCGCCCAGCCATGCAGTCCCCAGTGGAAATTGGTCACGCGAACCGCATCAACTGCACGGTCCATGTTCATCTCATTGTGGCCAGCCATATCCGCAAACGGGTTGTTCGGATAACCCCAGCCCGCGGAGTTGTCGAAGTAGAACAACGGCTCAGCAACACCAAAGAACATGATACCGATGGATACACTTGCGGAAAACAGCATCGCAAACCATGCAAAGTTGCTGAATTCCGGACGTGCATCATCATCGCCTAGACGGATGGAACCAAATCGGCTGACCATCAAGCCAATACAAATGAAGAAGATGATCATGACTGAGGAGATGTAGTACCAGCTCAGCGCTGTTTCGACCCAGCTGCGTACCGCCCCGTACAGCTCACCAGCATAATCAACATTCAAAATCGTGAACACAACAAATGCCGCAACCATAGCCTTGGCCGCGATCGACATCCCGTTGTGCAAGCCCTTAAAGAGCCCCGTTTCGGCAACATTCAGATCTTTCTGAATGTGCTCTTTTTCGATAGCCATAGTTCCCTCCCAGGCTAAATTAATCGGACATTGTGTCCATGCCGGGTTTCACCACCGGCTTATCTCCAGCCCCTGCTGAACAGGAGCTACGGATGGGGTTCTCCCTGTTCTCAGCGCATAACGAATGGATCCGGTATCGGATCATCAGAGGTGCGCAACCAAACTGTTTTGACTGTTGTGTAATCCAGGGCTGCCTGCAGTCCGCCTTCACGGCCATGACCGGAAAGTCCCTGTCCACCAAACGGAGCGACAGGAGAAACTGCGCGATAGGTGTTCACCCACACGATGCCGGAGCGAATGCCCTTTATCATGCGGTGTGCCCGCGTCAGGCTTTGTGTGAAAATGCCGGAAGCCAGGCCAAATTTTGTGTCGTTCGCCATCTGCAGAGCTTCAGCCTCTGTCTCAAAGGTAAGAACAGAAAGCACTGGGCCAAACAGCTCGGTTGTCACACAAGGAGCATTCGGCACCTCTGAGCAATCCAGAATGGTCGGTGGGAAGTAGAAGCCATCACGGTCGCAATCCACACCACCGGTCAGCACCGTCGCACCAGCCTCAACGGAAGCTTTAATCACTGTATTGATGTGATCGCGCTGGCGCTGACTGCACAAAGGACCAACCTCTGTTGCCATATCCTGCGGATGTCCAATGACAACGGCTTCAGCTTTGGCCTTCAAACGAGCAAGAAACTCATCCTTGATGCTCTTTGCGATTATCAGACGTGAACCTGCAACACAGCTTTGGCCTGTCGCTGCGAAAATGCCGGATATCTGCGCATTTACGGCGCTGTCGATATCAGCATCCTCAAACACGATAAACGGAGATTTGCCGCCCAGCTCAAGTGACGTGCTGGCAAGGTTTTCCGCAGAATTGCGCACGATGTGCTTTGCCGTTTCCGGTCCACCAGTAAACGCGACATGAGCCACGGACGGATGCGATGTCAGCACCTGCCCACATTCAGCACCAAACCCGGTGATGATATTGACCACACCTTTGGGGAAACCAGCCTCTTCAATCAGCTTGGCAAACTCCAAAAGAGGCGAAGGCCCTTCTTCTGATGCCTTCACGATCAACGTACAGCCAGCGGCCAATGCAGGACCGATCTTAACAGCGGACAGGAACAGCTGATTATTCCATGGAACAATGGCAGCCACCACGCCAACAGGTTCACGGCGTAGCCAGACTTCCATGTCCTGCTTGTCGATTGGAAGGTGAGCCCCTTCAATCTTATCTGCCAAGCCAGCATAATACCGATAGTAGTCCGCCACATACGCCACCTGGGCAGATGTTTCGCGGATGATCTTCCCGGTGTCCTGCGTTTCCAACTGTGCCAGCTTAGGCGCATTCGCCTCAACCAGATCCGCCAGTTTGTAAAGCAGCTTGCCGCGCTGTGTTGCGGTCAGGCTGCTCCAGGCAGGATAAAAGAAAGCCCGCTCAGCTGCAGCAACAGCACGGTTTACATCCTCAGTCCGCGCCTCGGGCATTTCTGCCCAAGGCTGACCTGTTGCCGGGTCCAGACTTTGAAATTGCGCTGAGCCATCTTCAAAACAACCATCGATATAGTGCTGGAAGCGTTTCATCATGCATCCTTTTGGAAAGCAGGCATCACTTCATTGATGAAGCGTTCAAGAGAGGCTTTCTTGCGCTCAAACGTCATGCCGCTATCAATCCAGAATGAGTATTCATCGTAGCCAAGGTCTTCGTAATGCTTGAGGCGCTCGATGACTTTTTCAGAGGTACCGATCACATTGTTGGTGCGCATCTGCTCTGCGCTGTAGAACGGGTGGTTCGCAATGTCTTCGTCGCTGAGCGGCTCAAGAAGACCCTGAGTGATTGGGCGTTCGTTTTTGAACCATGCACCAAAGTAGTTGTAGAAACGGTTGACCTCTTCAGCACCCTGCTGAACATCCGCTTCATCACCACCAACATAGGTGTGGCGCAGCAACATAATTTTCGGGCGTGGAACAGACGGGCTCTTCTCACAAGCATCGTTGAAGCGCTCCATGAGGCTTTCAACTTCATCGTCGCCGTTCCAAAGCGGCGTAACTTGCACGTTACAACCATGCGCCACAGCGAAATCATGGGAGTTCGGATCACGCGCAGCAACCCAGACAGGTGGGTGCGGATCCTGCATTGGTTGTGGTGCAGACGTTGTTTTCGGGAACTGCCAATACTCACCTTCGTGAGCATAATCACCATCCCAGAGCTTTTTGACGGCAGGAACCAACTCGCGCATGCGCTGACCAGCTTCCCACGCATCAAGGCCTGGGATCATGCGTTCATATTCAAAACTGTAGGCACCACGAGCAATACCCAGCTCAAGACGGCCATCCATAATGATATCCGCCATAGCTGCTTCGCCAGCCAGTTTGATTGGATGCCAGAAAGGGGCGATGACAGTTCCTGTTCCAAGACGTACATTTTCGGTCCGCCGTGCCAGATCTACAAGGTTAATGAAAGGGTTCGGCGCAATGGTGAAGTTCATGCCATGGTGTTCACCAGTCCAGATCGCATGCATGCCGCCTTTGTCTGCAATCTCACAAAGCTGCAGAAACTCGTCATAGAGCTTTTGCTGGCTCTCATCGGCGGAAATGCGCTCAAGATGGATGAAAAGTGAAAATTTCATGGCTTACTCTCCCAGTGCGATTTTGCGCACTTCGCCGTTTTCATGATTTCCAAAATAGATGCCGAAATTGCCCTTCTGCGTCTCCTTCGCAAATCGGCCCAGCATTTTTTGTGTAGCTGCATCCTGCACCCGCGCCAGCACATCATCTGTCAGTGCAAGGAAGTTTCCAGATTGGCTGGCCCCTTCACCGGCTGAGCAATGGAAAGCCAGATGCTGGGCATTCGCTTCTTCATCTTCGTAGACGGAGTAAATGAAGCCGACAGAAGACGGGACACCGACCTCTTCCAGTAATGCTGTAAGTTCTTTGGTTGGTGTGCCTTTGCTGACATTGCGCGTTGGCAACCGCAGTTGTCCTGCATCATCTTCAAAAAACAGCACTTTTTTGTCTCGTTCCAAGAGAGCGCTAACAACGGTTTCGCTATCTACTTGAATGGAGCTGACTTCTTGTGTGGCAGTAAAATACGCACCGCGTGCGTAACCCAGACCGTTGGCAACACCGGTCTCAAAAGCCTTTACTTCACCAATCAGAATTGCATGGTCACCCGCGTCCATCACATTGTGCATTGAGCAATCAAACCACGCAGCAACATCGGAAAGAACCGGCGACCCGTGAGGACCAACTTTCCAGTCAACAGTTGCAAAACGGTCTTCAACACGGCTGGCAAAGGTGTTGGACACATCCTTCTGGGTTTCTGCCAGAATATTGACAGCAAAACCGGATGCATCAGTCAACGCATCATAATTGCTGGAGCTCTTCGCAAGACACACCAGCAACAATGGCGGATCCAGAGAAACGCTTGAAAAGGAATTTGCTGTAAAGCCAAGCGGCTCACCATCCTGGCCGTGGGCTGTCACAACCGTAACACCGGTAAGGAATGTACCAAATGCATTCCTCAATGTACGTGGGTCCATCGCTGTCATCGGGTAGATCTCCCTTTCTATCCGTTTGTTCTTATTGGCTGTTTTAACCAGCTTGCCATTGCGGCGTTGACTTGTTCCGGTGCTGTCAGATTGACCATATGACGATGGCCTTCAATGATGCAGACCATGCCGTCCTGCGCTGCCTTGGCCATGTCCACCGCCATTTCCTTGGTGGAGTTCGGATCACCATCACCCGTCAGCAAAAGCGCCGGGCATCTGATCTCCTCCCATTTGTCAGCATAGGTCGCGTCCCCATGTGCAAATGCGTTGTAAGTGACCGCATAGCCAACCGGATCAACCTCCCGGAGCCAGTTGCCGACTTTTTCTTTCGCCTGCTGATCCGCAGTGCTCTCACTAAACCAACGGCTTAAAGGTCCGTCGATGTTGATGTGGCCCTCTGTGATTTCCTTAGCTCGCGCCTCCACAGCACTGCGAGCTTCAGGAGATCTGCGGTAAACGCCGTTCAACAAAGCAACGCGTTTTACGCGTTCCGGGTGCGTTGCTGCGTAACCACCGCTGATCAATGCACCCATGGAGTGACCGGCAAGATTCACCTGCTCAAATCCAAGCGCTGAGATTGTCGCATGCAGCCACGCTACATAATCTTCCAACTGAGAGCCTTGAGGAAGCGCAGTGCTTCCTCCATGCCCCGGCATGTTTATCGCAATAACACGATGCGTTTTCGCAAAGTGCTCGATTTGCGGTTCCCAAGAAGCATCCTGCATGCCAACCCCGTGGACCAGCACAAGCGGCTCACCTTCACCAACCTCACGGTAGCAAACAGTGCCCTTAGGATGTGACAGCTGCAGGGTTGTCAACGTCATGTCCCAGCTCCTTAAGGTCCTGATAGCGATCACCAATCCGGTGGTGCGGGCGTCCTGAGAGTGAAGCTCCCAGCGCGATGACGATTTCATCTGGGCCCGGTGCATCGGGAATAGCAAGCTGAATGGTGAGATAGTGTGAACGGCGACCACCATCATTCTTGTCCATCAGCGGAATCATGATCGGAGCGTTTGCACCAGCGCGGGTGTTACAGAACGCCAGATAGGTTTTAGCGCCAACAGCTTCACGGTAAAAATTGCCAAATTGCAGCGTGTGAATGAGCGCGGAGGCGTGCTCAACTTCACCATTCACACCAACGACAGCTGCCTTGCCGTAGCCTTCAACAGCCTCACCAGAACCTGCAAAGTTGATAATCATGTCCGTCAGCAACTTGCCAACAACGGGTGCAACATCATGGATGCCCGGACGCAGATCTTCAACAAAGCCCTGCCCAGCCCATGGGTTTTTGACGACAGCAACTGCCGCAATCATCCGCAATGGGGTCTCTGCTTTTTTGCCACCTTCAATCAGCGTGTCTTCCACGTGAAGAAGTGTCTTGCGTATCTCTGCTGGCATTGGTCTTCCGTTCATTCCACTGTCAAATTCAATGGTGATAAGATGGTATACCATAATACTGAATGTCAATACCTTCTTGCGAATGAAGTCAACGCAAGCTAGATTGCTGCCATGATCTCTACTGCAAATAATCCTTTGAAAATTGAGCGTCCCACCATGACGCTTCGCGATATGGCTCTTGAGAAAATGAGAGCCGCTATCATTGCCGGGCACTTCCAGTCAGGAGACCGTTTGGTCGAGCGGCCACTTTGCGACCAGCTTGGCGTAAGCCGTTCAGTTGTAAGGGAAACAATCCGATACCTTGAAGCAGAAGGCCTTGTTGAAATTCTGCCAAACAAAGGCCCGATCGTTGCCAAACTGGATTGGGAAAACGCGCAGCAGATCTACGAAATCCGCATGCTTTTGGAGACCAGTGCCGCACAAAAATGTGCTGAACTGGCCAAAGATGGGGATAAGAAAAAACTTGCTAAAGCGCTCGCTCAGCTCAAGTTGGCCTACAGCAGTGGCGAAACAAACGACCTGTTTGAAGCAACAACATTATTCTATCAGTGCATTTTTGATATCAGCGGCCAGAATGTTGCATGGGAAGTGGTACAGCGACTCAACGGTCGCATCAGCCGCCTGCGCGCAATGACTTTGGGTACTCGTGATCGCCATGATGCTGGTTACAAACGGATCGAAAAAATCTACTCCGCAATCGAAACCAACGACCCTCAGGCCGCTGCTGCTGCCATTCAGTTACATCTGACGGAAGCTGCAAATATTGCCAAGACCCTTCTGACTGCAGAGCTGAGCAAAAGCGAAAAATAATGCCTAAAGCCTACTGGATTGCCCACGTCACAGTCACGGACGCTGACGCCTACACAAATTACACCCAGGCCGCTCCAGCCGCCTTCCAAAAATACGGCGCCCGTTTCCTCGCCCGCGGTGGAAAAACAGAACACCTGGAGGGCACCTCACACCCCCGCAACGTGGTCATAGAGTTCGACACCATGGAACAAGCCCTGGCCTGCTACCACTCCCCAGAATACCAAGAAGCCAAATCCCACCGCAAATCCGCTGCCTTGGCAGACATTATGATCGTCGAGGGAATGGAGTAAGCTCCCCTACCCCAAATACTCCCGCAATGCTGGCGGAGGGTTGTTGAGGAGTTGATCGGTCTCAGCGGGTGGGTGCGCTGACCCGTTGGCGACTAGGATTGCTTGATTGGTAATGCGGCGGGCGTCTTGTGGGTCGTGGCTGACCATAAGAAGCGTCGTGCCAGTTTCTGCGATGAGCTCCGCGACAAGATCCAGCATCTCAGCCTTAAGAGCAGGGCCGAGGGCGGCGAAGGGTTCGTCGAGTAACAACAGATCACGGTGCTGAACCAAAACGCGGGCAAGGGCGACGCGGCTCTGTTGACCACCGGATAGCTCAGCTGGCTTACGCTCTCCCATAGCTGCCAGTCCAACCCGTGAAAGAGCAGCTGTGACTTGCTCTTGCTCAGGCTTTGAGAGCCTTCCGTTAGGCCGCAAACCAAGAGCCACGTTTTGGGCGGCAGTTAAGTGAGGAAACAGGTTGCCATCTTGAAACAGCATGGCGATTGGGCGGTTTCCCGGAACCTGTTTGGTGAGTTCACCTTCTTTCCAGAAAAGCTGTCCCTGCGATATCTCGCGAAATCCGGCGATGGCCTCAAGCAGAGTTGATTTCCCCGCGCCAGAAGGACCAATAACGGCGACGCTGCTGCCAGCTTCAACGTACAAATTGGCATGCAACTCGAACGCGCCATTGGCAATGAGACAAGAGCTAAGCTTCAGCATGCCAGCGACCTCCCCGGTCTAAAATCCAGAACAGTACCATTGAAAGCACAAGCAATAAAAGAGCTCCGCCGGCTGCTGCCTGCATTTTGTATGCCCCCATCAAGCGGTAAATCTGTAAAGGCAGCGTTGCAATTTCCGGATCTGCAAACAGGGCAATCACGCCAAGGTCTCCCATGGAAAGTGCTGCTGCAAGCCCCGCAGCAAACCCGATCTGTGGCCGCATACGTGGAATGAGGACACGTGAGAAGAACACCCAGCCTTCCATATTCAGAGACAAGGCCAACCGTCCATGTCGCGAAACCGTATCTCGTGCAGCAGGGACAAGAATGCGAAGTGCAAACGGCAATGCCATCGCCGCGTTGACAAGTGTCGTCACTGGAAGAGCAAGGTCAGACGGGTTTGCCCATGGACGTATAATGATAAACAAGCCCGTTCCAATCACCAGCGGGGATGCCGCTAATCCCAGAATTCCAGCAAGTTCAACCACACTATGCCGGCGAACGGCGATTGCGGCTGCCATAGGCAACGCGAACAGCAACAAGATCACCGTGCTGGCTGCGGCGACAGCAACGGAAACGAGTGCCGCCTTCAACACAATAAACGGTACCAGAAACAGACCACTAAGCCCTGACAGAACAACGGCGCTGAGCGGCAAAAGCAAAAACAGCGTTGCAAGTGAAATCCAGAGGATGTCTGCGACAGGTGCACCACCATCCCAGCGCTGGATCGCTCGGTCCAGTCCTGCACCAAACCCTTCACCACGTGAAAGCTTCAGTGCTGCGAAAGCTGCAGCAGCAGTGAGCATGAGTTGCAATGCAGAAAGCAGCGCGGCCCGCCCAAGATCAAAATCGTATGTAAAAGCCTGATAGATCGCCAGCTCAATAGTTGTCGCCCGCGGTCCACCACCAAGCGTCAGAGCAACAGCAAAGCTTGTCAGGCAGATCGCAAAGATCACAGCCAGTGCACCAGGCAAGATGCGCGCGAGCATCGGGAGTTCTATCAGTCGAAATAAGGCTTTTCCATCACACCCAAGCTGCGCCGCAAGGCGAAAGCGCTCTGAGGGAACCTCTTGCCACCCCTGCAAGATCAATCGGGTTGCCAGCGGAAGGTTGAAGAAAACATGAGCCAGCACAACACCGTGGAGACCATAGATGCGAATGGGTGAAGCACCGAAATAGACAAGCACATCAGATATCCAGCCCGCACGGCCAAACACCTGTAGCAACCCAAGAATGGCAACGATAACTGGTAGAATGAAGGGGGCACCAAGCAGTGCAATGAGCAAACTGCGGCCCGGAAACCGCCGTCGCGCCAGGGCGCGCGCAACCGGCACAGCCAGCGCAACACTGATCACGGCAGAAAGCACAGCCTGCGTGAGCGTAAACTTGAGAGCGGCCCAATCGGAAGAGGAAAAGCCGTGACCCGCTTCTGCTCGCAGAGCAACCGTGGCCAACGTGCCAAGTATGAGTGCCGCGACAAGAAATGCCGCGGCAACACCGGGAAGCGAACTTACTGGCTGAGCGCTTCTAGCCATTCCGGCAGAGCCTCACGTCTTGCAGCAGCAGCTTCTTCAGGCTTAAAGAACAAAGCTTTTTCCGGCACCTGCAGTGTGTCAAAGCCAGCAGGTAAACCACCTTTAGGTGTCACAGCAGGGTACATCCAGTTGGTTGTTGGAATGATTGTCTGGAAAGCATCTGAAACCATGAAGTTCAGGAACTTGTCTGCCAACTCTGGCTGATCAGTCCCGGCAAGCTTTGCCGCTACTTCAACCTGCATGTAATGGCCTTCTTCAAACGCGGCAGTGGTCTTGCTGTTATCTTCCTCGGCAATCAGGTGGTAAGCCGGAGACGTGGTGTAACTGAGCACCATGTCCGCTTCTCCATCAAGGAAAAGACCGTAGGCTTCAGACCAGCCTTTTGTAACCGTCACGATGTTATCGGAAAGATCCGCCCACACATCAGCAGCTTCGTCTCCGTAAGCCGCTTTCACCCAAAGCAGCAGCCCGAGGCCGGGTGTAGAGGAGCGTGGATCTTGAATAAGGATCTTGGCATCGCTCTTCGCAAGCTCGCGGAAGTTGGTTGGTACGGTTTCGCCAGCCTTGTGTACGAAGGCAAAGTAGCCCCAGTCGTACGGCACAAAGGTTTCGTCAGCCCACTCCACTGGCAGTGTGTATTGGGCCTCAACAGTGTGTGGTGCAAACAGGCCAGTTTTCTTGGCAGTCTCTACCAGATTGGTGTCCAGACCCAGCACCATATCGGCATCCGAGTTCTTACCTTCAAGACGAATGCGGGAAAGCAGTGCTGCGCCATCTTCGACGCCAACAAGTTTTAGGTCACATTCACATACAGCCTCAAACGCTTCTTCCACTTTTGGGCCTGGGCCCCAGTCAGAAACGAAGCTGTCGTATGTGTAAACTGTCAGTTGAGGCTTCTCAGCAGCCATCGCTGATGTTGCAGTGAGTAATCCCGCAGCAATTAACAGATGTTTCAAGTCATCCTCCATTGCGGCGAGAGGGCAAGGATGGATGAAACCGGTACCCTTCCCTCCGCCGGTTCTAGCCGGTTCAGGTTCAACGGGTTCGCCACTAAAGCATCTCAGCACGACAAATACGCGCACCCCGAGGTCAAGCGGTTCTTAACCGGAAAAACACAGGAGCGCAACTGGATATAGCCAACGTCTGGAGAGCACCTGTAGGGAGTTGCAATAAAAAGCCCAGGCAGTTTCCTGCCCAGGCTCGTCGCATTTATTAGGCTGTCAGGTCGAAGCGGTCGGCGTTCATGACCTTGGTCCATGTTGCCACGAAATCGCGGACGAACTTTTCGTGGTTGTCATCCTGAGCATACACTTCAGCATAAGCGCGCAGGATTGAGTTGGAGCCAAACACAAGGTCTGCACTGGTTGCAGTCCACTTTGGCTTGCCAGATTTCCGGTCGCGGATCTCATAGGTGCCATCCTTGAGTGGGTGCCAGCTGTTGTCCATATCGGTCAGGTTGACGAAGAAGTCCGTCGTCAACTGACCTTCACGATCCGTGAAGACACCGTGCTTTGAACCGCCATAGTTGGCACCAAGAACGCGCAGACCACCAACGAGTGCAGTCATTTCCCAGCCAGTCAGGCGGAGGAGCTGTGCACGATCCAGCATCATTTCTTCCGGGCTAACAGCGTACTCTTGCTTCTGCCAGTTACGGAAGCCATCAGAAATAGGCTCCAACACTGAGAAGGATGTCGCGTCTGTCATCGCATCTGTTGCATCACCGCGACCAGAAGCAAATGGAACTTCCACGTTGAAACCAGCTGCCTTGATGGCATTTTCTACACCAACGTTGCCTGCCAGCACGATCACATCTGCGATTGAGGCTCCTGCCTGTGCTGCGATTGGTTCAAGCACAGCCAGAACTTTGGCAAGCCGGTCTGGCTCATTGCCAACCCAATCCTTTTGAGGAGCGAGGCGGATGCGAGCACCGTTGGCACCACCGCGCATATCAGAACCGCGATAGGTACGTGCGCTGTCCCAGGCGGTTTTGATCAGGTCTTCATTGCTCAAACCACTTGCCGCAATTTTTGCTTTCAGCGCAGTAACATCATAGTTGGTGTTGCCTGCTGGAACAGGATCCTGCCAGATAAGGTCTTCTTTCGGCACATCCGGGCCAAGATAATTGGCTCTCGGTCCCATGTCGCGGTGTGTCAGCTTGAACCATGCACGCGCAAACGTATCTCTGAAGTACTCAGGATCTGCGATGAACTTCTGGCAGTATTCGTTGTAGATCGGGTCAACCTTCATCGCCATGTCCGCATCCGTCATGATTGGGTTGTGGCGAACAGATGGATCCGTTGGGTCAACAGGTTTGTCTTCTTCCTTGATGGAAACAGGTTCCCATTGCCATGCGCCGGCAGGAGATTTTACCTGCTCCCATTCATGGCCGAACAGCATATCAAAGAAACCCATATCGAATGTGGTTGGGTGTGTGGTCCACGCACCTTCGATACCAGAGGTAAAGGCATTTGTTGCCTTGCCATCCTGTCCGGGGTTAGACCAGCCAAAGCCCTGCTCTTCAAGACCAGCAGCTTCCGGTGCGACACCGATGTTATCGACAGCACCGCGTCCATGGGTTTTACCAACGGTGTGACCACCGCACGTCAGCGCAGCAGTTTCCTCGTCATTCATTGCCATACGAGCAAAGGTTTCGCGGATCTGATCAGCTGTTTTTTGCGGACCGGGAACGCCATTCACGCCTTCAGGGTTCACGTAGATCAAACCCATATGGGTTGCTGCAAGCGGGTTTTCGAGCGTTGAAGGGTCATCTAGATCGTCATAGCGCTCTTCACTGCGCGCAAGCCATTCTTTCTCAGATCCCCAATAGGTGTCGATCTCCGGACCCCAGATATCCTCACGGCCAAACCCGAAACCAAAGGTTTTCAGACCCATAGAGTCATAGGCGATAGTGCCTGCGAGAATAATCAGATCAGCCCAGGAGAGAGCGTTGCCGTACTTTTTCTTGATAGGCCAAAGCAAACGGCGTGCTTTATCGAGGCTTGCGTTATCAGGCCAGGAGTTAAGCGGAGCGAAACGAATGTTGCCGGAACCGCCGCCACCGCGACCATCTGCAAGACGATAAGAGCCAGCTGTGTGCCACGAAAGGCGGATCATCAGGCCACCATAATGACCCCAATCCGCTGGCCACCAGTCCTGACTGTCGGTCATGAGCGCATGGACGTCTGCCGTCACCGCTTCGAAGTCGAGTGATTTAACAGCATCATGATAGTTGAAGCCTGGGTCCATCGGGTTGGTACGCGCACCATGTTGATGGAGGATGTCGAGATTCAAAGCATCAGGCCACCATCGGGTAACCGGCTTATCCATCGATGTATTCGCGCCATGTACCACCGGACAAACACCGACTGTCTTGACATCGTTACCGTGCATTGCTGTCTCCACTATCTAATTTGGCTCTTGCTGGTTTTGACGTTGCGTTTACCTTAAGCGGTGAGACGAAACGATGCATCCAGCAAATTCTAGACTGAATATAGGTCGCCAAACACATTAAGTGAAATTGCATCTTCTACGCATATCAATAAGTTTTTCTTATCGTATAAATTTGAAGGTAAACGAAGGTGCTTAGATTGCTCCTCTGAGCTCTCCTCATCACACACGGAAATGCTTTTCGCGAGGTGAGGAAAGCATCAGGTCTGCCCTTCAATGCAGCAACAATCCGTGTAAAATATCACATTGATTTTCGCGGAGAAATTTGCATGAGCACTATCAGTCTTCTCAATTCCATAATTGGTCCGGTGATGAGAGGACCCTCGAGCTCTCACTCTGCAGCGCCATACTTCATAGGAAAGACTGTTCGCCAACTTTCCCTTTGTGATGGCGATAAAATTGTGAATGTTGAAATTGCGTTCGATCCAGAGGGCTCGTTTGCCCAAGTCTATACCAACCAAGGCAGTGACGAAGGCTTTGCTGCAGGCTTGATGGGAGAAGAGGTCACCTCACTTAAGTATCGACAAGCTCTATCTGATCTGATGAACGGCAAGCCATTTACGCTAGAGATCAACATTAGAAATTTAGACACCAAAGATCATCCAAACCGAGTGGAAATTGCAATCACGGTTGAAGACAGCGAAGGCGCACTTCGGGAAGATCACTTCAAAGGCCTTTCAATAGGCGGCGGGATGTTCAAGCTCGATAGCTTTAACTCTTTCGCAATTGATGTGACTGGGAGCGATTTTATACTTCTTCTGGAATGTGGAGACAATTCACCTCTTCAGCAGCTTCCCTCAAATGCAAAGGTACAAGCTCGTGTCTGTGCAGGTTCGAAGAATAGCCACCAACTTATTGAGATCAAATCCAGTTCGCCACTATCACCTCAACAACCAGAGTTGAAAGACATGATAGAACAGAGCTGGAAGGTCAGGTCCTGCATACCTGTCCAATTCTCTGTCCACGATGAGGCCCCTCTTTTTGCCAGCCCAAAAGCTTTGGTCCAACAAACCAGCAGAGGACACAGTCTTGCAGATCTTGCTTTGTCTTTGGAAGCCAAACGGTTAGGCTTGACTGAACCTCAAACGCGAAAGGCCTTTGCAGACCGTTATGATGTGATGATGGACGCAGTTCAGGCAGGCCTAGCGCTTACCAATCAATCATCCACTATGAAGTTCCTGAAACCGAGCGCAAAGCAGGTTGGTGCAGCAAATCCCGTGGAGATTATCGGCTCACCGTTCTTGCAGGATGCGCTTAGCGCTTCTCTCGCAGTTATGGATGCAAACGCAAATCGGGGAGTGGTTGTCGCTGCTCCAACAGCTGGAAGTTCTGGCATCGTACCGGGCACGCTATATTCCTTGAAACAACAAGGTGTTGATCGTGAAAGGATTATCGACGCCCTTCAAGTCACAGCACTTGTGGGAGCCGTCTTTGCTGAGTATGGAAGTTTTGCCGCTGAAACGGGAGGATGCTCAGTGGAGACTGGTGCCTCAGCCGCGATGGTCTCAGCTGGATTGGTCCATCTGTTTGGAGGAACAGCACAACAAGCCTTTAATGCGGCATCACTTTGTCTGATGAATACGCTTGGTTTGGTTTGCGACCCAGTTGGTGGGGAAGTGGAAATTCCCTGTCATGCGCGCAATATCGCTGGGATCGCGCATGCGCAATCGTCTGCGGTTGCTAGCCTTTCTGGTTTTGACGCTGTTTTGCCATTTGATGAGATGGTCATCAGCACACAAAAAGTAGGCAAACAGATGCACTCTGACTTGCGCTGTACCGCTCGCGGTGGATGTGCGGCAACACCGACTGCCTGTGCAATGTGCGGATGAGGTTGATCCATAGATCTCAATGCCTTAACCGCTAATACTCCCTACAATCGTCTCCTTACAGCTGTTCAGGGGCTTTATCATCTCGGAGGTGTCTGGGTTGCAATCTGAGGCGGCTGGCGCATCAGTCACCATCTGCCGGACGGCACGTGAATCCGCGTCATTGAACTGCAAGCTCAATCGTTCCACCTTCGGCTGCAGAATCTGGACACCTTCTACCTCACCAATACCTGCCTCCCAGCCTACCTAAGGCTCCCCTCTTCGCCTGTAAGTCGGGTGAGAAGGACATCCATAGATCGGATTTTGAGGGAATGGCGTAAGCTCCTCTCACCCCTCTCAAACAAACCAGATCAGGCCAAGCCAGATCCAGAGGGGGGCTGGGACTATGGCCCAGATGAAGATGGCGGGGAGGTACTCGTAGATTTTCATGGGGCTCTTCCGATTTCCGTCAGATCAATTCAAATGCTTCTGCCAGTGTCACAACGCAGGCAACTGATATGCCGAGTGTTACGAAGACACGAATGTGTTTGAAGAAAGCTAGCTCTGCCTTGGGTTTCACGCCTGAGCCATATCCTCTACCATCCAGGTAGATGCTTGTGATCATGGTCAAAAACAGTAGGAACCAGAGAGCAACCAATCCTTCTGCGATCAAGACAATGGCGGGCAACATAACAGGTCTCCGTAGTTTAAAAGTTTCAGAGCAGACGGTGGTACATCAGAGAAATCAGAGTTCTTTACGAGGAAGAAATTGACAGCTTAATTCGATGCCAAACACTGGTGAAACAGCCCCTGCCCTCTATCGTGACAACTTTCCGACTCATAATATCTATTTTATATATATCTTTATCATCACACATAACAAAAGACATATATTATTTGCATCTTTTCTTAAAAAGAGCTGAGCGAGCGAAAAATAGTGTGTTATTTCAAAATCTTAAGATATACACAGCCCACACTGCTTTCGGTGTTCAGCACTCTCTGATTTTATGATATACGCACGATATATCTTTGGAGCGTCACTATGCGTTTAAATCAGGCAAGCGATTTTGCTTTGCGGCTCGTTATGCAATGCGCCATGCAACCAGACATTCTTCAACGCATCGATCAGGTCGTTTTGCAGCAAGGTTTCTCACGTGGCCATGTGATGAAACTCGTCAACCAACTCTCCCGTGCCGGTATTCTTGAGACCATGCGTGGTCGTGGTGGAGGGTTTAAACTGGGCCGTCTCGCACAAGACATCAGCGTTGGAGATGTTGTCCGCGCGGCAGAGAATGATTTTGCCGTGGTCGAGTGCCTGCGACAGAGCGAATGTGGAGAAATCCAATGCTGCTTCCTCCCCTCTTGTCGCCTAAAACCATTGATGCAAAGAGCATCCAGCGCCTTCCTGAGCGTGCTCGATGAAATGACAATTGAGAGTGCAGTTATCGATTTGCCAGTACCATCTGCTTTGGTGGCACAACAAAGCTAGCAGGAAGAATACTTCGGAGACTCTATTGACCTTCTCATTCGTATATTTGACCAATCCTATATTGAATTCACAATTAAATCTAATTTAACAAATAAAAACTCTATTAATAACTATATTCGATTCAGTTAATCTATAGCTCATGAGAAGAGTATTGCGTATCACTTCGTAGCTCCTTAGTCGAATACAGCATAATTGTGTAGCGCGAAGAAATCTTAACGGATTACTAATGTGATTACTCAAACTGAAGCTGCGTTTTGCACTGCGCAGCCTTTGGTAACGGCTGTGCTCGACCGAACAACTGTCTCAGAACTGCTGTAGCTGGCAAATGTGTGAGGGTTGAAATGTGGTATAGTGAGCGTCTTCTCGGAACAACTGTACTTGCGGGCCTTGCGTTTGCCTGCCTGCTTGCCGTCACCATCAGTTTAGCTCCTGCTCAGGAGATTGTCACGGGAACCGTAAACGTACCACCAGACGTCATAGATGCGACCAACGGCATTTATGTGGGCTTTGGGACTGACGGAACGTTAAATATCTCTCAGGGTGAAACAGTCAGCTTCAGCGATTTCGTAGGTATCGGGCAGATCAATGCCAACGGAGTTGTGAATATCACTGATAGCGCTTCCATGATGCAAACCAGTTCAGTCTTTTCGCTCCAGATTGGGACTTCTGTAAATCAGGGAACTCTCAACCTTTCAGACAATGGTAGTTTCCTAGCCTCGCCAACCAGCATTGTCATTGGCAGCGGCGGGACGATTAATATTGGCGGAGAACTCGGTGACCCAGCAACAACACCGGGCTTAATTGAAGCAAGAGACTTGATCTTCTTCGATGGCGCGACAGTGGTCTTTAATGCGACCAGTAGTGGAGGTGAACATATTATTGCTCAGCTCGCCTCTGCCGAAGATGGTGCCGGTGATATCTATTTTGAAGAAGGAACTACGCGACTTACCTCCAACAACAAGCTGTTTCGAGGCAAGATGAGCGTTGATGAAGGAGCCAACGTCGAGTTCATTAACACCAACTCTGCCGGGCAAGGCCAGTTTGAGTTTACCGGTGGCAGTATCACAACAATCGGAAGCACAACTATTGATGGAGACATTCTTGTTGTGGATGGGCCAGAAGCAAGTGACGCTAACTTCATTACAACCTCTTCAGGCAATTTCAATCTCGTAGGCGACATTACTGGGAACGGAGCCCTCCGGTTTGCAGGCAATGGTGTAACCATTCTGTCGGGCAACAATTCTTGGACCGGTGGAACGGATATTGATGGCACAGAAGTTCAATTTTCAAGCGCGTCCAATCTGGGCAACAGCGCGATTGAATTGAACAGCGGCCACCTCACATTTACCGGCTCTACAGCAACAATCAACAACCTCATCGATCTGGATGGAACCTCCTCAATTGAGGTTGGTACGAACGACACCCTCACTGTGAGCAATGATATCAGCGGATCTGGCCGCTTGAAGAAACTGGACAACGGAACGCTCGTTCTTGGAGGGGCGGGTAGCAACTTCAGCGGTGGTTTGGATCTGGCAGCCGGTACTGTGGAGTTTGGAGCGGCAGCTAACATCGGCACAGGTGACGTTCTCTTTTACGGTGGTGATCTGAGTTATATTTCCGGTACAGACGCGACCATCGCCAACAATTTCAAGATGCACGATGACGGTACGCTTGATGTGCAATCCGGACGCACCCTGACACTGACTGGTGACATCACAGATGGCGGCGGCACACCAGGCTCTCTCACCATTGGGTCTGGCGGTACGGTCAATCTGCAAGGCGACAACAGTTTTTCTGGTGGCCTCATTATTCAGGAAAACAGTTCCATCGAGTTTACCGACCCGGACCGCCTTGGGCTTGGCACAACCACCCTCAACAATGGTAACCTGCTCTATCAGGGCTCCACAGACGTCAATCTCTCAAGGATTGCTATCGCCAGTGGCACAAGCAACACAATCGACATTGATGACAATACGGTCGATCTGGAAATCTCCTCCAACCTTTCCGGTTCTGGCAACTTGTCCATCGATGGTGGCCAAACAACCACCCTAACCGGCACCAACAGTTCATGGACCGGTGATCTTGGCGTAACCGATACCGAGTTGATCTTCAATGACGGCACCAACATCGGCAACGGCAATGTCGGCATCACGCTGAACTCCTCAACTCTGACCTACACCGGCGGCAGCACGGTCAACATCAATGAACTGGCGTTTTCCGGCGCCGGGAACGTGGTTGGAGCGACCGACATCGTTGGCCAGATCAACATCATGTCCGGGCTGACCGGTTCAGATCAGGTTACCTTCACCGGCCCGGGTGAAGTCAATCTGCTTGGTGACAACTCAGGCTACACAGCAGATATTGAAATCGACACCGGCACGCTTGGTCTGGAAGGCTTTTCTACCTCGGCCATTGGGTCTGGCAACGTGATCGTAAATGGTGGAACTCTTTTCTATCTGGGCACAGGCAGCGAAACTGTTGATACGACCAAGCTGCAAGTGAACAGCAATGATAATACCATCGACATGGCAAACGCAGGTGCAACCCTCACCTGGACCGGAGATGCCACTCCCGGTGGAGGTACCTTCCTAAAGAACGGTGCAGGTACGCTTATCCTATCAGACGGCACCAAATCTCTGGTCAGCTCCACCATTAACGGCGGCACCATGCGGATTGGTACGTCCTTAACGGATAGTTCTACTCTTTCAGGTGATCTGACCGTGAACGCCGATGGTCGGCTCGAGGGGTACGGCACAGCCAGCGGCAGTGTGACACTTAACGGGGGCATCATCGCACCCGGAGCGTCCTTCGGTACAATTACGCTCGGCAGTCTGGACGCGACTGGCACTGGCGGCACGTTGGAAATGGAGATCGGCTCTGATCCTGTATCTGGAATGGCAAACGCGGATCAGATCCAGATCCTCGCAGGTGGTAGCGTGGACCTGAATGATGTTGCGCTTGATCTCGTCAACGTCATGGGTCCAACACCGGTCAAAATCGGCGATGAGTTCGTCATTATCGACAATCTCTCCGCTCCAGGGACAGAGCCACCGACAGGCACATTCAGTTCAGTCAGCCACGATATGTTTATGCTTGATGTAAACGTGCTCTACGGTATTCCCGGAGACGGTAACGACGTTGCGATCCAGTTCATCCGAAGTTCCAACAACTTCAATGGCCTGGCAGATACACGCAACGAACATTCAGTCACTCTGGCGCTTGATACTATCAATGAGAGCGGCGATCTCTTCACACAACTTGCGCCCATGAACAATGCTCAGATTAAAGCTCTTCTCGATCCCCTCGCAGGTGAGATCAACGCTTCAACCCGTGCAATCCTTCTTGCCGACAGCCGCTTCCTGCGACAAGCGGTGAATGACCGCCTTTACAAGGCCCACAGTGCTTTTGCTGCGGACGTGGATGACAACACCGTTTCCCGCACGGTCAGCAACTTTGCGATGTGGGGACAGGTCTACGGCAGCTGGGGGCAATTCTTCTCCGATGGCAATGCCCGCACCACAGGCAGAAGCGTCGGCGGCGTTCTGGTTGGTGTTGATGCGACCTACTTTGACATGGTGCAGCTGGGTGTGGTTGCAGGCTTCGGCAGAACATCCATCGACATCAGTTCCATCGACGCCTCATCTGACAGTGACAGCTACAGTGTCGGCGGCTACGCCAGTGCTAATCCAATCGACAACGTCAAATTGCGCGGAGGTGTTGCCGGTACATGGTACAACATTGCAACTGATCGCGATATAAGCCTCTTCCCGGAAGAAACACTGTCATCTGACCAGTTCGCCGGTTCTGTGCAGGTGTTTGGTGAGCTTGGATACACGTTGGAAAGCACCTACGGCAATCTGGAACCTTTTGCAGGAGTTGCCTATGCTTACCTGTCTGGTCCCGGCTTCAATGAAACCGGTGGTGCAGCAGCACTCAAAGCAGATGGACAGTCCAACTCCCTCACTTTCCTGACACTGGGAACACGCGGCGAGTTTGACCTTTCCAACTACCTTTATGGGGACACAAGCTTTGTTGGCTTGGCAGCCTGGCAATACTCTTCCGCTGATACGCTCGACTACACCCAAAGCTTCATCGACAGCGGCAACCCCTTCACCGTCGCCAGCGTCCCAATCGCCCGCAACGTGGCCCTGATCGAAACCGGCCTTGAATCCCGGCTGGCCGAGCACATCCAACTCAACATCAACTACTACGGCCTCCTCGCCGACCAAACCCTAGACCACGGCGCCAACGCAAGACTGTTCGTGCAGTATTGAGGGAAGAGAAAGCCTAAGCAAAAAACGCGGCCCCGAAGAGCCGCGTTTTGCAAAATTCAAAGGATGAAAGAGCCTTAGCCCAGAGCTGCGAGGCGCTCCAGAGCGGCATCCATCTTTTCCTTGCGCTCAGCAAGTTCAGCCACTTTTTCTTTTTCAGCAGCAACAACGTCTTCCGGAGCTTTTGCAAGGAAACGTTCGTTTTCAAGCTTCTTGGAGATCTTGGTGAGCTCACCAACAATCTTATCCAAAGACTTGCCAAGACGAGCCTTTTCAGCATCCAGATCGATAACACCAGCAAGCGGCAGGCAAACGGTCGCTTCGCCGACAACAATCTGAGCAGAGCCCTGTGGGATCTCATCAGCAGTAGTGACCGTTTCAGCACGCGCGTTCTTCATGATCGCCGCTTCGTGGATTTCCAGACGAGCTTTGGTCTGCTCAGAAGCACCACACAGAACAACAGGAACCTTCGCCCCAGCCGGAACGTTCATTTCAGAACGAACAGAGCGGATCTGGACAATCATGTCGATCAGCCAGTTGATCTCAGCAGCAGCCTCGCCATCTTCACCAATGGAAGTCGGCCAGGCAGAAAGCGCCAGAAGCTTCTCACGCTTATTCTCGCCATCTTCAACCGTACGCATCCAAAGCTCTTCCGTAATGAACGGCATGAACGGGTGCAGAAGCTTCAGGATCTCATCACGAGCCCAGGCCGTTGTGGCACGAACTTCTTCCTTGGCCGCTTCATCATCGCTGTAGAAGATCGGCTTGGTCAGCTCAACGTACCAATCACAGAATGTATTCCAGACAAAGCGGTATGCACCACCGGCAGCATCGTTGAAGCGGTATGTATCAATCGCCTCAGAAACTTCGCGAATAGCACGGCTTGTTTCAGTCACGATCCAGCGGTTCACGGTCTGCTTAACAAGCGCAGGATCAAAGCCATCTACTGCATGACACTCGTTCATTTCCGCAAAGCGGCAAACGTTCCAGAGCTTGGTGGTAAAGTTACGATAACCAGCAACGCGAGAGGTCGCCAGCTTGATATCGCGTCCCTGTGCAGCCATCGCAGCAAGCGTGAAGCGCAGAGCATCCGCACTGTATTCTTCAATCAGCGCCAGCGGATCAATCACATTGCCCTTGGACTTGGACATCTTCGCGCCCTTCTCGTCACGGACGAGGGCGTGAATGTAAACCGTGTCGAATGGCTCGGTCTTCATATAGTGCTTGCCCATCATCATCATGCGGGCAACCCAGAAGAAGATGATGTCGAAGCCGGTAACAAGAACAGACGTTGGGTAGTAGCGTGCAAGCTCAGCGGTTTTATCCGGCCAGCCCATGGTCGAGAACGGCCACAACGCAGAAGAGAACCAGGTGTCCAGAACGTCTTCATCGCGGTACATGGCAACAAAGTCAGCTTCACCGGCATCATGCGCAGCCAAAGCATCGTTCTGTTCCATCAGCTTAACAGGCTTACCGTAAAATTCTGCAGCAGCAGCCAAAGCTTCTTCTTCGCTCTTTTCAACGAAGAACTTACCTTCCGGGCCATACCACGCCGGGATACGGTGTCCCCACCACAACTGACGGGAAATACACCACGGCTGGATGTTTTCCATCCATTCGTAATAGGTCTTGTCCCAGTTGGCAGGAACAAACTTGGTGCGACCTTCACGAACGGATGCAATGGCAGGCTGCGCCATGGTCTTGGCATCAACATACCACTGGTCAGTCAGCATAGGCTCAATCGGAACGCCGCCACGGTCACCGTGTGGAACCATGTTGACGTGATCAACAACCTCATCCAGCAGACCGCGCTCTTCCAACATGGAAACGATCAGCTTGCGCGCCGCAAAGCGCTCAACACCTTCAAGTGTTTCCAGTGTTTTGTTGAGCTCATCGGTCAATTCCAAACCATCCATAAAGCCTTCTGCTTCACGCAGAACAATGTTGGCTTCACGGTCCATGATGGAAATCTGACGCAGTGAATGACGCTTACCAATGTCAAAGTCATTGAAATCGTGCGCAGGCGTAACCTTCATCGCGCCTGTGCCGGTTTCAAGATCAACATAGTCGTCAGCAAGGATTGGAACACGGCGGCCAACCAGCGGCAGGATAATGTCTTTGCCCTGCAGCTCTTTAAAGCGCTCATCATCCGGATGAACGATAACAGCCGTATCACCCAGCATGGTTTCCGGGCGAGTGGTCGCAATCACGATGTAATCACGCGTCTCAAACTCGGTCGCCTTGCCGTCTTCATCAAACGCAACAGGGTGCTGGTACGTCACACCATCCGCCAGCGGATAGCGGAAATGCCACATGTTGCCCTGCATTTCCTTCTGCTCAACTTCCAGATCAGAAATCGCAGTCAGAAGTTTAGGATCCCAGTTCACAAGGCGCTTGTCCTTGTAAATCAGGTTCTCTTTGTAAAGAGAAACAAACACTTCCAGAACAGCCTTGGAGAGGCCTTCGTCCATGGTGAAACGCTCACGGGACCAGTCACAAGACGCACCAAGGCGCTTGAGCTGGTTAAAGATCATCCCGCCGGACTCACCTTTCCATTTCCACACACGTTCAATAAACGCTTCACGACCAAGGTCACGACGCGTGATATTGCCGTCGTCAGCAGCCATCTGGCGCTCAACGACCATTTGTGTCGCAATACCTGCGTGGTCCATACCCGGTTGCCACAGAACGTCGCGACCGCGCATACGCTGGTAGCGAACCATAATATCCTGCAAAGTGTTGTTGAGAGCATGGCCCATATGCAGAGAGCCTGTCACATTCGGCGGCGGAATCACGATTGAGTAGGTCGCAGCTCCATCTTCTGCGCCCGCACCTGCCTTAAAGGCCCCTGCCTGTTCCCAAGCATCGTAAATCCGCGGCTCAACAGAGGCCGCCTCATATGTTTTATCCAGCATACCTAAAAGCTCTTCCACTTATGGAGTTTGTCTGGTGTAAATCGGAAGCACTCGCCTAAGTCAACCTTTCATGCGGCTGAAGGATGCAAATTATGCATCAGACGCGTGTTGTTCACCGCTCCAGCAATCACATATACAACAAAACACCCAAAAACTGCTGAGATATAATTTGAGAATGAATTACGAAGCCTTGTACCTCAAGACCTATGCCTAAATGCGGTGATAGAAGTTAGTAGGTTTAGCAGAATACAAATCGCTGCTGTCTGTACAGCAAGACGGTAACTAAAAGGTTGAAGCGAGAAGAGAGTTTGCAACTCAAAGGGGTAATCAGCAGGTTTTAACAAGCTCTCTGGGAACTCCTCGGGAAAGTTGATCGGTTAAACAACAAGCTTAGCGCACTCTACCCAGCATGAAACTACTCAACATAGTCCTTATAAGGAGTGTACCATCCATGAGCGAAAGTGGTTCTGTAATTCTTAAATGTGCGTATTTCAGCCTGCCTAGAATCTGGCTCGACAGATCGATGGCCAGTACGTTTTCGACCAAATACAAATTTACTGAATGCTTCACATATTAAGACCATCAAAATGACAATCTGAAACTGAAGCTAGACTTACGTAAGAAAAACCCTAATCACACTAATTTAATTCATATATCTAACCTTAGAAAGGCTTCTATTTTTAAATACACCTCATTACTATGAATAAAATTCACATTTCAATTACCCAGTATGTTACTTATATTTATTTTAATTTATTATCACTACATCACCCACTCTCGTTTTCAGAGGGTAGAGTTCTGCAACCCAATGTACTTCAATTACTTTGATTTATTTTCTCAACTCCTCAAACGCTCCTTTTGAATAGATTCCCAAACACAAAAAAGCAGCACTCGCCGGGCGGGGAGTGCTGCTTTTGGTGGTGGGTGCCCCTGAAAGTTCGGGAGGAGGGTAAACCTTCAAAGGCACCTTATGTCTCTGTCAGTTAAATCTGAGCAGAGAGATCCTTGGCGAGTTTGGTGTACTTGTCGCCAACGATGAGATGGAGCGCTTTGTCTCCCGCTTTCATGACCTGAATGCCAGCCTGTGCCAGCTCTGGCATGGACACGCCGGCGATATCGCGCAGTTCCACGCGTACGCGGGTATTTGCAACAGCTTCAACAGCTACCACGTTATCCTTGCCGCCAAGCTGACCAAAGATGGCTGCTGCATCAAGGCTTTGCTCGGCAGCAGGTTGTGCAGAGGCACCGCCACCTTGCAGGTAGATCTCCATGTCGGTCTTCAGGTTCTCAGAAGCCGTTCCGAAGATGGCCTGAGCACCATTACCAACGCGGATCACACCGCGAGCACCGAGTGCTTTCAACGCAGCATCATCAACCTTGGAAACATCAGCAGTGCTGACACGCAGACGGGTGATACATGCATCCAGATTGGTGATGTTGTCTGCACCGCCGAAGGCTTTCACAAGCGCTGCGGACATTGCATCTTCATCGCCGCTGGCAACCGCTGCGGAGGCTTCAGTTGCAGCTTCGCGGCCCGGAGTTTTCAGGTTCAGGGCTACAATGAGAACACGGAATACAGCGTAGTACAAAGCTGCGTAACCCAGACCGAACACGACCAGCATCCAGCCGTTGGAGGAGAGTGGGTAAAGCAGAACGTAATCGATGAAACCGTGTGAGAAGGTCATGCCGTGCTTGATGCCGAGCATGATCATCAGGGAGTAGCCAACACCTGCCAGAATGGCGTGTGCGATATAAAGAACTGGCGCAACGAACAGGAACGCAAATTCGATTGGCTCGGTGATACCGGTCAGGAAGGAGGTCAGCGCAGCGGAGATCATGATACCGCCAACCATGGTGCGGTTTTCAGGCTTCGCGCAGTGCCAGATTGCCAGTGCAGCAGCAGGTAGGCCCCACATTTTGAAGAGGTAGCCACCAGCCATGTTACCAGCAGTTGGGTCACCAGCAAGGTAACGCTGGATTTCGCCGGTTACGGCCTGGCCAGTTGCCGGATCAATGTAGGAGCCAGCTTCAAAGAAGAATGGAACGTTCCAGATGTGGTGCAGGCCGAATGGGATCAGCGCGCGCTCAATCACACCGTAGATGAAGAACGCAACTTCTGGGTTTTCTTCAGCTGCCCAACGGGAAAACGCGTTGATGGCACCACCGATTGGAGGCCATACGAACGACAGGATAACACCGAGGAAAATACAGGCAAATGCGGTGATGATCGGCACAAAGCGCTTACCCGCGAAGAAACCTAGATAATCCGGTAACTTGATGCGGTAGAACTTGTTGAACATGAACGCAGCCAGCGCGCCCACGAGGATGCCGCCGAACACGCCGGTATCAATGGAGGTGATCCCGAGGATCGGCTTGGTTTCGATTGCAAGCGTCTCAGCAACAACGCCCATTGTTGCAAGAAGAACACCGTAACCAACCACGGCTGCAAGGCCGGCAACACCATCGTTTTTGGCGAAGCCGAGTGCAACGGCAACTGCGAAGATGATTGGCAGGTTACCGAAGATCGAGCCACCAGCCTGAGCCATCAGGTGGTTGATGAATTCCGGAATGAACGGTAGGTCAGCTGCGCCGACGCCGAGAAGGATACCAGCAGCTGGAAGAACCGACACTGGCAGCATCAGGGACTTACCAACCTTCTGTAAGGCTCCAAATGCGTTTGAGAATGTACTCATTGTTTTTCCCCCAGAGTTGCATGGTGTGCGAGCACGCCATGCCCCCTGATTTTGTTAGGTATTCCCGACTGGAACACCAACTCCCACATTTACTCCTGCATCACTGCTGTGATTTGAGGAGATCTTTCACGTCACTGGTATCCGCGCAGTCCAAAGCTGCTTGCGCGAGCTTGCGGGACTCCTCCATGGATACAGTGCGAACTGTGTGTTTCACTTCCGGCAAAGCAGGTACGCTGACGGAAAGTTCTTTGATGCCGAGGCCAATAAGGATCGGCACGGCTTCAATCTGACTGGCAAGACCGCCACAAACGCCAACCCATTTGCCTGCATCTTCTGCGGCGCGAACGGTGAGTTCGATCATGCGCAGAACGGCTGGGTGCAGCGCATCCGCACGGGATGCGAGGCCCGGATGGCCGCGGTCGATCGCCATGACGTACTGGGTGAGGTCATTGGTGCCGATGGAGAAGAAGTCCACTTCCTGTGCCAGCTTGTCGGCCATGAGGGCGGCAGACGGCACTTCAATCATGATGCCGACTTCAACGTGCTCAACACCAAGGCTCTTCTGCTCTTCACGCACCAGCGCGTTGACGGCTCGCAGCTCGTCCAGCGCACTGATCATCGGGTACATGATGCGTGCATGACCCTTGTGTGCCTGAGAGAGAATGGCACGGACCTGACGGCGCAGGATGCTTGGGCGCTCAATACCGATACGTACACCGCGAACACCGAGGAATGGGTTTTCTTCATGCGGCATAGGCATGTAAGGCAAAGGCTTGTCGCCGCCCACGTCCAATGTGCGGATGATGACAGGGCGTTCTTTGCCCATAACCTCAAGAATTGCGCCAACTTTTTCGGCCTGCTCTTCTTCTGTCGGCTCGTTGAGGCGCTCCATGTAGAGGAACTCGGATCGCAGCAGACCAACAGCTTCAGCACCAGCTGCAACAGCCTTTTCAGCATCTTCTACGCTACCGATGTTAGCGGCAATTTCCACCCGAAAACCGTCTTTGGTGATGGCTGGTTTATGCGCATCGCGCTGGTATTCTTCGGCTTGTTTGGCTGCGTTTTCGATCTTCCTGGTGAAGGCAGCTTGCTCGGCGTCAGTCGGAGAAACTTTGATTTTACCGCGCTTTGCATCCAGAAGAAGGACGGTGCCGTCTTCGAGGTCCTTCATGGCGTCTTCGACATTGACGAGGTAAGGCAAGTCATTAGAGCGGGCGATGATGGCCGCGTGAGAAGAAGACCCGCCATGGGTGGTGCACAGACCGACGATCTTGGTGAGGTCCAGAGCAACGATCTCGGAAGGTGTGACGTCTTCCTGAAGAAGGATGGTGCCTTCCTCTAAAATTTCACCGCCATCATCAACGCCAAGCAGCTTTTTCAGTACGCGCAGGCCGATATCACGGACGTCAACGGCGCGGCCAGCGAGCAGCGGGTCGTCCATTTTGGCGAGGGTTTCAGCCTGTGCTTCGTAAGCCAGCTTCCAGCTCCAGGCTGCGCCTTGGCCCTTGGCGATGTCTGCCAGTGGCTTTTCGGAGAGTTCTGGATCGGAAAGCAGTTCGATGTGGGCGTTGAAGACCTCGGCCAGTTCTTCCTGACTGTTGTTGTTCAGGCGGTCGATGATGCTTTGCAGGTCTGCGATGGAGGATTTGACGGAGGCTTTGAACGCGGCACGCTCTTCAGCTGGACCGATGCTTTCGCGAGTGACCTCTGGTAGAGTCTTGTTGTGCTTGACCAATTTACCGATAGCGCGACCCGGAGAGGCGGTGAAGCCGATGAGAACGCCATCTTCGCCGGACTTGACCTGAAGCAGAGGTGCTTCCTCGATCACGTCTTCCTGCGGAGCCTCGGAGAAGCTGGTGATTTCTTCGCCAAGACCAGCTTTCACAGCAGCGATAACATCAGCCACCACTTGCTGTGCATCCGGACCAACAGCTTCAATCTCCAGCTCGTCACCAAGCTTTGTTTTCAAAGACATAATGCCGGTAACAGAAGAGCCGCTGCAGGTTTTGCCGTTGACCGTAAAGGTGACTTTTGCATCCGCTTTACGCACTTCAACAGCCAGACGGGCGGCTGGACGGGCGTGGAGGCCGGTGGCGTTGGGAATCTTTATGGAGCCGGTGATGGCTGGGCCGGTTGGCTCAGTTGCAGTTTCCTGCACTGGGGCTGCGGTGCCTTGAGGATCATTGCTGCTTGGGACAGTGAAGACGACCTGATTGAGGTCTGTCTGAACGGTGCCGAGAGGAGCGAGGGTCGTGATTTCCTGACCGCTGGTGATGACGATTGCGGATTGAACGGAAACACATTCGCGGGCGATGAGGTCTGCATCGAAGGTGATAAGGGGTTGACCTTGCTCGACCTGATCTCCCTCAGCGACGTGCAATTCGAAGCCGCGGCCTTTCAGGGCGACGGTGTCGAGGCCGATATGCATCAGCAGCTCAACGTCGCCTTGTTGCAACGTAACTGCATGATGTGAATTATGAATTTGAGTTATCTTGCCAGCGAACGGGGCGTAAAGAACATTGTCTGTCGGGTCGATGGAAACGCCATCACCCATCATCTTTTCGGCAAACACCGGATCGGGCAGGTCGGTGACAGCCTGAACAATGCCCTTCAAAGGCAAATTGATGGAAAATTTGTTTTTTGGATCCTTCACCGTTTTATCTCCCGATTATATTAGGTGAATGCGCGCCTTCTTAAGCTTCGGCTAAGTCTTGAAGAGACAAGAGGCGATTTTTACGCGAGGATCATTTGCGTAAGGCCGCACAACAATACGTAAAAAGACTAGTGTTACGGGGTGTTACGAATTGTTACAAAGGGAAATATTTCTCATTACATAGAGAATGACTTGCTGATGGATATCAGTGCTAATCGACTTGTTGTATAGATAAGATTAACTCGAATTATATACTAATATACATCATGCAATTACATGAGGTCGGCGGCACCTTCCCATGCATTTGCAACAATGCTGTAACAACAGCTTGATACATTACAGAGCCGCCAGTCCGCGCTGTTTCATCCGTAATGAGGATCTGCACACGCTCCAGCTTCCCGAAATCCTAAAAGCGCCCATACCTGAAGGGACTACAGAACCGGATTCAGCCTTGCGTTTTTATTTGCGTTGTTTTGTGATTTTTGCGTTCAAAGCGTTTTTTGGTGCGCGCTTATGTGCTGAACCGCGGGGAGAGGAACCTGCGCCAGCAAAGAGCCGCCGCAGGTCAAAATTCGATCTTCAGAGCAAGACAGTTCTGGCTTCTTTTTCGCTCAGATATGCAGCCTCAATAATCCGGATGGTCTGCATCGCGTCACGTGGGGAAACTGGGACTGCGGTATCATCGCGAATGGCGTCCCGCATACCTGCGTAGAACCGTTCGTATCCACCTTTCTGGCTTGGTACCGGCGTACCTTCACCCGTCTCGTCATAAAGCGTGCCCCACTCGTCTTCAGCTTCAACGCCCCAGGTCGGGCTCGCAGGTCCACCGCCAGCCTTCAGCATGTCCTCTTGCGGGTCCATGCCATAGGTGATGTAGGTGGCTTTATCCCCGCTCACCTGAAAGCGTGGACCTTGCTCTGTGCTGAGGCAGTTGCCGTGCAGGATGACATCACAGTCGTCATAGCCGAGCACGAGGTGGAAGTGATCCACCGCTGCCGCTTCTTTGCGCTGAACGCGAAGCCTCGCCTGAACTGATTTTGGCGTGCCAAACAAACTCAGCGCCTGATCGATGCCATGGGCACCCAGATCATACAGGATGCCAGCACCGGGGATATCCTGCTCGCGCCAACGGCCTTTAATGTCCGGGCGGTAGCGGTTGTAGTTGCACAGGTACGAGTGCACTTTCCCGAGCTTGCCTGTTTCCATCAAGTCCTGAACCGTTAGGAAATCACAGTCGAACCGGCGATTATGATAGACTGAGAGCTTCAGGTCTTTCTGCTCTGCTATGTCGATCAGCTCTTCCGCTTCTGCACTGGTGATGGTGAAGGGCTTTTCAACTACCACATGCTTACCAGCCAGCAGCGCTTTTTTAGCGTGATCGTAATGCAGCGTGTTGGGCAAGCTGAGAACGACAAGCTCGATTTCCGGCTGCGCCAATACCTCTTCAAAGGAAGTGTACGGCGTGCAGTCGGGCAACTTGCTTTTGACGAGATCCGGCTTGCTGGAAACCACCGCGGCAAGGTCGAGCCCCTCCACAAATGTCAGCAGGGGTGCGTGGAAGCTTTGGCCAGAAACACCAAAGCCCACAAGAGCCGTTTTCACAGGCTGAACAGAACTCATATTACGCATCACTCGCTGGAAAATTCTTCTGCACGTTGTCGAGGTCAAGAACGGTTGGCAGGGAGGCCTCGTTGCCGAGGAACTGAATGGCGTGGGCAGAAGCTGCGCGGGCTGTTTTGAAGTGATCTTCCCAAGAGCCTTTTGGGTCTGCCAGATACGCATAGACATAGGCACCGTGGAAAGTATCACCCGCACCGTTGGTGTCGATAACCCGGTCTTTTGGCACCTTCAAAGCTGGTTGGCGCTTAATCGGGCACTTGTCTTCGTACCAAAGCAGGCCTTTTTCGCCCTGAGTGACACCACCGACCTTCACGCCTTTGGCACGCAAAGACTCCAGTGTGTCTTCTGGTGATTTGCCAAGCTGCTCACAGAACAGCTCAGAAATGATCGCCACATCAATGTAGTCGAGCAGTTCCTCGGTGTTCTCACGAACGGCACCACCATCCAGAGATGTCAGGATGCCGTGTTTGCGGCAAAGTTTGGCGTAGTGCAAAGCGGCATGAGGGATGTGACCGTCTACGTGCAGCGCCTGACAGCCAGCCAGATTAAGCTCAGGAACCGGATGCAGGAAGTCATTGTCGCGACAGCGCACGATGGCGCGTTTGCCGTCTTTTGGCATGATGAAGGACAGAGAGCTTTCCTTCACTTTGCAGCTGTGGATCGGAATGGCATACTTGGCCGCCATATCGCGGAACATGCGGGAGAGCCAGTCATCTGCCATGGAGCACAGCAGGTCAGGTGAGATGCCCAGCT
>NZ_LMCK01000092.1:42343-57293 GCF_001623165.1 Pseudovibrio sp. WM33
AACGAAAGCTGCGGTGACAGCGTTGCCGCCAAAGCTGACAGCATAATCCTGCGCAATTGCCTTTTCGTCACCTTCCGGCATTGTCTCTGACAAAAAGGTCACGTCGATGTAGGACTGGCCAATAAATAGCGCTTTCATCCTGTACTCCATTAAAGTCCGGGCCACACTGCGCAAATGCAGCGATGGTACCTTCCGCTTTTAACGACGGATTTCTAAATGATGTCCTAGGGAAATCATGAAAGTGCCTTGCTCGCAAACCTGATGTATCAACTTGTTACATTACAGGTTGTTTTTGCGGGTCTTTCCCCAAAATGACAGCTGGCATGAGGAAAACTACGCAGGGCATGTTCCCATAGGCGCTAACTTAAGAAGCTATGTTCGGGAGTACGTTGTATTTTCCGCTTTCTGGGAGGCTCGTATATGCTTCGCCAAAAGCTGCTGGTGTTAGCGGCGATGCGCCCATTAGTTGTATGCGATGAGCCCTACAAATTTTGATTTGTTTTGTAACTATTGAAATATCACTAAAAGCTGATTTGACCTGTAAGTTCTTAAGCATAGCGGTTCAGCGATATGTAAAACATACTGCCGTTTCTACTGTCTGTATTCTTCCATACTTTGTCAAATATGGGCATATGCCTCACTCGGCAATCCGACCAGACCTCAGTTCAGTTGAGGCCCATACAAACGAGAACTGAGAAATGCGTAAAGTTAAATCTATTGGTAGAACTGAAGCTATTTTGTTCTGGGGGATCTTTATCGCTTCGATCTTACTTCACTTAACTCTTGGTGATGTCGTTGTGGCACAGAAACAGGAGCATGCTAAATATCTTATCTCCCTTAGAGAAAATCCTTCCGTCTGGGTCGAAACAAACGCCTTTCTTTACTACGCAAAGTTAGCGCAGCCATGGATTACATTCCCTGCGATAGCGTTCATAATCCTATCAGCAATCATAAGAAATAAGTGCCAGGATCAGTAAAATAAGTTGGACGCAACCGGTATCCAGAAACAGGTTAAAATTTCCAATTGGGTTCAATGCGTTAGAGCTTAGATTGGTACCTAGGCGGCGCGATCCGTCATAATTCGCGCGGCAGTTTCACAAAAATACAGAACTTGCCTTCTGGTGTTTCGCCAAGGCTGATTTCACCGCCATGGGCGTTGATGATCTGCTTGACGATGGAAAGGCCGAGGCCAACACTGGAGGAACGGGTGCGTTCTACGCTGTCATTGCGGAAGAAGGGCTCAAACACCTTCTCGTGCAGATGGTCGGGAATGCCGGGGCCGGGATCACTGATGGAAACAAGCAGCTGATCATTCTCAAGATTTTGCATCTCAACAATGGCCGCACCACCATATTTGAGCGCATTATCAATGAGATTGCTAAAGGCTCGGCGCAGGGCCGTCGGTTGGCCATTCATGACAGCGCGGCCTTCAACTTCCAGCTCAACTTCACCGCCACCACCAAAGATGTTGCGGCTTTGGTCCGTCAGCTTATGGCGTTGAGGCACGAACACAACATCATTGCCCGTGTCCATGTAGTCATCACAAAGAGACTGAAGTAGGGCTGCGAGGGAGAGGTGCTGAGGCTCTTCCAGCAAGGCGTTGAACCGGAGGAAATCAAGGGAGGCTGCGATGAGGCGGGTCATCTCTTCCACATCATGCAGCATGCGATTGCGCAGGGTGGTGGATTCGATCTGTTCCAGCCGCAGGCGTAGACGGGTGGCAGGTGTACGCAGATCATGGCTGATGGAGGCCAGCATGCGTTTTTGTTCTTCCAGCAACTGCGCTCGGGCTTCCTGCTCTCGCACCAGCGTATCCTGAAGGGCAACGGCTTCCTCGGTGTCCCACGGTTTCAGCTCGGCCCGCTCATACTTTGCCAGGGACCGGAACGGGGCGGCGGTGTAGTGAATGAGGCTGCGGGCCAGCACAAACACCAGAGTGATGCAAAGCGCGGCGATGATGAACAGTACCGGCTCCGTCATCCGGTCCTGCCAGAGCTTCGGGAAGGTGATCAGGCGGTTGCCTTGCTGGTTTGGAAGCGTCAGATAGAGCTGAACAGCCTTGTCCTGCCGTGTGACTGCCTGAGCAAAGGCGCCCAGCTTATCAAGTTGATAGGCTGGATTGGGTTGGTCGTGCGTGATTAGATCTGCCCGGGGCAAAGCACCGGTAAACACCAGTTCGGCTGCGAGCTTGAGACCATCGTTATTGAAGGTCAAAGGAAGAGAAGAGACATCACCTGAAAGCACTGGTTTGCCAGCTTCAACAACCTGCAGATACTTACCCGCAAAAGGAGCGGGTGCAGTGCCGCGCATGTATTGGCTCAGTTCCGCACCGGCCTCAAAAGAGTTCGCCAGTGCTAACTCGCGCGTGTTGTAGGCGTTGAGCGTGAGCCCCAAAACCACGAAGACCGAGAGCACGGCGGTGATGAGAACCACAACCATACGGTGTTCAAGGGATCTGGGCAGGAGGCTCAGGATCAATCCTGACATGGCCACGCTCTTTTCAGTGCCATGGACCTACACCCGCGTTACGCTTTGGGAAAACAGATAGCCCTGATGGCGCACTGTGGTGATGAAATCCGTGCTTGGGTCCGTCTGTGCCAGTTTTTTACGCAGGCGGCTGATCAGAATATCAATGCTGCGATCATGGGAATCCACCTTAGCACCACGCAGCACGCGGCCCAGTGTATCGCGAGAGATCGGCTTTTGCGGTGCCTTCACAAAGGTCAGTAAAGCGTCGAACTCGGAAGAGCTCAAATGCACCAGCACACCATCTGGTGCGGTCAGGTGGCGGGTTGCCTCATCCAGTTTCCAACCGGCGAACTCAAAGCGCTGCGCTTTTGGCGCTGCCGCTGTTTCAACGTCTTCAGTACGGCGGAAAATAGCGAAGATACGGGCTTGTAACTCTCGAGGATTGAACGGCTTTTCCAGATAATCGTCAGCGCCCAGCTCCAGCCCGACAATACGCTCCGTATCACCTGTAATCGCGGAGATAATGATGATCGGCATCCTGGAGGTTTGGCGCACGCGCTGGCACAGGGTCAGCCCGTTTTCTCCCGGCAGCATGATGTCCAGAACCATCAGATCAATGTGGTTGGTGTCCAGAAGCTCAATGGCTTCCTCTGCAGAGTTTGCAGTGAACACGGTGTACCCACGATCTTTCAGGAAGTCTGCCGTCAGGCTGGCGATTTCCTCATCATCGTCAACAATCAGCAGTGTTTTGTTCGAGAGCATCATACCTCGGTGTACCCATTTCAGTCCCAACCAGCTCACTCTGGCTCAGTGCTGTATAACAAAACATTTGGCCGCTGCGAGAGGAATGTGTATGCGTCAGGTTGTCTTGCACGTGCAAGTTCATTGGATTGTGTGTTTATACGCGATAAATTGAAGAAAGAGTTTGCTAGAAGCGTCCTTGAGAATACCCATCGGGAGAATGTAATGGGCAGCCCGCGTCTCAGCTTGGTCGCACTTGCTGTTTTATTCGGTAGCATAACGGCACAAGCCGCACCCACCGCTGAAGTTCTGCATTTCTGGACATCAGGTGGAGAAGCACGCGCAGCCCTTTCGCTCAAGCAAGCGTTTGAGGCCCGTGGCGGTGTTTGGGATGACGCACCTGTTGCTGGCGGAGGCGGCGACGCCATGGCAGCCGTTTTACGTGCCCGTGCGCTGGCCCAAGTGCCGCCATCCGTTGCCCAGATCAAAGGTCAGAACATTCAGGAATGGGCAGAAATCGGCTCGCTTCAAGGGCTTAACACCATAGCGCAGCAGCAAAACTGGGATGAGCTGCTGCCAGACCTTTTGAAAGAAACCGTTCAGTATCAGGGCAAATATGTTGCTGTGCCTTTGAACATCCACCGTGTGGACTGGATCTGGGCCAATCCCAAAGTGCTGGATAAGGTTGGCGTCACACCTCCGCAAACATGGGATGAGTTCAACGAGATTGCAGACAAGATCAAAGCCGCTGGCATTATCCCGCTCGCCCACGGCGGTCAGCCCTGGCAAGACGTGACCCTGTTTGAGGTGGTGCTGCTGGGGATCGGCGGCGCAGATTTTTACAAAAAGGTCTATCTGGATCTGGATCAGGACGCTTTGCGCTCAAAGACCATGATCAAGGTGTTTGACCAGATGCGCAAGCTCAGCACCTATGTGGACCCCGGCGCTCCGGGTCGTGAGTGGAACCTTGCCACCGCCATGGTGATGCGCGGTGAAGCGGCCATGCAGATTATGGGCGACTGGGCCAAGGCGGAGTTTCTGACGGCAGGCCTCAAATACGGTGAAGACTTCATCTGTGTCTCGTCTCCCTCCAAAGGCGGTTACATCATCAACTCCGACAGCTTCGCCATGTTCAAAGTCTCAGACCCTGAGCAGAAAGCTGGACAGCAACTGATGGCCTCCATGCTGCTGGATGAAGAAGTGCAAAAGGACTTCAATCTGCTGAAGGGCTCTATTCCCGCCAGACTTGGCGTGAGCCTTGATGGCTTTGATGAATGCGCCATGAAATCCAGCGAAGACCTTCTTCTCAATGAAGCCCGCAACACCGTGGTTGGCTCCATCGCCCACGAACTTGTGCAGTCCGGTGCCGTGCGTGGGGCTTTTCTGGATGTGGTCACAGAGCATTTCAATACGGATATGTCTTCGCAAGAGGCTGTCAATCAACTTGCCGAGACCGTAATCCTAGCAGATTGATTTCCCTCGGGCAGTCAGAGTAAAGCGTAGTTCCTGATAAGACCGCAGCACCCAGTGAGCAAAGAGAACCCTATGTCCAACCCCCAGCAGCGCAAGCAGATGTCTGTTCTTGACAGATTGCAGCGATATTTGCCGCAGCTGGTGGTAGCCCCGCCGTTCCTGCTCCTGGTGTTCTTTGTGTACGGCTTCATTGCATGGACGGGCTTCATCTCGCTCACCAACTCCCGCATGCTGCCCACCTTTGATTTTCAGGGCATTCAGCAATATGTGCGCCTGCTGGCCATGGACCGCTGGAACGTGGCTTTCCATAACCTCCTGATTTTCGGCAGTCTTTACATCCTGTTCTCAATCACCATTGGCTGCGTGCTGGCCGTTCTGCTGGACCAGCGTATCCGCGCTGAGGGCGCACTGCGCACGATCTATCTGTATCCCATGGCGATCAGCTTCATTGTGACGGGCACAGCGTGGAAATGGATCCTGAACCCGTCCCTTGGCATTGAAAGCTACATGCAAAAACTGGGGTGGGAGAGCTTCCAGTTCGACTGGATCGTCAACCGCGATATGGCGATCTATGTGGTGGTCCTCGCCGCCGTCTGGCAGGCCTCAGGCTTCGTGATGGCCCTATTCCTCTCCGCTCTGCGTACTGTCGATGAGGACATCATCCGCGCCGCCCATCTGGACGGTGCCAGCACCACCCGCATCTATTTCGGCATCATCCTGCCATCACTACGGCCCGTGTTCCTCTCCGCCTTTGTCATTCTCGCGCACCTGTCCATCAAGAGCTTTGACCTTGTGGTGGCGCTGACAAATGGTGGGCCGGGCTACTCCTCCACACTGCCAGCCAACTTCATGTACGAGATGGCCTTCCGCCGCAACCAGATCGGCCTTGGGGCCGCTTCTGCCATGATGATGCTGGCCACCGTGGCCGCAATCATCGTGCCCTATCTGTATTCCGAGTTGAGGGCAAAGCGTCATGGCTGAACCCAAAACACTCCCCGGCGCCAACGGCAAACGCCATCTGATTGGCCGCCTGTTCATCTGGACCTTACTGCTCGCCGCCGCCGTGCTCTACCTAGGCCCAATCTACGTGGTGCTCTCCACCTCGCTGAAGGATCTTGCTGAAATCCGCGCCGGAGCCCTGCTGGACCTGCCCCACGAGCTCAACTTCACCGCATGGCGTGAGGCATGGTCGAGCGCCTGCATCGGCGTGCGCTGCGAGGGCTTGCGCCCATACTTCCTCAACTCGGTGATCATGTCCGTGCCATCGGTTGCGATCTCAACCTTGATCGGCGCCTTAAGCGGTTACGCCCTGTCGCTCTTCCGCTTCCGCGGAGCCAACATCATCTTCGCCCTGATGCTGTTCGGCTGTTTCATCCCGTTCCAGATCGTCATCCTGCCCATGGCCCAAACCCTCGGCTATCTGGGCATCGCCAACTCCATCACTGGCTTGATCGTCGTGCACACCATCTACGGCATCAGTTTCACCACGCTGTTCTTCCGCAACTACTACGTCTCCGTTCCGCAAGAGCTGGTGCGGGCAGCCACCATGGACGGGGCAGGGTTCTTCCGCATCTTCTGGCACATCATGCTGCCGCTCTCGGTTCCCATCATCGTGGTCTCGGTCATCTGGCAGTTTACACAAGTGTGGAACGAGTTCCTCTTTGGCGCCAGCTTCACCTCAGGCGGGTCTCAGCCGGTCACAGTCGCACTCAACAATCTCATCAACTCCACCACCAGTGTAAAACAGTACAACGTGGACATGGCCGCAGCCCTCATAGCCGCCGCGCCAACCCTCGTTGTCTACATCATTGCTGGGCGGTTCTTCGTACGCGGGCTCACCGCTGGCGCGGTCAAAGGCTAAAGGCTCATTTATGGCGACCATATCCATCGAACATGCCTCAAAATCCTTTGGCTCAACCGAAGTTTTGAAGGACATTTCCCTTGATGTGAAAGATGGCGAATTCCTCGTCCTGCTCGGCGCCTCCGGCTGCGGAAAGTCGACGCTGCTCAACATCATCGCGGGACTGGAGCCCATCGCAGATGGCACCATCCGGCTGGATGGCGAAGTGGTCAACGACGTCCACCCCAAGAACCGCGACATCGCCATGGTATTCCAAAGCTACGCGCTCTACCCAAACATGACAGTGGAACGCAACATCGCGTTCGGGTTGGAAATGCGCAGGATCAGCAAGGCAGAGCGCAAAGCCACCGTCCGCGAAGTCGCCAGCATGCTGCAAATAGAGCACCTGCTTGCCCGCAAACCAGCGCAACTTTCCGGCGGACAGCGCCAGCGCGTCGCCATGGGCCGCGCCCTTGTGCGACGCCCGAAGATCTTCCTGTTCGACGAACCTCTCTCCAACCTGGACGCCAAACTGCGCGGCGAAATGCGCACAGAGATCAAGAAGCTCCACCAGTCTTTGAAGGCCACCATGGTCTATGTCACCCATGACCAGATCGAGGCCATGACGCTGGCCGACCGCATCGCCATCATGAAAGACGGCGTGATCCAGCAAATTGGAACGCCGCAAGAGATCTACAGCAAACCAGCGAACATGTATGTGGCAGGCTTCGTCGGCGCACCACCCATGAATTTTGTGGAAGTGGATCTGGTGAAGCAGGATGCTCAGCTCGGTGTCATCCTGCCAGCCGTCCTGAAAGGCGAGCCAAAGGACTACTTCCTCCCGCTGCCAAACTCAAAACAACTCGAAACACGCGAGAACACAAAAATCATCCTCGGCCTGCGCCCCGAAATGATCACCCACAACGCCTTCACCCAATCCACAAACCCAGAGATCGAATGCGACGTAGACCTCCTAGAACCCACCGGCGCCGACACCCTCTGCCTCATCCGCCTAGCCAACCACCCCGCCAAAGCCCGCGTCTCTCCTTTGTTCACCTGCCAACCCGGCGAGAGCATGACCTTTGCCATCGACATGGGGAGAGTGTGTTTATTTGACGGGGAGAGTGAGGAATTGATTGGGTAGGTAACTTTAATGAGCGACATCACAATTAGATCGGAGCTTCGCCAACATGCATGAGCTCTAACCATGAGAGGCATATGTTCTCCGTGCATACTGTTAAGAAATAAACATGGAAAACAATTACAAATTACGGCGCAGGAAATACCAATATTATCAGACTGATAATGTATCGCAGGTCTGAGATTTTTCCTCTCATGTGTTCCTCAAAAGCATAGCGTTTTATTCTCCTCTCTATATCTGAAGTAAGCTTCAAGACCTTTATGATTGCAAGTCGCAATGCATAGTATAAAAGTTTCTAATTTAGGCAAAGAAATCATAATTCCTTCCGCTGTGTTAACAAGCGCTTCTATGAAGATCACATAATGTCTCTTATTCTCCCAAAGTGCACGCCAACTTAATGATGCACTCTCAACCCAATACCTCCCTGCTTCTCATTCTGGGGATGAAGGAAACAGGGAGGCTGGGTGGGAACTGGTTGTGGCTGGGGCTAGGCTGTTTCTGAGAGTTGGTCTTTTACGAGTTCGGTCCAGAAGCGGGCGCCGGTCATGAGGATGTTGTCATTGAAGTCGTAGAAGGGTTTGTGGAGGGCTGTGCCGCCTTTTTCGCCTACTTTTCCGTTGCCGACGAGAATGTAGCAACTTGGGACTTTGCGTTGCATGTACGAAAAATCCTCTGAGATAGTGAAGGGAGGAGCTTCGCCGTCTACGTTTTCTTCTCCGGCGATTGCTTTGGCAACGCGAACGGCAACAGCTGTTTCCTTTGGCGTGTTGATCGTGGAGAGGAATGTGTTGGTGAACTTATATTTGTATTCAACGCCGGCTGAAACACACTGACCAGCAGCCACTCTTTCGATGGCAGCTTCAATCTTTGCCAGCGCTTCATCAGTAAAGCAGCGGGTGTCGCCTTTGATGGTTGCGGACGATGGAATAACGTTGGTTGTGCCGTTGGTGGTGAACTCCGTCACCGAGATCACGGCAGGTTCATGAATTGAACTCAAATTACGGCTGGTGACCGTTTGCAGGGCCAATATGATCTGCGCGCCAACCACGATTGGGTCAGTGCCCATGTGAGGCATTGCAGCGTGACCACCTGTCGCGAGGATCTCGATTTCAAAGCCACTTTCCGATGCCATGATTGAGCCCGGATTGGTTACAAAATGGCCTTCCGGAACGCCCGGCAAGTTATGCATGGCGTAGATGGCATCCATCTTGAAACGGTCAAACAGGCCATCTTCGATCATTGCTTTTGCACCGACGCCGTGCTCTTCACCTGGCTGAAAGATGAAATAGACTGTTCCATCGAAATTCTTATGCGTTGCTAGCTCATGGGCAGCACCAAGCAGCATGGTGGTGTGTCCGTCATGACCACACGCATGCATCATCCCATCGGTTTGGGATTTATAGGCGAAGTCATTTTCCTCGGTGATCTTGAGGGCGTCCATGTCTGCACGCAGGCCAATTGTGCGATCGCTATCACCGCATTTGAGCACGCCAACCAAGCCGGTGCGACCGATATTGCGGTGAACTTCAATGCCGAATTCTTCCAGCTTCTGGGCGATGAACTCGGATGTTTTCACTTCTTCAAAGCCAAATTCTGGCATTTGATGCAAGTGCCGGCGCCACGCAATGACTTGTTCTTCGATTTTGCTCATTGAAGTTCCCTTACCTCCTCTAAGAAACTTACAAAGAGGCAGCCCTGGAACAGCTGCCTCTTCGCTTTATTTGTTTTTATTCGGCAGCTTGTTTGATTGCTGGTGCTTTCTCACTGGCTTGCTTTTCATCCGTAAATTCTTCACGGAACATCTTGAATGTACTGATCATTGCTATGAAGAGCACAAACATCAATGGCAGAGCGAAAATCAAGCTGATGGACTGCAACAAATCGATACCAGATTTTGTTGCCAGCATCAGTGTCAAAGCCATAGCGCCCTGTGCAATGGTCCACATAACCTTCTGCTTATTGCTTGGGTTCAAGGATCCATCTTCACTCATGGAGCTGAGTGTGAAGGTTGAGCTGTTCATGGATGTGATGAAGCAGGTGAACAGAGCAATCACAACACCAATGGAGATGACGGTACCGAGTGGGAAGTCTTCCAGCACGATGAAGGTTGCAGCTTTAGAAGACGCTGCTGCAGCTTCCAATGCTTCCGGAGAGGCTTCAAGGCCGATTGTGCCGAAGAACGCAACCCAGAGGAAGATACCGAGGCATGGCAGGATCATGGATCCAAGGATGAACTCACGGACTGTCCGGCCTTTGGAGACACGTGCAATGAACGGACCAACAAACGGCGCCCAGGCAATTGCCCATGCGTAGTAGTAGATTGGCCAGCCACCGATCCATGAGGTTTCTTTATCAGCGGCAAAGGTTGGCAACATCAACGCATCAGTAAAGAAGTCGTTCATGTAGTTACCCATTGTATCAAAGTAAACATTGATCATCTGGGTGGTTGGGCCAAGCGCGCCGACGAGTACAATCAAACCAACAAGAAGATAGGCGTTGTAATCGGAAAGGATCTTGATGCCTTTTTCAAGACCAGTGGTGGTGCACAAAATGGTGATGACTGTGATGGCACCCACAAGAATGATCTTAGTCAGAGGGCCATCTGGTGTGCCAATCAGATAAGAGGAGCTGATGGACAGGGACAGGCCAGTTTGACCAAGAGAGGTAGAAATACCTGCGATGGCGCCGAACACACAGACCAAGTTGATCAGTTTGCCCCAGCCACCATTTGCTTTATCACGGCCCCATGGGAGCAAAATGTTACTGATCAGGCCGCTTTCGCCTTTACGGTACATCAGATAACCGAGGATCAGACCAACCACGGAGAATGCTGCCCAGGCCTGAATGCCCTGGTGAATGAAGCTCTGCTTCATCGCAAACTCAGCTGCTGCCGGTGTTTGTGCAGCAATGCCGGTTGTCTCTAACGGGTTCATGTAGTGGTAAACTGGCTCTGCAACACCCCAGTAGAGCATTACAGTACCCATACCAGCAGAGAACAGCATCGCAATCCATGAGAACGTGCTGAATTCTGGTCTGGAATCGTCCGCTCCAAAGCGGATGTTACCGTATTTACTGAAGGCGAAGAAGAACATCACCATGACATAGGCAAAGGAGCCCGCCATGTAGATCCAACCGAATTTATCGGTCAGATAGTTCATTGTGCTTACACCCACATTATAAAGTTGATCCGGGAACAGGATGCCTGACAAAACCACGACAACAATGAATGTCATCGTGCTGGCAAAGAGCATCTTACCTTGTTTTAGTTGTTGTACAGCTTGGTTACTCATAACTCTCCCCTGAGTTAACCGCTACAGCGCTAAGGATAAGCAATGCCGAAGCAAATTATCCTGACTGCATAGGAGGGAAGCCGTCTCCCTGCCCCGAGGGGACGGCTCATGCTTGTTATTTAATGATGATCATTTCCGGTGCAGCACGCTCAGTGAGCCACTCTGCGCCGTCTTCTGTGATGACGATGTTTTCCTCATGAACCATCTGCTTTCCTGGCGCGTAGTTCATGCCCGGTTCCAAAGTCAGAACCATACCCGGCACAAGCAAAGTGTTGTCGGTTGCTGTGTGAGATGGGCGCTCTGTCAGCTCCATGCCAAGACCGTGGCCAATGCGGCCTACGTCATTACCAAGAGCACCGGCTGCTTCCAGTACACTCCACATTGCATTGTAGATGTCTGTGGTCGTGTTGCCCGGCTTGGCGGCTTCAAAGCCTTTGGTTGTTGCTTCCCATGTTGCGCGATAAGCAGCAAGCGTCTCTTCACTTGCAGAGCCAAACGCCCAGTTGCGGTCAAAATCTGAGAAGTAACCATCTCTGACTGCACCTGTGTCGATGATGAGAACATCACCGTCATTCAGCACGCGGTCTGTTGGGCCCATGATGATGCTGTCATAACCATCGGGACCGGACCCTGCGATAATGTAAGGGCACTCATCCGCACCTGCCGTGAGCATGTCAATTCTGAACTGCTTGCAGATTTCGCGCTCGGTCATTCCAGTTTTTGCGTAGTTTGGAATGAGGTCGAAGGCTTGATTGGTGATACGGCAGATTTGGCGGGTTTTGTTGATTTCAGCCGCAGACTTGATCTGGCGAAGATTGTGAATTGCAAGCGCTACGTCAACAAATTCTGACTCAACCTTGTCACGTAGTTCCAGGAAGTTGTTTGTTGGCATACGCAGGTAGGATTCAATCCCGAGCGTCGCACCGACACGACCATACTTTTTAGGAAGATCATTCATGGCCTTGGCAACCAGAGAAATGCCATCGTCCTCAGGACATGGTGATGCCCAGGTACGGATATCATCGATCCATGTTGCCGCCATTCCAGTGGCGCCAATCTCTGGAATAACCGCGATTGGCTTGCCTTCAAGAGGCACAATCAGAAACCAAGGACGTGTTGGACTGTGCCAAAACTGAGTGAAGAAACCAGAGAAATAGCGGACATTGGGTTCTGTCGTGAAAAGGACAGCGTCCACTTTTTGCTCATGCATCACCTTTTGCAGGCGTGCTGTCCGGCTTTCAAATTCTGAAACTTCAAAGCCCCTCAAAGAAAACTCTGACATGATGTGCTCCCGTTTTATGACAGAGTGGCCGGACCCGAAATTGCAAATTTGTGAACGCAAATGGGTTCAACCAACCTTTGAGTTACATATTTAATACAATATCATTTCAGTCAACAATATTAGACTCTAATAGGCGTTCATACATATAAATTTCTAGATTTCCGTCCTCTCTAGTGGATAAAATATCAGTACTACTACGCATTTCGGCTCAAAATTAGCTTTTACAGTTAAATGAAGTGAACTTTTCATTGCAAACACCGGGAAACGTGGTTACCAACACAAGGAACCTATTACGTACTCAGGCGAGCTTTGAGAAAACAGCTATGATCAACCTCAATGACTTCACAAATGTAGAATGTCTCTTTGAAGATGATGATGATCGTCTTGCAAACTACTTTCGCATTGCAGAAACAGTCGCGGATTTGATCGGGCCACACTGTGAGGTTGTGGTGCATTCTCTCAAAAACCTGGAAACATCTGTCGCCAAGATCGTCAACGGACACATGACGGGTCGGACGATCGGGTCTCCCATAACAGACCTCGGTTTGAAGATGCTGCGGGTTTATCAGGAGACAGGCAACCTGACACCGAAAGCCTACTTTACGCATAATGCTGAGGGGCAGCTGCTTAAATCAGCAACGACGATTATCCTTGGCGCTTCAGGCAAACCGATTGGTTTGTTCTGCCTGAACATCAATCTATCCCTGCCCTTCTCAGAGATCATCAGCACCTTCACTCCAGATACTGCTGAAGTTGCAGAGAAAACAACACCAGAACGCTTCAGCACCAACTCAACTGAGGTCATTTTGGGTGCCTTGGAACAGGCGATCAGAGATGTGGAGGCAGACCCATCGGTGACACAAAAAGCCAGCAACAAGGCTGTCACCAAACTGCTTCTTGAACGGGACATTTTCGAGTTCAAAGAAGCAACCGTGCTTGTGGCGGAAAAACTCGGGATCACGCGACACGCCATCTACAAGTACATCCGAGAATCAAAAACTCAGATCACTAGCAAAGAGTAAGTAGAATGAAAAAATTAGTTGCGACAGAAAACGCTCCAGCTGCAATCGGACCGTATTCTCAGGGAACTGTTTTGGAAAACCTTGTTTTCACTTCTGGTCAATTGCCGCTTGATCCAAAAACAATGGCCTTTCCTGAAGGTGGCATCACTGAGCAGGCCAGAATGTCACTCGCCAATTTGAAGGCTGTGCTGGAAGAAGCTGGTGCTGGCATCGACAGCGTGGTGAAAACCACATGCTTCCTCGCTAAAATGGAAGATTTTGCAGCGTTCAACGAAGTCTACACGGAAGTCTTTGGCACTGAAGGTGCGCCTGCACGCTCTTGCATTCAGGCAGGCCGTTTGCCGAAAGACGCGTTGGTTGAAGTCGAAGCAATCGCGTACGTCAAATAAGCTGCACCACATTCCTGTTGCTGCGCTCTGAGATAGAGGTCCCCACTTTCTTCGAGCGCAGCTCTCCTTCCCTTGCCCAAGCTGTTGAAGAGACCAAGATGCTTAAGATACGCAGCAATCGTTTCCGCACAGGTGAAACCAGTCCACTGTTCACGACTGAAGTTGCAGAGAAAACGCGTGAGTTTCATAGCCAGATCCAAGGTTATGAGCCAACTCCCCTCACCAGCCTTCCTGCCTTAGCAAAGGAACTGGGCGTCAAAGCAATTTATGTGAAGGATGAGTCTCATCGTTTCGGACTAAATGCCTTTAAGGTGCTTGGCGGCTCCTATGCCCTTGGCCGCTTGCTTGCGAAGAAGCTGGATCTCGATATTTCGGAGATTGATCTGCAGACTGTCTCTCAAAAGTTTGAGCGCCCTATGGTCTTTACAACAGCAACAGCTGGCAACCATGGGACGGGTGTCGCATGGGCTGCGCGCGCTATGGGTCAGAAGGCTGTTGTTTACATGCCAAAAGGCTCGCCTCAGTCAGCTGTCGAGCGCATCCGAGGTTTAGGTGCCGACTGTATCGTGACCGATGTGAACTACGATGACACTGTTCGGTTGGCGAATAAAACAGCTGAAGAGAACGGCTGGGAGCTTGTTCAGGACACTGCCTGGGATGGCTATGAAGAGATACCAACCTGGATCTCCCAGGGCTACATGACAATGGCTGGAGAAGCAGCTGATCAACTCGCCAAGCTGGACGATGCTCAACCAACTCACGTCATGCTTCAGGCTGGTGTCGGAGCCATGGCAGGTGGTGTTCTGGGCTATCTTGCAGATGCGTACGGACCTGAGAACTTTACCTCTGTAATCAGCGAGCCACGCGCTGCAGATTGCCTTTATCAATCTGTTTCCAGCGAGAATGGTGAGATGACGGCTGTTGAGGGTGACCTGACCTCCATTATGGCCGGTCTGGCCTGTGGTGAACCAAATCCGATCACTTGGCCAATCCTACGGGACTGTGGCGATCACTTCATCTCAGCCACAGATAATATTGCCGCAACTGGCATGCGTATTCTTGGCAATCCGCTTAAAAATGATCCTGCGATCACTGGCGGCGTGTCCGGTGCTTTGAACATCGGCCTGCTTTATGCATTGAGGGCGAAAGAAGAGTATGCCGAACTGGCACAAAAAGCCGGCCTCAACGAAGAGAGTGTTGTATTGATCTTCAGCACGGAGGGCGACACCAACCCTGAACGTTACAGAAAAATCGTCTGGGAAGGCGCCTTGCCTCTTTAACTGTGAATCGGCATGCAAAATTG
>NZ_LMCK01000093.1:0-226 GCF_001623165.1 Pseudovibrio sp. WM33
GAGGTTCAAGTCCTCCTCGACCCACCAAACTTTTAAGTTAGTAGAATTGAAATTGTTGGAGCTCAATCGGAGCGAAGCGACTAGAGCCGACCGGCTCTGCTTTAGCTGATGCGAAGTAAGCCAAGTTAGCGGATGCTAACGCCGGCGTAGACACTTCTTTGAAGTGTCCTTTGAGGCCAGCATAAAGGGGCCTTAGCTCAGCTGGGAGAGCGCCTGATTTGCATTC
>NZ_LMCK01000094.1:0-163 GCF_001623165.1 Pseudovibrio sp. WM33
GCTTTTTGCGTTCGCGTCAACACCACGTCAACAAAAGACACGTTCGCCAGCAGCTTATTCAGTAGATGTGGGTGGGAAATGACGATCGCAGTCGCGGATCAGTACGGGTGAGGGCCTCCAGGATAGGCGTAGTGACTCAGCTGCTGCAAAGCGTCAGTTAGCA
>NZ_LMCK01000094.1:184-515 GCF_001623165.1 Pseudovibrio sp. WM33
CCTGCTTGAAGAGGAACTTCTGACCAATTGCTGTCATTCGCCTTAATGTTAGGCCCACATCGTATTTCTAATCTTGCTATTTCTGGTTGTGTGCATTTCCAAGAGACTTGAGGTGTGAAAGGCACTCCCTCAATGGCTGACTTGCCGAGCGATAAACAGACACTCACACAGGATCATCAAGGGGTGCGTGTAGGTGTGAGAAGGCGCTGTTCCTGAGACCTCTTCTGACTACTGCCACAAGATGCTCCTTCTCTCTCTGCTTGTTTCAGCTGTTGCCAGCCTATCGCCTTAAGAGGTGGTTCCGTTTATTTGGACAGGTGAGCGTGTTTTA
>NZ_LMCK01000095.1:0-922 GCF_001623165.1 Pseudovibrio sp. WM33
CCACTTTCACAACCTGTCCAAATTTCCCGAGCCAGCTCTTCAGCCCCTTGGCCAAAACCCCAACACAGCACTCGGCGATCTTTAATGCCTGACTGGAAAAAGCTGATGACAGTTTATCAAACATCGTCTTCTGATCGCGAACAATGCTCATAAAAAACGCTGCGCCAAGTGAATTGACGAACAGCATCGGAGGCGCAATTTGCTTCACCAGCGCAAGAGCCTGATCAAATGGCGAGGCTACAATCAGGATGATGAGCATCTGTACGACTTCCGCCACAAAGGTGAGGCCAAACACAAACATCGGCGAAACAGCAAGGCACGCTTGTTATGCGTGCGTAAACAAAATGCAGCCATCCCAGCCAGTAGGCCTTCTGAAGTGGTTGAGATCGCACAGGCCAGATCAGTAAACCCACCAAAACCGTAGCGGTGCAAACCGCCCGTCAATCCAATCAAAAAACCCGTGACCGGACCACTTAAAAGACCACTCAGAACCGCACCCATGGCTCGCGTATTGGCAACAGCCCCGTCGACCTGCTCACCAAATACACACACATTTGCTGCAGCAGATGAAGAATGAGGCCATTTGTTGGCTTTACTATTGTTTCTTGAACTAGTCACAAAAGTGTACCGCCTCACGATAGATTTTCAATCTACCAAGCAAAATTCAAGTGTATGTTCAAAAATCTCCAGAATATCAATTTAAACAGTTAGCTTAAGAGACTGTGTGGATCAGAAGACAAGCAAACTTTATGTCCCAAGAAATAAATTGGTTATGATTAAGTGATAAAATACTAAATATAGTAAATTTTTGCACTCATTTTTTTGTTTTTATGTTCTGCTATAGTTAAATAAATTTGAGTTGATAAAATATACTTGGTTAATTAGGTTCTGTTGACAAAGTGTATTCCAAAATCATCTGCTT
>NZ_LMCK01000096.1:0-41421 GCF_001623165.1 Pseudovibrio sp. WM33
CCACTTTCACAACCTGTCCAAATTTCCCGAGCCAGCTCTACCAATCACGTAAAATATGGATCGTAAAATAAATAACGTTAATATTCACCAGTAAACAATAGTAAAGAATGGTGTAATGTTAACCGGATGTATTCTAGGTAATATTACTTACACAATACTGAGCAATACTTCAATCTCTGAGATTGTGTAGATTATCTAGGCCGTAATATCATAGGAGTGTAGTCCCGTGGCATGTGATTCAGTTGTCATTACCCCTATCCAGAATGGAGGGAATCTTAATATTATGGTGGGAGCTAAATCCGGTACAAACCCGGCAATCATGACCTGGATAATTGTAAAGCAACCTAACGTTACCCGTTTTTTCTATCCGGATGATTTCAATATTGGCGGAATGTTTGTCTATCCAGGACTTAGCCAGTCCAAGCTCTTCATCCCAATTGCACCTGGTGATATCCAGGTAACTGTATACTACACCGATTCAAATTGCGTTGCGGAAGCACCTTAACCCCCAAAATCACTGGAGATAATTTAATGGCAAAGCGCCGCAAAAGAGCTGGTGAAAGTATCCGTGAGCTTTCCTTCGCAGTTCCAAGGCTGACAATCAAAGAAGTCGATGAGGAAGTCAGCAAGGCTGCAGGCGGAGTACCTGTTCGCTTACTTGAAGCCAAAACAAACGTAAATGGATATGTAACGGATATCAAAATTGCAGATTCCGAACACTTGGTTGATTTCCCTATTCTGATCAAGGCCTGCAGCTAGATCGTCGGTTTGGAATATAAATCAAACCCTTTCCCTGCGATGGAAATTATGATCCCCTCTTGTTCGTGAGGAGATCATGGTAAAAGAGATTGGGTTGGATTTATGTGATTAACAAATCTTTGATGGCCATGATGGCCATGATGGCCATGATGGCTTGTTGACTGTTTTTAAGAATACGCGCAATAGCCAATATTAATCGTTCTGCAGCAAGCAGTTTCCGTGCTTTTTCTTTTTTGTACCGCTTACAATATCGGGGTATGTCCCAGAACCTTGCCTTGAGTCTTGGTACACTGAAGTCCAGATCGTGTGCATTCAACCAGAAGGTCTCACTCAAACTTGGTCACCAGATCGTTCATCCCATGGTGAGTTTCTCCGCAGAGCTGGTCAGATTCCCCCTCTCAGGCAAGGCAGTTGGCTACCAACTGCTGATGAGCATCCCCGGCATCGGATCTATCATCTCCACCGCGCTGGTGGCCGCCATCGGCAACGGATCTGCTTTTGAACGCGGACGAGACCTTGGCGCTTGGTTGGGCCTAGTCCCCCGGCAGTACAGTACAGTACAGTACAGTACAGGAGACAAACCCATCCTAGGCAAAATATCGAAAGCCGGAAATCGCTATTTACGCATGCTGTTGGTGCAGGCGGCACACGTTTTTATGATGCGACCGAAACTTTGGCTGAATCTAAGCTTCGGAGACTGGCTGGAGCGGGCATCCAAGCGAATGCATAAGAATAAACTGGCCGTCGCCTTGGCCAATAAGCCGACAAGGATCGCCTAAAGCGTATTGTATAATTGCAGGGAGCTTGACAGCCATAAAAACTGACATGGAGGCGACCTAACCAGAACCTCCTTAAAAGTTCGCGACAGAGCATAAGCATAGAACGGAAGAAAGAACGCACCAAAAGTCAAAGGGCCAAAATGGCTTTAAGTAACCTGTCTGGTAATTAGACTGTCAGTACGTGTGTATTACCATCAAGGCCACGGCCCGCGCGCCGATAAACAGGTCGGATACATAGTAGCGACTTCAAGATTCAAAGTAAAAAATCTCTTGCGAAATGCAGGCGGTCCATACATATGGCCCAAGCCAGAACAGCTAAGACTTGATGTCGAGTTAGATTATTGCACCGCAGCGAATGGCAGCTTTGGTCAGCACTGCTGCCGCTGGCGTCGTGCTTAAGTGTGATCCGCACACTTGGCAGACTCATCGTCCCCGAAAGCTCCTTCAGCAGTGCCTTTCTCCTTTTTGCCCTGTCGTCCTGCGATGTGTAGGGTCTTCGTCCGTCAGGGCCAGAGCGCTGCGGCAAGGTGTAAGCTCCCTGCCACTCATGACATTCCTGCCTTGCGCCCTACCCACCAGTTCTGCTTGGTTGCAACAAATGTTGTTGCCGATATATTTAGGCGGAGTTCCGACATTTATCAGACCTGATGGTGAACGCTTTTAAGGCTTAAGATAAAAATACTTAACTGGTAGGGGCCAGAGACCCTATCCTTCAAACGAATGAAGTCGTGTTGCGTGGTACTCAGTCTGCCAACTCCATTTCCTTCATGATTAGGTGAGGTTTTGCGGCGGCTGGTTGAGTGCCCAAAACAGTTACGCGTTCGCCAAAGCGGGAGTATGGGTAATAGTCCCAGACTGCGCGATGCTGCGTGCAACGATTGTCCCAAAACACCAATGTCCCCGGCTCCCAACGTATACGGCAATTCAATGCCTGTTCGCGTTCAACGAGTTGAAAGAGCATCTTTAAAATGGCATCACTCTCGTCCTCGGATAAACTCGGAATATGCGTTGTAAAACCCGAGTTCACAAAAAGCATTGGCTTGCCTGTCTCAGGGTGTTTCGCAACTATTGGGTGCTCAGTTTTAGGTAGCCCTTCTGGCGGCGTGAAGCCCTTCCACGGCACGGCTCCGTCGTGAACTGCAGTCAGCCCAAGTAAGAACTCTTTCATCTCAGGCGACAACATCTCATAGGCCAGATGCATGTTCGCGAACACGGTATCCCCACCGCATCCAAGCTCAGGTGTCTCATGCATGTACAACATCGAGCTATGCGAAGGGGCAGGATCAGCTGTACCATCTGTATGCCAAACCTCTCCTGCAACAAAGCGAGATTTCTTACCGGCACGGATTAAGACAATCTCGGGATCATCACCATCAATGTCACTCAACGGAAGAGCACGCAGTGTACCAAACTGCCGGGCAAACTCCTTTTGTTGATCTTTGGTGAGTTTTTGGTTGCGGAACACCAGAACATGATTCTCAAGAAACGCACGGTGAATCTCTGCAAACTGCTCTTTGTTTACGCCATCAGATAGATTTACTCCGCAGACCTCAGCGCCAATGACCGGTGTAAGACGGTCCAGCTGAATACGCCTGTAGGTTTCTCGAGGTGCTGCGGCAATACTTTCAATAGCTGTCAGAGCATGTTCATGCATGAAGTTCTCTCCTTGGAAAATAGTTAAACAATAACAGTTCGAAGGCATCTAACGAGGTGCTGTCGAGCCTCACAGTAACGCCTCTCCAACTCACCAAATGCATGAGCACACGCAAAGGCATAGGCCGAAGCTTTAAACAGGCTGAGTAAAGCAGTCGTGTTTGCATCTTGCAGCGAGCCATCAGTAAACAGTTTGGCGTTTATGTTGGAATGAACTTGCGCGTTTGCTCGCGCAAACGCCTTGGTATTGGCTTCGCTGTTTAAAGTGCCATAATAATCAGCATAAGCTTCCGCAGAGCCAAACTCGCTCTCGATCATATCTTTGTTGCCCGCGGCAAACTCAAGGGCACTGGAGTGTGAAACGCGGTAGGTTTTCTCCGCGACAAACGCAAGGCGAAACAGGACTAAATAGGCGCCTTCTAACGCATCGAGCCAATGCTCTAAAACCGGCATACCCCCAATCGCGGCTTTGCAATGCAACTCTTTGAGGCATTCCAGCTCACACGTATTTTCCCCACGCATCTGTGCTGCTTCAATTCCAAGCACCAGTACTGTTCGCCCCATGTACGCATGGAGCTTCTGAACCGTACCATCGGTCAACAACGACATGGTACAGCTCGTCAGATCAGCCTCAATGTGTTCTTGCTTCAAATCACGCACCAACATGGGCTGATACCCTCTGACTGACAAACGCATTCAAAATAGCCTGCCCAAATGCAGTATTCCCGTGAATCGGGTCATTTTCCTGCGCGAAGTCTTCGCGCTGTAGTTTATCAAAACCCGTAGTACCATCACGAACGTCCAGAACCGGAAGACCCAAGCGTTCTGCTTCTGCAAACAACACGTTTTGCGCTGCTTGGAAAACACTTGGCTCTGAAGTCTCAGGCACCTTCTGGGGAGGAAGAACGGCAAACACCTCAACTCCCATTTTGAGAACGGTGCAGTAGAAATCCAAAGCGCCCTGTGCCATTGCACAGATAAGGTCATGAAACAGAGGGCCTTCCAGAAAGGCTGATGGCAGCTTTCCGTCAACCTCCCTGTATATCTCCCAGTTTTCAGTGGTTGCATAAAAATGCAGCGCAAAGCCGAAAGTGCAGAGCAGTGGAACCTTTACATCCTGCAGCGAATTTGCATCGAGTTCCCCCAGAAAAGTCAGATACATTTCATTGGCATAACCACTTCGAAAAACCGGACTTTTGTTATTCCAGTCAACAAAAGGAGCTGTGAACTCGCGCCCTGCCCCCATTGGACCACCAACGAACGGGATTCCAGCTTCCTTGGCCGCACGCCCAATTGCGCCAGCGTGGGAGTCTCCTAGCAACAAGAACTGGATGTCATTTGTAATAGTCGAGTAGTTCTTCTTCACAGATGATATCCTCAGTTGGCAGGAATGATTGCGTGCTGATTTCTGATTGACCTTGCAGCGTCTGGTCAGCAGAAGAAATGCCATTAAAGAAATGGTCCATTACAAACCGGACGCCGGTTGGTGTGATCGTGCGCTTGTTGGGGCTGTAGAACACTCCGTTCATGGGAGGAGAAGCAACCAGTTCGTAGGATGGAAAATACTCCACGTTCTCATTGGAGGCTTCCAACTGCCCTGCCACAGCTCTCAGAACAGACTTGGTATAGGTGGAAGCTGTTAGCACATGATGCGTCGTGAATGTCGCCGTGACCGGAACCGGTGAGACGGTGAACACCAGACGTAGGTTGGGATTGTGCCTTCCTATAAGATCGATACATTCCTGAAAATCAGAGAGTATTTCTGCAAAGGCAAAATTATGTGCTTTATGCAATCTTTCATCAAACCGGCCTTTCACTGTGCCAGGGCACATAGGATAGACAACATCTGTTGCGGTATTGAGCCATGCCTCTGTCAAACCCATAGTAAACACGAACAGATCAGCAGAGCTTATCGCTTTGCGAATAGCTTCAAGGGTGTCTTCACGTGATGCCCACATGGCTTGAGGGCTTTCAAAGCCATCAGGAGAAATATTGGGCCGGAATGGATCGAAGTACCGCTCTCCATTATTCCAGGTCTCTCTAGACTGGGGGACTTCATCAAAAGCCCATTGGAGCCATTGCAACAACAAACGTGCAGTATAGATATTTCCTGTTCTGAATGAGAAAACGCCATAGTTGTGATCAAGCGCTTCCCGAGCGCACAAATCGTCAGGCGCGGGTTCTGCATTATGCCAGTTCATCCCACGTCGCTGCAGTTCTTTGCCCATGTTTTGAGAGAAGCAAGATCCAGCAGTTATTATGGCAGCATCCTTCTGTATCTTAAACTTCGGGGTCCAGACCTGCGAGATCGAGAAATAGTCTCGCTCTGCGATCGATAGGCGCCAGAACTTGTTGGAAGCCAGAGAACTGTACGGGTTCATTTCACACCACTCCTCACGTGAGATGGGTCAGCATTTCAGCTGGCCTGCTCCGCAATTTCTTCTCTTTGTTTGGTTGCACTGAGCAGCCGGAAACCCAGGTAAGCTACCGGCACGCACATGATCGCGGATGTGAGGAACAATGGCCCTCCACCGATGTGTTCAATCACCATTGCTGCAGCAAATGGGACCGCAGCAGCTCCCGCATTGGAGAGCATGTAAAGGCCCATATAGCTGTTCCTAAGACGGAAAGGAGCAGTGCGATCCACCACTGTAGCAAACAAAGGCATGGCGATAATTTCCGCCAATGTCGCAAGCGCTATTGCAACAAGCCACAACTCCCTTATTTCAGAGCGATTGGAAGCGATCACCAGCAGACCAAGCATCAGGAAAAAGAATGCAGCCAGAATGGCCTTATGTTCTTCAAGCTCAACCAGCCACTTCATCAAGAACAGATGGACAACCAAAACGACGCTCGTGTTGGTAACATTGATCGATGCGATAATCCCATTAATGTCAGGCGTTTCGAGAGACATCAGGAAAAATGTCAGGGGCTCATCTATTTGTGCATACAGGATGACCAGGAAGAAATTTGAGATAAACAGTGTCAGAAAAAGACGATCCACTACGGATGTTTTTAACAGTGTCGAAACCGGCATTTCCTCCCTGTCTGAGACAACAACGCTTGGCGCGACACTTTTCATTATGCAGAGCGCGAGAACAGCGTACGCCACCGCACCTGCCAGAAAAGCGAAGTTTGAGTTTTGGTTTGCAAACCATAGCCCGCACAAAGGCCCTAACGCACCTGCGATATTGACCAGATAGTAGCGTATGTGAAACAGCAGTGGTCGGTCTTCATCTTTCGCTGCGCAGTCCCCCAATGCAGATCGTAAAAGCGGCTCGAGTGCACCATTGGCAACGGACATGCCCACGATAACCGCAAAATAGATCTGCTCGTCCCTGCCAAACGCCAGAACGCAATAGAGCCCTAAGATGCTCAAAGCACTGATCAGCATGATCGCGCGACGATTCAACTTGTCCGCTATAATCCCACTTACAGGCGAGGCAATAAGCGCAGCAAACGCCGACAGCGAAAAAACTACCCCAAGTTCGGCAATAGAGGTTCCGAAGTTTCGTGCCATGAGTACCGCGAAGAAAGGCCAGATCATGAACGATGCAAAGCGTGCGCAAAAGGTGCCAACCAGAATAGTTTTTGCTGGTCTCGGAAGTACCCAGAACTGACGCAGAAATGATTGCCGGTGACGTGGTACGGGCATGAAGAAAATAACCTGCTCGTTAATGAGGACGTTCGGCGCGAAAATTGCGCGGCGAGTTAGTTGCTATAGAAAACTTCGCAATCAGTGTTTGACCAGCCTTTTAGGTTGCCGATCATATCAATGTTGAGATGCTCTCCCTCAAATATGAGTGGTTCATTTGTTTCCCCAGCACGCTAACAAGATGCTTTCAGATTCGAATTATAACTTGACTTTGTGATATATTAGAAAGAATGTTTGAGCAATTAAAAATTTAATACCCGAGGCCCTAATGAATAAAATTCATCTTTACTTCCAAAAATCCGATATAAACGGACGTATGGACTGAGAGTGAGTACAAATAACTCTCAGTAATATAAATTTTTATTCAATTACACAATCAATGATAGTTGTTTCATGGAAGAAACCAATCCTCGCAACCAGGTTACGATGAACCCAGGTGACCTAGGCAATGTCGTGTCGCAAATAGAACAAGTTGTGACGAAAAATGCTTCAAAGCCAGCCTTAGTCGGGGATGGTAAGATTATCAGTTACCGCGAAATGCTTGCCGCGACAGCCCAACTAGCGAGCGTTCTGCAATCAAACGCAGTAGGGCCTGAAGTTACTGTTGGGGTGTGTATGCCTCGCACTCCAGAAGCCATAATAGCGTTGCTTGCCACTCATAAAGCTGGAGGAGTTTATGTCCCGCTGGACAATAGCCTCCCACGCAAACGGCTTGAGTTCATGCTTAAGGACAGCAAGGCCAGTATCGTTGTGTGCACTGAAGAAACGGCTTCTCTTGTGAAGGAGTTATCTGCTGAGATACCGAACTCATTGCAGATCGTTAATTATTCTAAACTGGATCCAACTCCCTTCACTAGCAGCACAAGCCAATCGGTTAATCCAGATCAGCTTGCTTACATCATCTACACCTCAGGCTCTACGGGACAGCCCAAGGGTGTCATGGTTGAACATCGTGGCCTGCTAAATCTAGTCTCTGAACAAGCACGCTGTTTTGGTCTGGATGAGACTTCTCGCGTCCTTCAGTTCGCATCTTTAGGTTTTGATGCGTCAATATCCGAAATTCTGGTAAGTTTATGTTGCGGAGCGCAGCTTCATTTTGCACCCGACGGCACGCTGTTAGCCGGAGATGCATTGAAGCAGATGGTTAGAGAAAGATGTATTTCTCATCTAACAGTGCCTCCTTCTCTTGCCAGTCGCATGGACCCGTTGGATTACTCGAGCTTAAAGACATTGGTGGTCGCGGGCGAGGCAATGCCGTGGCCGCTCGTGGAACGCTGGTCCGGGCACGTTAACCTGATAAATGCATACGGTCCGACTGAAAACACCGTATGCGCAACACTTTACAAGAGCAGCGGTGAAACTGGTAGTTCGGATACAGTTCCAATAGGCAAACCGATCTCAAACGTTGATGTCCATCTTCTCGATGATGACCTGAAACAAGTGAAAGATGGTGAGGTCGGCACCCTGTGGCTAGGTGGTATCGGGTTAGCCCGTGGATACAAGAACCAACCAGATCTTACCGCGAAAGTATTCCGTTCTGTCCTCGGCATTGCAACTGGCCGGCTCTATAACACAGGAGACCGCGCGCGGCGACTTGCGGATGGAACGCTGGAGTTCCTCGGTCGTCTGGATGAGCAGGTCAAGGTGCGTGGCTATCGTGTTGAACTGAAAGAAATCGAGAAGTGTTTTTCTGAGCTTGGATGCATAGAGCACGCCCATGTTACTACGACAACAGAGTACTCAAAAGACCCGGAAATCCTCGCCTATTTCACTTCGCGAGATGGCAATCTTGTCCCTAGCGTAGACGAGTTTAAAACGAGCCTCTCCGCCTTCTTGCCAAACTATATGGTACCGAGCGCGTTTATTCACCTCGAAGAGTTCCCTCTAAATAGAAATGGCAAGATAGATCGAAAAGTGCTTCCAGCTCCCGACAGATATGCCCGCGGCGCGCAGGCAAACGAGTTTCCAAGCACAGAAACTCAGCAGATCCTCGCTGATTTTTGGATAGATCTGCTCCACGTCGAAACGGTCTTTCGTAATGACACACTTCAAACTCTGGGAGGCTCTTCCCTTGATGCAGTTCAGTTTCTCACGCGGTGCCGTGAACGGTTTGGCCCAGCCCTCACACTAGAAGATGTATTTACCGGAAAGAACCTCTGCGAACTCGCAGCAAAAATCCAAACCTCAGAAAAACCGGACAGATCCGAGAGGGCTTTGACTGATTATGATCTGGGAAGAACCACCTTCCCCGTTTCTCATCAGCAAAACGGAGTGTGGTTACTGGAAAAACTAACGCCGGGATCTCTTGCATACAACGCTCAATGCCTGATCCGGATGCAGGGCAAAGTAGATGCATCCGCGTTACGCTCAGCATTGGACCTGCTTGTCGAGCGTCATGAGATTTTTCGCACTACGTTTCACGAAGATACTTCTGGCACGACCTATCAGAAAGTTCATCAACCTGTGCCGGCCCAATTGGACCCGGTGGACCTCAACACCTCAATGGATAGTCCAGAGCTCTGGAGGGCTGTTGATCGTGAGGTCTCAAAACCCTTTGACACCAGCCGCTTGCCGTTGGCTCGTTGGGTATTGTTCAAGCTTGATGATGGCTCTTCCGCTCTCTTGCACATTGAACATCACCTTGTTCATGACGGTTGGAGCGCGAATATCTTTCTTTCAGAGTTTCTGGAGGCTTATGAGGCTTTCGCAGATGGAGCACTGCCCAATCTTGCACCTGTCCCTGCTCAGTACCGGCATTACGTGGGATGGCAGCAAAGTGAGGACGCTGAAAGAACCTATGAAAAGCAGCTGACCTATTGGAAAGAACAACTCTCAGGCGCCAACTTTACTCTCGCTCTCCCGACTGATGCCTCGCGCCCTGAAACAATGTCGTTCAAAGGTAAACAGTCCCGTTTGGAATTAACAGGGGCGCTGCTTCAAAAACTGGAAGCCTACTGTAAGGCCAGTGGTCATACAGATTATACTGTGCTTCTCGGTGTCTTCCATCTTCTACTCTCCCGCTACACAGGCCAAAAAGACCTGCTCACAGGCAGCGCCGTCGCAAACCGGAAAACCAGCTTTTCAGAACATATGCTGGGCATGTTTGTGAACAGTGTCGTTATTCGCTCCGATCTGTCTAACAACCCAAGTTTTTCAGAATATCTACATCAACTGCGAAGCACACTCTCCAACGCTTATGACAATGAAGAAGTGCCGTTTGAACGAGTTGTCCGAGCGCTGCAGCCTGAACGGGACCTTGCCAGAAACCCCATTTTCCAAGTTGGTTTTAGCTACCACAACTCAAAGGTACCAGAGCTTGCAAGAGACGAGTTGAAGGTCTCGCTATACGAAGCCTATAGCAACAACTCTGCCAAATTTGATATTGAGGTAGTCATTCTACCCCGTTCCTCTGACAGTACTGATATCCCGGCGCTGACTCTTTTGTGGAACTATGCGACTGACCTCTTTCAGCCTCAAACCATAGAACGCATGCAGGAAAATTTCTTCGCATTGCTGGAACAGTGTTTATCTGAGCTGAGCCTGTCAGTTGCCAGTTTCAGCGCGGTTTGTGAAGAAGAACGAAAGCAACTGCTCTCGCTCAGCGCGCCTACCCAACCACCGAAGACCAGTGCACCAAGTCTGGTTGTCCATAGACTGGAACAGCTCGCAAAATCCCAGCCTCAACACATTGCAATCCTTCTGGACGAAACATCACTCTCCTGCGGAGAATTAGAAAAGCAAGCCGCATACCTGGCCATGAAACTACGTGTTCATGGTGTAGGTAAGGAGAAGCTGGTCGGCGTATGTATGGAAAGAAACGCCGATTTGATCGTGGCACTGCTGGCAGTCTGGAAAGCTGGTGGAGCATATCTTCCAATCGATCCCGCACTACCAGAAGCGCGAATGGCCTTTATTCTTCAGGACAGTGCGCCAGATTTGATTTTATGCTGCCGTGCGACGCACCAATCTCTTGCAAGTTTGCCAGACAATCAAAATCTCCATGTTTTTGAAGCTCTTGAAGAAAACACAGACCACTCAGTGCCGATAGGTCTTGTGCTGGAGCCTGTCTGCGCTGAGGACCTTGCTTATGTCATCTACACCTCAGGATCTACCGGGCAACCCAAAGGTGTTCAAATTGAACATCGACACATTGCACGTCTGATTGACACCTGCCAGCCTCTGTTCAACTTCACATCTTCCGATGTCTGGTCCTTCTTCCATTCCTACGCGTTTGACTTTTCGGTCTGGGAGATATGGGGAGCTCTTTCTACGGGCGGCTCTGTTGCAATTGTGCCAGAGGATGTGCGCCGTGATCCCGCTCAGTTCTACACTTTGTGCTGCAAACAAGGGGTAACGGTTCTCAGTCAAACACCTTCCGCCTTTCATGCTTTCATGGTGGCACAGGCCGAAGCCAACACGCCACATGCATTGCGCTCAGTGGTGTTTGGTGGTGAAGCCCTGTCAACGCGGATGCTCAAAAGCTGGTTCGATAACCCTGGCAATGCGGAGTGTCAGATGGTGAACATGTACGGGATCACAGAAACCACCGTACATGTTTCCTATATGGAGCTCACGGCTGAGAACATTCATCGCTATTCAGAAGGTAGCCCCATTGGTCGCCAGTTGGATGACCTGAGCCTTCATGTACTGGATGATAACCTCATGCCTGTGCCTTTGGGTGCAACCGGAGAGCTATTCGTCGGTGGAGCGGGCGTTGCACGAGGCTACCTTAACCGTCCTGCTTTAAACGCGGAGCGGTTTATTGAGAGCCCTCTTTCGCCTGCAGATCGCCTGTATAAAACTGGGGATCTGGCTAGGTATGCAACTGACGGAACTTTGTTGTATCTGGGCCGGAATGACAGCCAGGTGAAAGTGCGCGGATACCGCATCGAACTGGGCGAAGTCGAAGCCGCTCTCGCCACCCACGATGAGCTTCAGCACGTTGTTGTCACCTGTAGAAATGAGGCCACAAGTGATGCCCTGCTGGTCGCTCACTATGTGCCCGTGGCACAAACGGCAGGATTGGACACCAACACGCTCCATTCTTTTGCAGCTAATCTTCTGCCAAGCTACATGGTGCCCTCAGTATTCGTTGAGTTAGAAGCACTACCGCTGACCCAGAACGGTAAACTGGATCACAAAGCGCTTGAAAGATACGACGTTGGACAGACCAAAAGCAAAACCTTTGCAGACCCAGAGGGGGACCGCGAAACGCTGTTAGCTCAGGTTTGGGCAGATATTCTGAAGGTCGAACAGGTTGGCCGCTTTGACAACTTTTTTGAACTGGGTGGTCACTCACTCTTAGCTGCAAGAGTACAGGCCTCCCTGCATGCAAAAGGCTTCCATCTGGCAGCAGTGGATTTGCTGCGCTGGCCAGTGCTCAAGGATCTTGCGCAACACATTCAATCCAGCGTTCAACAAAGGTCATCTGCTGGAGAAAACAACACCAACCAACGCCCAATGTCTATCTCCGGCCTTTCGCAAATGCAGATTGAGCATGTTGCAGGCTCGGTCCCCGGTGGCATCCAAAATGTAAAAGACATTTACCCTCTGACACCATTACAGGAAGGCATTTACTTCCATCATCGGCTTTCAGAACAAGGGGACCCTTATCTGCTCTGGAGCCTGATGGCATTTGAGACCGCTGAAGCATTGCAGAGCTATCTTGCGGCCCTACAGAAGGTTATGGATCGCCACGACATTTTGCGCACAGTGTTTGTGTCCGAAGGGCTGGAACAGCCACTTCAGGTTGTTCTGAAAAATGTTAAGCTGAAAACCTGTGAGTTGGATACTGATAGCCTCAAAGGTACTGGAGATGTCGTTGCAAAGCTTCAGGCCTTATTTGATCCCCGAATAACAAAAGTTGATCTTCGCGAACCCTCTCTTCTTCGCGTTCATTATTGCTATGATGCTGACAACAAACGCTGGTTGGCTCTTAAACTGTTCCACCACATTATCGACGACAACACATCACTCAAGCAGCTGAACGCTGAGGTCAAAGCATTCATGATGGAGCAAGGTGAGGCGTTGCCTGCTCCTGTTCAGTTTGGAAAATATGTTGCGTTCCAACAGGAGCAGACCCGCAAGGAGGACACACGCAACTTCTTTCATGACCTGTTCAGTGGATTTGAAAGCGCCACAGCGCCCTTTGGCCTTACAGGTGAGCATGTTCATGGCGCAGATCTGGATACTGATAGCACCAGTACCGACAGCGCGCTCACTGCGGACATCAGAGAACTTGCCAGCCGATTAGGGGTGAGTACAGCTTCAGTATTTCACTTCGTCTGGGCTCTGGTCATGGCAAGGTGTTCTGGTCAGGAAGATATTTGCTTTGCCACAGTTCTCCTTGGACGATTGCAAGGGCTTGAAAATGCTGAGCGGATACTGGGTCCCTTCATCAACACCCTCCCCTTGCGCATCCAGCTTGGTGACAGGGATTGGGTGAGCGCCCTTCGTGCTGTTCACCAGATACTTATCGATCTGATGCACCATGAGTTCTCCTCGCTAACCGATGCGATTGAAGCCAGTGGGGTGGACCGTACTACACCACTCATCACTTCGCTGATTAACTTTCGCCATGCCGAGCTTCTGTCGGATGGGTCTCAAGGTACCTCTCACCGCGACTTACCAGGCGCCACGTACCTCACCGGCCATTATGGCACCAGTTACCCGTTTAACCTGACAATTGATGACTTCGGGGGAACATTCAAAGTCCAGACACAGGCCCCACATGGTTGCAATGCATCTGCACTTTTGAGGATGACACTGGAGGGACTGCAACACCTCACAAAAGTCTATCCAGAGGCTGAAACGACACCAACACATCAACTTGTTGGTTTGGATCGGGATCTGGAGACCAAGCTCCATGAATTTGCAGCAGGGCCAGAGTTTTCGGAGAGTTCAAACACACTCCATGGCGGCTTTGAAGCCGCTGCTGCAGCACGCGGTGATCAGGTTGCCTTGATCAGTGAAGAACTCCAACTCACTTATGCTCAGGTGAACAGTCAAGCCAACAAGCTTGCCAGATATCTGGTTTCCAAAGGCGTTGGATATCAAGACCGTGTTGCGGTGTGCATGCTAAAAACCGCTGATGCCGTCATCGCACTCCTCGCCATCCTGAAAACCGGCGTAGCCTATGTCCCAGTTGATGCAACCTACCCCATTGAGCGCATCACTTACTTGATTGAAGACAGCGCTCCGGCTCTGGTTCTGTGTGATGATGTCACCCTGCCTCAAATGGTAGAGATGGGTGTTACTGAGAAGCTGATCAATCTGGATCAGCCTGATCCATGCTGGCAGGTGCTTGGCGAAGACAACTTGAATGCATCGGTTTCCCGCAAAAACACAGCTTATGTGATCTACACCTCTGGCACCACGGGCAAACCTAAGGGCGTGATGGTACCGCACAAAGGTCCGGCTAATCTCGTTGCTTGGTTCCAGCAGCAAGGACAAATCACGCAGCAAGACAGAGTTCTCCTGTCCACCTCTCTCACCTTTGACATCTCAGTGGTTGAGATATTCGCCAGCCTTACCTGTGGTGCCAGCATAATTGTGGCAGACCGCTCCCGCTTACTGGAAGGTACGTATCTGGTTGAACTCATCGGTGAGTATCAGGTCACAGTCTGTCAGTTTGTCCCTTCTTTGTTGGGCTTCTTCCTGTCTTGCGAAGGGGCTGACACTTGCACGAGCTTGCGGTCTATGCTGTGCGGTGGTGAGGCCTTTTCTTCCTATCTGGCAAAGCGTTGTTTCGAAATACTGGGGCCCGTACGGCTGCAGAACCTTTATGGACCTACTGAGGCAAGCATATATTGCACAGCGCAAGAGGTTGAACATCACGCAGATTATCCGCCAGTTGTTCCTATAGGCCGCCCCATCGCAGGCATGACTATGTATGTTCTGGATCAACATCTGGCACTTGCCGCCCCCGGTGTGGCGGGGGAGCTTTATGTTGCTGGCCCAGGTGTTGCAGCCGGATATCTGAACCGCCCAGAACTCACAGCAGAACGTTTTATTGATAGCCCGTTCAAAGCTGGAGAGCGCCTTTATAAGACTGGTGATGTTGGGCGCTATCTGAAAGATGGCACCATTGAGTATTTAGGGCGAGATGACTTCCAGATCAAAGTGCGTGGCTATCGGATTGAGCCCGGCGAGATCGAACATGCCTTGCGTCTGAGTGAGGGCGTGTCCAATGCTGTCGTCGTGGCCCATCAGGATCAGGCCAAAGACACGCAGCTGGTTGCCTATGTATGCCCTGATAAAGGCGTTGGCCAACTAGATCCTGCTGCATTGCGTACCATCCTCGCCAGTCAATTGCCGGAGTATATGGTGCCGGGGCTCTATGTGCAGTTGGATACCTTGCCTTTGACGTCTAACGGCAAAATAGACCGTATCCAGCTTCCAAAGCCCGATAGCGGCAGCGTTCAGCCGATCACCAGTTACGTGCCTCCTGAAACCCCAATGGAAGAGGAGCTTGCACGTATCTGGGCCGAAGTTCTGCAGCTGGAGCGTGTCGGCATACGCGACAACTTCTTCGACATTGGCGGACATTCTCTTCGAGCCACACGCATTATTGCCCGAATGCATGATGTGTTGGGAATGGAAGTGCCGCTGCGCATCTTTTTCGAGCGCCCCACCATTGAGCAGACACTCGATTACATTTTTGAAGAGCTGGAAGCAGCCGAAGAATATTCCTGACGCAGAAGCAGATTGTCAGCGTCATTGGGAGGAATCATGCAGGACGAATTAAACAAGCGCAAACGTCGCTCTCTCACACCAGAGCAGCTTTTGAAGATGCGTCAACGCAGTGCGCTCAAGGCAGCTCCGCGTGATCAAGACCCCCTGCCTCTGTCCTTTGCGCAGGAAAGGCTCTGGTTCCTCTCTCGCATGGAAGGCATCAATTCAGCCTATCATCTGGCCCTTGGCTTGCGCCTTCGTGGTGAGTTAAACGTGACATACCTGCAAAGCGCGCTAGACCAGCTGATGGACCGTCATGAAGGCCTGCGTACAGTCATTACAGATGATAACGGAAAGCTGTCTCAAAGCTTCTCACCCCGTACCTGTGGCTTTCCCCTTCACCTGCTCAAAATTGAGGTCGATAGCGACCCAGAAACAGAGATCTGCCGTTTGGCAGAAGAGGAGAGCACACGGTCGTTCGATCTGCAGCAAGGACCGTTGGCTCGCTGTTGTCTTATCCGGATCAACGAGACGCATCACGTGTTGCTGCTGGCATTGCATCACATCATTTCCGATGGGTGGTCCAACGGACTCCTCCTCAAAGAGTTGGGTGAAAACTACTCTCATCTGGTAGAAGCAGGAACACCAATCGAGCGGGAAACACCCGATTTTGCATACGCCGATTATGCCGTATGGCAGAAACAGCCGGAGCAGCTCAAAAAATTTAATGAGCAGAAGACTTATTGGAAAGAAACGCTTGCCGGCGCTCCCGAGCGTTTGCTGTTGCCAACGGACCAGCGGCGACCTGCTCAGCAAAATTTTGCGGGTGAACTTCTGCCGTTGGAGTTAGGCCCTGAGTTGAGTGGTAAGGTGCGCCAATTGGCGCGCAGCACGGGCTCCACCCCTTACTTGGTGCTCATGAGCGCCTATGCAATCGTGCTCTCCCGTTTGTCTGGACAAGAGGATCTGGTCATTGGCACGCCATCTGCCAACCGTGTCCGCAAAGAGCTGGAAGAGATGGTGGGCCTGTTCGTGAACACACAGGCTCTGCGCTTTGATTTGAGCGAAAATCCCACTGTAAGCCAGCTGCTCACCCAGATGCGAGGCATTTTCCTCGACAGTCAGGATAATCAGTCCCTCCCTTTCGAGCAGGTGGTGGAAGCACTAAGCCCTCAACGGTTCTTGTCTTACACTCCGCTTTTCCAGGTCATGTTCGCATGGCAAAACACAGAGGGTGGAACATCTCAATTCGCTGGGTTGGAGTTGGACACTGTACAACTGCCTCGCACCGCCTCCCAGTTCGATATCACACTTGAGCTTGTAGACGATGGCTCAAACATCTCCGGCGGTTTGGAATACGCGACAGCTCTGTTTGACCGCCAAACCATAGTTCGGCTTGCAGGTTATGTGTTACAGGCAGTGAAAGCCATTTGCGCAGACCCGGAACAGGCAGTCGCCGTACTGCCACTTATGGATGCAGCCACACATACAGCAACATTAGAAGCTTCCCGTCTTCCATCTATGGATGTACCGGCAGCAAGCGCCATCCATCTGCCGTTTGAAGAGGCCGCTGCAGCCCACGGCGATCGGGTTGCATTGATCGGCAATGAGATCGAACTCTCTTATGCTCAACTGAACAGTCAGGCCAACAAGCTCGCCAGATACCTGCGCTCTAACGGCGTTGCAAATCAGGACCGGATTGCGGTGTGCATGCGTAAATCCGCAGACGCGGTTATCGCCTTGCTTGCTGTCTTGAAAACTGGCGCTGCCTACATTCCAATTGATGCGAACTATCCCCCTGAGCGGATCAACACGCTTGTACAAGATTGCCAGCCCACAGTCATTCTGGCCGATATGCGTGGTCAGGAGCAGTTGGATCAACTCACCAAGCTGCCTGCCCAGACTATTAATATTGAGAGGAGAAGAGATGAATGGGCTTCTCAGGATGAACGCGATTTAGATGTTCAAGTCGCGCCTGACCAACTGGCCTATATCATCTACACGTCCGGTTCGACAGGACAACCCAAAGGCGTCATGGTCGATCATCGTGCGATCTGGACTATCAGGGACGCATGGAGCAGCCTTTACGACTTCAAAGAACCACCATGTGTTTTGCAGATGGCGAGTCTTTCGTTTGATGTTTTCACCGCAGACCTTGTCCGCGCCCTCACTTTTGGAGGCAGGCTTGTCCTGGTGGATCAGGACGAGCTGGTAGACAGTACCGCCCTTCTCACCAAGATTGAGCACCATCAGATAACATTCGGTGATTTTGTTCCAGCAGTTTTGGACAATCTCACAGCACACGTGCAGACGATTGGAAAACAGTCAACCAGCCTCAAAACTGTCGTGTGCGGTTCAGACCGTTGGTCCTCCAAAGGTGCTTGCGAAGCACGAAAGGCCTTCGGGCCTACAGCGCACATTATTCATGCTTACGGCTTGACCGAAACCGCCATTGATTGCCTCGCACTCAGCTTATCAGAGGAGTTTTCTCCGAACACTACTCTGAGTCTCGGCACTGCACTCAAGAATTATCAGGTCTTGCTTTTGGACACTTCCGGCCAACCTGTCCCCGAAGGGGTTGTTGGAGAAATCTGTATTGCCGGATCTGGTTTGGCACGCGGCTATTGGAACGCACCTGAACTCACCAAGCAAAAGTTTACCGATGTATCAATTGGTGATGGCCTGAGGATCTTCAAAACAGGAGATTTAGGCCGTCAGCTACGTGATGGGACACTCGAGTTTTTAGGGCGGAATGACCGGCAGGCAAAGCTACGCGGTTTTCGCGTCGAGCTTGGTGAGGTTGAAGCCGCTCTTGAAGCTGATGAACGCGTCACATCAGCCATTTGTGTTGTAAGGCCTCACACCAGCGGCGAACAGCTTCTCGCTTATGTCGTCCTTGCGGATAATGTAGGAACTGAAGTTCCTCAGGCACTGAAAGCAGGCTTGAGCCACAAACTCCCACACTTCATGGTTCCTGCCGGAATCACCGTCATCGACAAGATACCACTCACACCCAATGGCAAAGTCGATCTGAAAGCCCTCCCGGACTTTGATCTATCCACGCTCTCACAAACAGAGTTTGAGCCTCCACGAACAGGCAGAGAAACGGAACTCAGCCAGATCTGGTGCGATGTACTCGGTGTCGCCAATATTGGGCGCAACGATAATTTTTTTGCTCTGGGCGGACATTCTCTGCTTGCAGTACGGTTAGCTCAACGTATCCGTGATGCAATTTCCGTCGAAGTCCCGGCAACAATTGTTTTCACTGCCCCAACGCTTGCCTCTCTCGCCGAGGCAATAGACAGCCAGACACGCACCGCAAAAAGACAAATTGAGCCCGCAGACAGAACACAGAACCTACCGCTTTCCTCCTCTCAGCAACGCTTATGGTACCTGGCAGAAATGGAGGGCCAGAGCGAAGCCTACCATATGCCATTGGTTCTGGAGCTGAAGGGAGAGTTGGACGTCTCAGCCCTGTCTCAAGCAATTGAGAAAATCGTTGCACGGCACGAGGCTTTGCGGACGTGTTTCAGTCAGAAGAACGGGACCGCCTATCAGGACATTCAGCCAGCAACTGTTTGGCGGATGGGGGCGGCTACGCAAGTGGCTGCGAATGAGACGTTACAAGATCATGTCGCCCGTTTGATCTCTGTGCCCTTTGATTTGGAGGCGGGTCCGCTGTTCCGTGCGAATCTCCTGCGCTGTGACGAGAACCATTATGTGCTGGTGATTGTTATGCACCACAGCATTTCAGATGCTTGGTCCATGGGTATCTTCAGCAGGGAACTGAGTGTGCTTTATTCTGCTCTGTCCCAACATCAGGATACCAAGCTCCCCGATTTGCAAATCCAATATGCAGACTTCGCGCAGTGGCAGAGCAATGAGCTGAAGAATGGCTCATGGAACCAGCAAAAGCGCTATTGGAAGTCCAGGCTCAAAGATGCACCTGTGCTGCTGGAGCTGCCAACCGATCATTCAAGACCAAAGCGGCAATCCTTCAAAGGCACCGCAGTCCCATTGAATCTGGAGCCATCCTTAACTCAGAAGGTGAAGGAGCTTGCTGCATCCAATCGGAACACGTTGTTTAGCAGTCTTCTTGGGATGTGGGCGCTGACTCTGGCCAAGCTTTCAGGACAGAAAGATATCGTTGTGGGCAGTCCGGTCGCCAACAGAGATCATTCACAACTCGACAACATGATTGGTTTCTTCGCCAACACACTGGCCTTGCGGGTGGAGGCCAATGAAAGCCTTACCTTGAAAGAGTACCTGTCGCAGGTGCAGACCACTGTTTTAGAAGCACAACAAAATCAGGACCTTCCCTTCGAACAGGTGATAGAGCATATCAACCCGCCGCGAAGTCTTGCGCACTCCCCCTTATTTCAGGTGATGTTTGCCTGGGAGGGAGAGAACAACGACCGGTTCGAACTTCCCGGCCTTGCTGTTGATGTTCTTCCTCACCACCATGGCGGTGCCAAGTTTGATCTGCTGTTGTCGCTTCAGGAAAGAGACGGCCAGCTGAAAGGCGCTATCGAGTTTGCAAGCGACCTGTTTGAGCCAGAGACCGTCACTCGCATTGCAAAGTACTTCGAGCATGTTCTCACCCAAATGGTGGCAGACGCAACGACGAAGCTTAGTGCCGTAAGCCTGTTGAGCGAAGAGGAACGAACGCTGGCGCTGGATGCATGGCAACAGCCTTCTGTGCCTTACTCTGAGTTTGAATGCATCAGCAGACGCATTGAAGAACACGCCGCTTGCACACCAACAGCCACAGCGCTGATCTTCGGCCAGACAAAACTCAGCTACGACGAATTAAACACACACGCTAATCGGTTTGCCAATGCACTTGTGCAGGAAGGCATTCGCTCACAAGCAAACATCGCACTATGTGTAGACCGATCACCGGAAATGATCATCGCACTGCTGGGTATCTTAAAGGCAGGTGCTACCGTTGTGCCGCTGGATCCAGCTTACCCTGAGGCCCGCCATCAGGCCATCTTGCAGGATGTTAAGCCTGATCTCGTCATAACTACAGATGCGTTAAAGCCCAAACTGCCAGTCGAATTTGCGAGTGCAACAGTCACTCTTGCAGAGCTTGCACAAAAGAGCCAACATATTTCGGCGGAGAATACGGGGCTTACCCCTGCCCCTCTTGACCCGGCCTATGTCCTTTACACCTCCGGGTCTACAGGCAAACCAAAAGGCGTGGTGCAGACCCACCGCACCCTGCGCAATCTGGTCAATTGGCAACTTAAACAGGTTCCGTCAGAAAGAGCCCCGTCGCGCATTCTCCAATTTGCCTCCCTCAACTTTGATGTGGCCTTTCAGGAGATTTTCTGCACGTTGTGTCAGGGCGCAAGCCTTGCGCTGCTGAGTGATGACCAGCGCAAAGACATCGGCAACCTTGCAGGCTTCATCAAGTCCAACGGCATTGAGCGCGCCCACTTGCCCTTTGCGGTACTGCAACAGATGGCAGGTCTTTTTGAGGCTAAACAGCTGCCGGATGGCCCTGCTTGTGAAGTGATCACCGCTGGCGAGGCACTGCTGGTCAATGACAGCCTGCGGCAACTCCTTAAAGCACTGGGAGGGCGCTATTTTTACAACCAATACGGCCCCACTGAAACCCATGTGGTGACCCAGCACGTTCTGGATTGTGCGCGCATGGAGGATTGGCCAGCCTCCCCGCCCATCGGCAAGCCCATGGAGAACACCAGTGTGTTTCTTCTGGATGAGAGCATGCGACCTGTGCCTCCCGGAACGACTGGAGAGCTGTATGTGTGCGGAGACAATCTGGCTTTGGGTTACTTTGGTCAGGAAGAACTAACCGCAGAACGATTTGTTACGCACTCGTTCGCCTCTCAAGGCGCGCAACGCTTTTATCGTACCGGTGATTTGGCGGCCTACCTGCCAGATGGTAGCCTTGCCTTCCATGGCCGTGCAGATGATCAGGTGAAATTCCGTGGGTTCCGGATTGAGCCGATGGAGATCACGAACTGCATCTTACAGATGGATGGCATTCTGGAAGTCGCCGTGATTTTGGACAAGCAAGCAGACCCCGAGCATGCCCGGCTCGTCTGTTACTTCGTCGGCACAAGACCCGCTGGCACATTGCGGGCAGAGCTGAAAGCTCACTTGCCGGACTACATGATCCCAACGGACTGGATGCCTCTGGAGGAGTTGCCCATCACCCGGAACGGCAAGCTGGATCGAAGAGCTTTGCCATCTGCTGTCCGTACAGGGAGTACAGACTATGAAGCACCACTGCCGGGCCTTGAAGCAGATATTGCTTCGATTTGGCAGGTGGTGCTCAAGGTGGAACAGGTTGGCCGCACCGACAACTTCTTTGACCTTGGCGGGCATTCTTTGCTGGCGACACGCCTGATCCATGCAATAAACAAAGAACTGTCACTCGGCCTGTCCCTCAGTGATCTTATTGAAAACCCGACACTTGTTGATCTGGCTGCCTCGGCCAATACCAACACCGGCAAGGCAGAACACTCAGCGCTGCAAATCCATGCAGATGAATCAAACCGGTATGAACCATTTCCACTCACGGACATCCAGCAGGCTTACTGGGTTGGCAGGGATGACAGTTTGGGGCTGGGCGGCGTCAGCGCTCATGCTTATGAGGAAATTGAGATCCCTCACCTTGATCTTGAGAGATTCAACGCTGCTTTGAACAGGCTGATCCTTCGTCACGATATGCTGCGAGCTGTTTTTGCCAGCGATGGCACCCAACGCATATTGGAGGATGTTCCTGAATACATCATCCAGACTGACGATGCCTGTGGCCGCAGTGAACGTGTCGTGGAGCGCATCATCTCAAGAAACCGGGAGGCCATGTCGCATCAGGTTTTGGATGCGGGAACATGGCCGCTTTTCGAGTTCCGGGCCGTGCAGCTTGAGAATGAGATAACTCGGCTACACATTTCCATGGATGCGTTAATCGTGGATGCAGCCAGCAGCCAGATTTTCTCACGCGAACTTGCTACCTTCTATGAGGACCCGCAGGCAGAACTTCCGAGGATTGAAATCACGTTCCGCGACTATGTGGTGCAGGAACTAGCGATGCGGGATGACTCCCGCTATGCGATTTCTCTGAAGTACTGGCAAGACCGCTTGTCGGCTCTCGCTGCAGCACCGGAACTGCCACTTGCAAAACAGCCAGAGGCCATCAGCAATCCCCGGTTCACACGCAGACAACTTGTTTTGGAAGAGGCCAAATGGTCAACGATCAAAGCAAATGCGCGAAAGCATGGTGTCACCCCCTCCGGCTGTCTGCTGACAGCATTTGCGCAGGTGCTGGCCAAATGGAGCCAGTCGTCCCGGTTCACACTCAGCTTACCTGTGTTCAATCGCCAACCGCTCCACCCCCATATCAACCGCCTCATCGGCGACTTCACGTCTATTGTTTTGCTGGAAGTTAGCTCGGACCCGGCAAAGAGCTTTTCTGACAATGCAAAAGCTGTCCAGCGCCAACTCTGGAAGGATATGGATCATAGTGAAGTTAGTGGTGTGCGGGTTCTGCGAGAGCTCACGCGCCTGCGTGGTGAGCAGCAAACGGGAATGCCCATCGTCTTCAACAGCACCCTGGTGGAGATGATCCCGGATCAGGAGGAAATTACGCTTGCCTCCGCATTGGACGCTCAAAATGTACATACCATCACCCAAACACCGCAGGTGTGGCTCGATCACACCATCATGGAGATTGATGGCGAGCTACATTTCAACTGGGACAGCATAGACGAGCTGTTTCCAGAGGGCATGATGCAGGACATGTTTGATGCCTATTGCGCTCTGCTAGAAGAGTTGGTCACCTCTGATCACTGGCAACAGCAAGTCCCCCAACACTTTCCTGTCTGGAACGCTGAGCGCGCACTTTCACAACATTGGCCATTGATGCATGAGCTGTTTGAGGAACAAGCGCTCAAAACACCAGCTGCTCCTGCCGTGATCTGCGGTGATCTGGTTTTGTCCTACAGCAAAGTCCGCCAGCGTGCCCGTAATCTTGCCACTCTCCTTCAACAGAAGGGCCTGGCCAAAGGTGATCTGGTTGCCATTCAGATGCGGACCGGTTGGGAACAGAGTGTAGCTGCCCTCGCCATTCTATATGCAGGGGGCGCATATCTTCCAATCGACCCGGATCTGCCGGCCAATCGCATTAAAGGCATATTGCAACGGACCGAGTGCAGGCTCGTATGCGTCAAGACAAGCCAGAGTGACACACACAAGGGGCTTCCTGCGCTTGCTCAAACGGTTGATGTTGGCGGGGAACTGGATGACTTGAGCGATAAGAAGCTGCAGGTTGTTGATACGCAGCCGGATGACCTTGCCTACGTGATCTTTACTTCAGGTTCCACCGGGGAACCCAAGGGGGTCATGATCGATCATCGTGGAGCGGTTAACACGTTGCTTGACATCAACTGCCGTCTAAACGTGCAGCCCGAAGATCGTGTGTTTGCCATTTCTGCATTGGGCTTTGATCTCTCAGTCTATGATATTTTTGGTTTGCTGGCGGCAGGTGGTTCCTTAGTCCTGCCCAATGAGGTTGAGGCAAAAGACCCTGCCCATTGGCTGGAGTGCCTCATTCGTCACAAGGTCACGATCTGGAATTCTGCACCCGCTTTGCTTGGTGTGCTGACAGATTATGCTCAAAGCGATCGCAAAAATCTCGGCTCGCATTTGCGTGAAGTGATGTTGTCTGGAGACTGGATCCCACTTTCACTGCCTGAGCGGGTGCGTGCACTCGCACCGAACGCGCATGTCTTGTCTCTGGGTGGAGCAACTGAAGCCTCCATTTGGTCCATCTGCTTCCCTATTCAGGATATCGCGCCGCATTGGAAGAGCATCCCCTACGGCAAAGCGCTCGACAACCAACAGTTTTATGTTCTGGATGAAGCGTTGGCCCCTCGCCCTTGCTGGGTCACTGGTGAACTGTACATCGGTGGCATTGGACTTGCGATAGGTTATTGGCGGGACGAAGAACAAACCAACCATCGTTTCATCACCCACCCCAAGACCGGCGAACGCTTGTACCGTACCGGCGATTTGGGGCGCTATATGCCAGATGGAAACATAGAGTTTCTTGGGCGCGTGGATACTCAGGTCAAGGTGCAAGGTTTCCGCATTGAGCTTGGTGAGATCGAAACGGTGCTCAATGCCCATAAAGACGTAAAAGCCTCAGTCTTTAAGATGTTTGGCGAGGCACAAGGCGATAAGCAACTCGTTGGCTATGTGGTTCTGGAAGAGCACGGTGTCGAGATTGACGCTCTTCTGGATCATCTACGCGCCCACCTGCCCCATTACATGGTTCCCTCTGCTCTCCTTGAGATTGAGCGCCTCCCGATTTCTGCAAACGGCAAAATTGATCGGAAGCAACTGCCGGAACCACGCAGTGAGATACAAGCTGAGCTAAGCTTCGAACCGCAAGGGGAACAGGAAGAGAAAATCCACGAGATTATCTCTCAGATCTTGAAACTGGATCACGTCACTCCCGAGGCTAATTTACTGCAGCTGGGAGCGACCTCTATCGATATCACGCGCATTTCGAACGCGTTGTCGAGCACGCTCTCGTTCCGCCCACCACTTGCAAAGTTTATGGGCAGCCCAAGCCTTGCAACGCTCCTTGCCATGTATCGGGAGCAGTTTGGTCAGGTGGCGGAAGAAGCGCAACCTGACGCAACAAATTCCGCAATAGCCACCCTTGAAGACCCGCTGCAGCGACAGTCTTTCAAAGACCGTAATGTTGGATTGCGCAAGCTTGATCAGCAACATGACGTGCATCAGTTGGAAAACTCCAGCTCTCCTGAGTTCGACGAATTTGACGCCTACCGGTCGGTGCGTCAGTTCAATTTGGATCCTGTCCCCAAAACCCGATTAGAGGCCCTCCTCTCTGCATTACGGCGTAATCAGAACCAAGAGGCACCAAAGCACTTGTTTGCAAGCGCCGGGGGGCTCTATCCGGTGCAAACCTACCTTTACATCAAACCCGGTCGTGTGTTGGGCCTGGAAGGTGGGGCCTATTATTACGATCCTGAAAAACACGCTCTGATTTCGACAGCAGATGGCAAGGCACTGACCCCGGATGCCTATGATTATTTCGTGAACCGGCCAGTTTTTGAAGAGGCTGCCTTCGCGCTTTTCTTCATCGCCGAGCGGCAGGCAATCGAACCCCTTTATGGCGAGATGAGCGAGCAGTTCTGGTTGATCGAAACAGGCGCAATGGCACAGCTGTTGACCATGCGTGCCCATGAAGCAGGGTTAGGCCTGTGCGGCATCGGCTCCATAGATGAGACGGTTTTGACGGAGCTGTTCCGGTTGGGGCCTACTCATAAGCTCATCTATTCCATGATCGGCGGCACACCCACCACTGAGCAAAACCGGCAACACACCATAGAGACCTTCGGGACTGCGCTTGCCTCCTCAATGGATGAAGATGAAATGGAGGAGTTTGAAATATGAAAGCTCAACAACTGCTTGATTATTTTGCCCAGCACAATGTGAGCCTCCAGACTGATGGAGAAAAGCTGCGTTTCAAAGCGCCAAAGGGGTTTCTGGGAGCTGATCTTGCCGCCGTTCTGAAAGCGGAAAAATCAGAGCTGATTCATCTGCTGCAACAACATGCAGCAGAAAGGCAGACTGAAGGCGTACCGCTTTCACCATCACAGCGCCATTTGTGGTTCTTGCATCAATTGGAGCCGGAGAGTCCGTTTTACAATAACCCCGTTGCGCTCAAAGTTTCCGGGATGCTCGAGTTGGAAACTCTGCACCGCGCCGTAAATGCTGTTGTTGCGCGTCACGACATGCTCCGAGCGAGGTTCAGCACAAGCAGCGGAACGCCTACACAAACTTTTCCAGAACCTGCTGAGCTGCCCTTTGACCTCTTGAACCTTTGCCATCTGAGTGACGAAAAACAGGTGGAGGCGCTCAATGAACGTGTCCAGCATGAGGCAAGCCGACCGTTTGATTTAGAGCACGGCCCGCTCTTGCGCTCAAGTTACATAAAGCTTGCAGATGAAGAACACGTATGGCTCGTAAACCTGCACCACATTACCGCTGATGGCTGGTCTATCGGTTTGTTTTTCAGCGAAGTTACGGCTCATTACAACGCTTATCAAATGGGCACCTCGCCCGACCTTCCCCCTCTGTCCATGCAGTACGCCGATTATGTGACGCATCATAAAAACGAACGCAGTTCATCCAGAGAGCAGCAACAGATCCAGTACTGGACTGACAAACTTGAAAACCTGCCAGACTTACTTGAGCTACCCACGGATTTGCCTCGCCCGGCAGAACAGACACATAACGGTGCTCACTTTGAATTCACGCTTGATGACAACTTGAGTGAACGCTTGCGACTGTTCTGCAAAAGACGCTCAATCACGCCATTTGCGCTCTATCTGGCCGGATTTACCGCCCTCTTATGGCGCTATAGCAAACAGGAAGACATCTGCATTGGCACCTCTTTTGCCAACCGCCATCTGGCAGAGCTGGAGCCTCTGATCGGGCACTTCATCAACACGCTCGCACTCAAAACGCGTGTCACCGCCACAAGCACCTTTGCTGAGCTGGTAACGCAGTCGCAAACAACCATTCTGGAAGCGCTGGACAATCAGGATTTGCCTTTTGAAAAGGTGGTTGAAGCTGTAAATCCGGAACGCTCACCAGCCCATTCGCCTCTGTTTCAGGTCATGCTGATTTATCAGAACCTGCCGGGGGGGGCAGCTCAAATGGATGGTGTTGAAATCGAAACACTGGCAACAGACAGCCAGACAGCAAAGTTCGATATCACGCTGGAAGTATTTGAACGAGGCTCCACGTTTAGCCTTGGCTTTGAGTACAACAAAGATCTGTTTACGCAATCCCGCATTGCGCGAATGGCCAGTCACCTCACCAGCTTCCTCTCAAACGCTATTAAAGCGCCGGAAGAGCATCTCGGTGTGATTGATTACATCACGCCCGAAGAAAGAGGTCTGTTAACGCAGGTATGGCCTCACGGAGCGCGGCACGCGTTAAGCTCAACGTGCATTCACAAAGCATTTGAGGCTCAATGCGAGCATTCACCCGAAGCACCTGCACTCGTATGCGGCGAAGACGTGTGGAGCTACGCCAGTCTCAACACCAAAGCAAATCAACTTGCCCGCTACCTGAAGGAACTTGGTGTTATTGAGGGAAGTCCAGTGGGCCTGCTCTTTGAACGGTCCAGCGAGTTGGTGATAGCCATGCTTGCCGTGCTCAAGGCGGGTGGTCACTTCATTCCTTTAGAGCCCGGACTGCCAATCAAGCGTCTTGAGTTTATGGTGCAAGACAGCCAGCCCGATCTGATCCTCACCCATCCAGAGGCCTCGGAAGCGGCTACCAAACTCAAGAGCAGTTGTGAAGTTGAAGTGCTGTCGCTGAATACAGAGCAACGAGCTAAAATTATTCAATCCTGTGGCACTGATAATTTGCCAGCTAACGGTATAAGCGCCGAGGGTCTTGCCTATATCATCTACACGTCAGGAACCACCGGCGTTCCCAAAGGCACCAAGCTGACCCACAAGGGCTTGGTGAACCTCGTGGAGTGGACCAAGCGCACATTTCCAGGCAAGCCCGGTGATGCTCTGTTGCAGAAGACGCCGATGGGATTTGATGCCGCGATCTGGGAGTTCTTCTGGCCGTTATGCTCAGGTGCATCGTTGGTGCTGGCTTCGCCTCATGCTCACACCTCTCCTGCAGAGCTGGCAAAGAGCTGTGCATCTCATGGTATCACCACCATCCAGTTCATCCCCGCGATGTTAGATCTGTTTCTTGATGAACCGGAGGCTGCCCAATGCGGCCAACTGCGCAATGTGTTTTGTGGTGGTGGTGAGTTGAGCGGTGAACTTATGCGTAAGTTCTCCAGCAAACTGCCGTGGGCGACACTGCACAATGTTTACGGCCCGACTGAATGCACCGTAGACAGCACCTGGCATAGTGTGAAGCCGGAAGATCTGAACAAACCTTCAGCTCCCATAGGCAACCCCATATCGAACGGAAGGACTTATCTGCTTGATGAAAGCATGTCGATTGTCCCGGTTGGACTGGTTAGTGAGCTATATATCGGCGGTGCCGGCTTGTCTTCCGGCTATCTTAACGCTCCGCAGCAACAAGCATCGGCGTTCGTTACCAGCCCATTCAACTCAAGTGAACAGCTCTACCGTACGGGCGATCTTGCCTACTACGATGAGCAAGGTCAGCTGATTTTTGCAGGCCGCAAAGACAACCAGATCAAGCTGAACGGCTTTCGCATCGAGCTGTCAGAGATTGAAGCTATCCTCCGACAATATCCCGAATGCCACAGCTGTGCCGCGATCGTGGTTCAGCAAGAGGGTGGTATAGCCCAACTGGCACTTTGCTACACTACACCAGACGGTTCTCCCCTCGTAGAAAGCGACCTTCGTCATCATCTGGCAGAAGCACTTCCGAACTACATGCTTCCTCATATTCTGCTGCATTTGGAAACACTCCCTCTCACCAATAACGGCAAGATTGATTATTCCAGCCTAAAGGCATCTGTGTTGGCCCATGAGGCCGTGTTTAAGGTCAATCAGGAAAGCCCACGCGATCATATAGAGCTCCAGATCTATAACATCTGGAAGGAAGTGCTTCTCCATCCCTCCATTGGAATCAGCGACAGTTTCTTCCATGTCGGCGGTTCTTCCATCGCAGCGATCAAAGTGGCCCATCGGGTTGGTGAGACGTTCAAAATTCAAGTCCCGCCCAAAACGTTCATTCTAAATCCGACAGTAGAGGCGCTTGCCAGTTGGATACGAACCGGAGCTGCGGAAGAGAACTCCCGCGACAACCTCATTACGTTCCGCGAAAGCCAAAACGGCGAGCATGTCGTGTGCGTTCATCCTGCTGGTGGGACAGCCTTTTGTTATCTGTCTCTGGCGAAGATCCTGGCTGATGACATTGGCGTTTATGGCCTACAATCGCCCGGCCTCAACGCGGGAGAGGAAACTCTCCCCTCCATAATGGCCATGGCCAGCGCCTATCTGGAACGTATCGAACACATCGCGCATGAAAAAATTGTCCTCACCGGCCTGTCGTTTGGGGGCTACGTTGCCTATGAGATGGCCCGACTTCTGAAAGCCCGTGGTAACCACAATGTCAGCGTCATTCTTCTGGACACTCAGGGGTTTGAGGAGCATGAGCGCCAGAGCCTTGCACCAGTGGATCTTGCAGAATTTCGAGACAAGCTGGTGAAGTTCAATGGGATGTATCCGGGCATCGATGACGAGCAAATAAAGCGCTACCATCAGGTTTACAATCACAATCGGGCCTGTGTGCTGGATTATGACTGCCAGCCATTGGACGCGCGAGTTGTGTTCATTCAGGCGCTTGGCTCACTCAACAAAGGCTTCCTGCATCAACTACGTCAGTTTTGGATTGAAAGAGCTTCAGGTGGCTTCATGACGAGACTGGTTCGGGGGGACCACTGGGAACTGCTTGAATCAGAAGAAATACAGCGTGTCAAAAAAGCGATTTCCTATGAGTTTCAATTATTTGAGCGGCAAACCACCTCTCCTGCCGTTCCTATGCAGATAGACGCTTAGAGGCTTACATGACTATCAACACTTCTCATGAATATTTAGCCTCGAGCTCTTATGATTTAGAAATTGGAGATCAGGGACCCGTCCAATCTTCGTTATTAGACAGTATCAGCTTTTATGCGGACCATTTTCCTGAACTGGCCGCGGTGCAGGATCATGATCGTATCCTCAACTACAAAGAGCTCAACGAACGCTCCGCACAAGTAGCCTCAGCATTGAGAGGCCACGGCGTAAAAAACGGCGATGTGGTTGCCGTCTGTTTGCCTCGCTCTCAAGAGCTCATAGTTGTCATGCTCGCGATACTGAAAGCGGGAGCAACGGTTGTCCCGTTAGATGCCGCCAGCCCGCCAGACCGGCAATCAGCAATCTTATCTGATAGCCAAACACGTTTTCTCATCGTTCCAGAGGCGAGTGCATCCACGCCATTTTCCCAACAAGCGCATCAGGTCCTTCCTGCTGACCAGTTGCTCATACAAAGCCAGCATGAGAATAGCGGCGACCTCCCGCGTCATCCTTTGGCGAAAACTGCGTTTTTGTTTTACACATCAGGAACAACGGGTACGCCCAAAGGCGTTCAAGTGCCTCTCTCAGCAATCGAGAGGCTTGCCCATCAACCCAGCTTTGTCCCAATGAATATCGGAGATCGCTACGCGCACATTTCCAACCCTGCGTTTGATGCACTCAGCTTCGATGTTTGGGTACCGCTTTTAACTGGTGGATGTAGTGTCATTTTTTCCAGTGACGAACTCGCCGATTTTGCAGGCTTTGCCCGGCAGCTAGAGCAGCAATCGATCTCAACCATGTTCATGACAGTCTCTCTGTTCAATGCGATGGTCGATCACGGGACTGCCTGCTTTGGATCGCTTGGGCATCTGCTCATTGGCGGCGAACAGCTAAACCCTAAAACTGTCGAGAAATGGTATGCTGCAAACCCTGAAAGCGCCTGTCAGATCTACAATATCTATGGCCCGACAGAGTGTGCAACCTTTGCCTTGTGCTTTGCAATTCCTCGGGACTTTGATGCAGACATCATTCCCATTGGCAGCCCCATTGCCAGTACAGACTGCCAGCTAAGGTCATCAAACGGCGAAATCACCAATACTGGTGAAACTGGGGAACTCTATCTCGGCGGCGCAGGCGTTGCTCATGGCTATCTGAATAGAACAGAGGAAACACAGCGCAGGTTTGTAGAGCTTCCAAACTCTGGAAAATGGTATAGCACTGGCGATCTGGTCCGCCTCAATCAGCAAGGTCTGGTCGAGTATGTGGGCCGCGTTGACAGACAGATCAAAGTACGCGGGTTTCGCGTAGAACCTGAAGAAATCGAACAGCGCATCCAGCAATATCCGAAGATACAGCAGGCTTGTGTTTTAGCAGCTCAGGAACAAGGCAAACCGCTTGAGTTGCATGCTTACTTAGCGAGTGAAGAGCAGCTTGATTATGAAGAGCTTGATGCCCACTTTTCTGCTTACCTGCCAGATTATATGCGTCCTCATAAAGTCTTTTGTCTTGGCTCGTTGCCTCTGAATGCAAACGGGAAGATCGACCAAAAAGCCCTTCAAGAAATGGAGACTACTCCATTCCGTCGTGTTTCCTCCTGTGATGCCTCGGAGAGTGCCGTTCTGAGCAGCATTCTGCAAACTGCAGAGATGGTTTTGAGTGTGGCGCAGTTAAGCCGTGAAGAGACACTGCTTACCGCAGGTGGCGATTCACTCAAAGCAATCAGCTTATCTAACCAACTCAACACAGTATTTGGCTGCCGCGTTGCACCATCACAGCTTCTAAACCTGACATTTGCTGAACTCTCTGAGATTGTTAGCGAGCACAATGAGCAAGCCAACAGTTTACCGCCTGCACCTGCTCCATCAGGTTTGGCAAAAGAGCAGGCAACCTCGGAGCAAATGCGGTTATGGCTACAGCAACAAAAGAACCCTGCTGACATATCCTACAATACACCGTTCATTTTTCGGTTTTCAGGTCATCTGAGTGCCGAAAATTTGGGTCACGCAACATATGAGCTGGTCAAAAAACACCCGGCACTGCGCACCAGCTTCCATCCCACCGATGATGGGGTGCAGCAGCGGGTCGCTGAAAGCAATCCAGAGGTGTTTCACTTCCACGGAACCTTGGAAGAAGAAGCAATTTCACAATTGCAAACCAAACTCCTCACTCAACCATTTGATCTTGAGCACCCATGCCTGTTTCAACTTCATCTGGTCCACCAACCAAATGGCACCAGTGTCCTTCTGTTTCATGCGCACCACATCATTCTGGACGGCTGGTCACTCAACATCTTGTTTGAAGATCTTTCCCGTTCATTCCAGGCAGAAACAGACGAGACAGGACAGGACCAAAAGCCAATTGGGCTGACGACATTAGACTTTGCAACATGGCAGTCGCATCTATGGGAAACGGAACATTACAACAAGCAAAAGGATGCTCTCTTCAAGCTATACGACGCGCCAGAGATAGAGGAATGTTGGAAACCTGTACTGAGACACGCTCAAGGGAAGCAAGGTGTTTTAGCAGGGCAAACACGTTTGACACGTCTTGATGCAGCCACCAGAGCAAAGTTGCTAACCATTGCAAAGCGTCTTTCACTAACACCTCATCAGGTCTTTCACGCGCTGTTTGCCCATGCACTTTATGTGCACACGGGGAGAACGAGTTTCACAATTGCAAGCCCTGTAGCGAACCGGCTTACAACAGAGTTTGAAGCAACAGTTGGAATGTTCGCCAACACAGCGTTGGTTCCGGTTAAAATCGACCCAACGGCCTCCATTCAACAAAATACAAGCACCCTCACCAAGGCTTCAAAACAAGTCCTTGCCTGTCAGGATGTTGCCTTCGAACATGTGGTTGAACATCTCCAGAAAAGGAAGCGTATTTCAGGCGTTCCGTTTGAGTTTATGTTTGCGACCGAAAACACCCGTTACGAAACGCTAAAGCTCAATGGAGAATGCGCGCAGCTATCTTACCCTGAAGATGTCGCCCCCAAGTGCCCGCTCTACCTGTCTGTTCTTGATGAAGCTGAAACCTACCAGTTCTACTGGGAGTATGATCTCAGTCACTTCGACAATGATGCTATCACCCTGCTGGAGCAAACCATGTTCGCTGGTTTGGATCATATGGAAACTGAAGAGGCTGCAGCGAATGTCTTCCAACTCAACACACAACAACGCATTTCGCATGTAACTGGTACAAGCCAGTCATTGCCGTACACAACGGTCGCAAGCTGGTTTCAGAAACAAGTCTCACTATCACCACATGCACCTGCCCTCGCATGGCGCGGCAAAACTCTCACCTATCATGAGTTGGACGAGTTATCCGATGCTTTGGCTGCTAACATGCAGTCCACTATTTTTGGGTCAACAGAACCTGTAGGACCTACGCGCGTCGCACTCTATATGGATGCTTCCCCAGACTACATAGTCTCGCTTCTGGCAGTGACAAAACTGGGCGTAACAGCTGTTCCGTTGGACCTGAGCTATCCTCAAAAGCTGCTGGAGGATGTGATTTCGCAAGCCCAACCAGTTGGGGTCCTCCATGCAGTGCAGGCATCCTTACCTTCTGCACTTGAACGCCAGGACTTACGCGCGCTCCCGGTAGATTTGCAAGAACTCAGAAATTCACGCGATCATCAGCATCCTCTGAAATTTTCAGATCGCGAAAGGCCCTTGTATACCCTGTTTACCTCCGGCTCCACTGGTCAACCCAAAGGGGTTGATGTCTACAACCAAACACTTTGCAATTTGTTGCACTGGCAACAGCAACAGGGAGGATTACCCGCTGGAGAACACACCATGCAGTTCTCCAAGTTAGCCTTCGATGTTTCGTTTCAGGAGATCTTTTCAACGCTCTGTTCGGGCGGGTGCTTCCATGTCATTGATCCTCTTTGGCGACAGGACATGCAGTGCTTATTGAACTACATGTATGACAATAATCTGCAACGCATCTTTATGCCTTTTGTGGCGCTGGAATTGTTTTGCGAAGCTGCTCAAACATTCAACATCTTCCCCGGTGCTTTGAAGAATGTGATCACGGCCGGCGAGCAGTTGTATTGCACCAAAGCCCTCCGTGCGTTTTTCACGCAGTTACGCCAAGCCTCCTTGCACAATCACTATGGCCCAACAGAAACGCATGTGGTTTGCGCCCACTCTATGCACGGACCAGCAGCAAACTGGCCGACCCGCCCACCGATTGGCGCTCCTGTTCACAACACCGATATTCTCATCGTGGATGACAGCTTCCATCCGGTTCCATCCGGTGAACGCGGCCAACTCCTCATAGGCGGCAATCTGGTTCACCGTTGTTATCTGGACAATGCAGTGTTGAACGCAGAACGCTTTGTCATACTCCAGCCAGATTGTGGCACTGGCGGTTCAAAACTCTATTACAAAACCGGTGACATGGGCTTTCTGGATGAACTTGGGCAGGTAAACTATGGAGGCCGTCACGACCAGCAGGTGAAGATCTCAGGTCACCGCGTTGAACTCGGCCAGTTGGAAGCCTCTTTGATAAATCACGGTGCCATCGAACAGGCTTCTGTTGTCTTTGATGACCAGCATAAAAAACTCCATGCCTATGTCAGCCTGCGAGTGGGCACCATCAACGCAGATGAGCTTGATCACTATCTTTCAACGCAGCTTCCTGACTACATCCGGGTTGACGAATTCAGACAGGTCGACGAGTGGCCCCGCGCTCCAAGTGGAAAGATAAATCAAAGAGCATTGGCCAGCTGCAAATGGCGCAAGATTGAACGTAAAAAACGCAAAATAAACGCAAATAACGCAATTCAACGCACAAATGAACTCATTGCAGCTTTTGAACATGTCACTGGTGCATCCATCACTGCGGACCAAACATTTTTCGAGGCTGGATGCTCTTCCCTGCAATTGATGCGCTACCAAATGCATATCAATAAAGCACTGGAAGGAAAAGTCAGTATCGCAGATCTGTTTCGTTATGTGACGCCTTCAGATCTGGCAGAACATCTTGAAGGAAAAACGGAATCAGAAACTCGGACTAGCAAAGCAAAGACAACGCAGAGCGCGGGAAAAGTTGCTATTATCGGTATGGCACTACGTGTCCCAGGCGCAGATGACCTGGCTGAGTTTTGGTCCATGGTCCGTGAAAACCGAAGCGGAATTGAACATTTCACACCGGAGGATCCTGATTTCGTCGGTGCGCGAAGTCAGATGAGCGAAATGATGTCGTTCGATCCTGAGTACTTCGGTATCAGCCCACGGGAAGCAGCCCTCATGGATCCGCAGCAGCGGCATTTCCTGATGAGCTGTGTACATGCTCTTGAAAATGCTGGCATTCCTCCACTGAACACCAACCAAAACATCGGTGTTATCGCAAGCAGTGGTGAGACAACCTACTATCACGCAGCCCTTCGCTCCAAACCTCCAACCGCCCTTCCCGACAAGTTCCAAATGGCCTTGCACCATGAGAAAGACTTCCTCGCCACCAAGGTTGCCTTTCAGCTGGACCTCAAAGGCCCTGCCATTACACTACAAGCCGCCTGTGGAAGCTCGCTGATTGGCATTCATACAGCCGCAGGCATGCTCCGAAATGGTGAATGTGATGTCATGCTCGCAGGAGGCGTGCTTGTAGATCCCGATATGTCAGAGGGCTATAAGTATCAGTCTCAACACATCTTTTCCAAGGATGGCAACTGCTCACCATTCAGCAAAGACGCCAGCGGTACCATCGGTGCCAGTGGTGTTGGGGTTGTGGTGTTGAAGTCATTGGATCGCGCCCGAGCGGATGGTAATCGCATCTATGCTGTTATCGAAGGATCAGCCGTCAATAACGATGGTCGTTCCAAAATGAATTATACCTCACCTTCAGTTTCCGGGCAGGAAAGCGTTATTCGTCAAGCCCTTACGAACGCAGGAGTAAGGGGTGATCAAGTCGGGTATGTGGAAGCTCACGGAACAGGAACACAACTGGGTGATCCTATTGAAGTACAAGCCCTTTCATCTGCATACGGCAATCTCCCCGAAGCATCCTGCGCATTATCTTCTGTCAAAAGCCAGATCGGCCACTTAGGTGCCGGGGCTGGCGTCCTTGGGCTTATTCGCGCAGCTCTGTCGATCTATCACGGCTATGTGCCACCTAACCTAGGGTTTAAGCAGCCCAATCAAGAACTTGGCTTGGATCAAAAGGGGTTCTATATCCCGACTAACAGCAAAAAATGGGAAGATACATGTCCACGTTATGCAGGCGTCAGCAGTTTCGGAATTGGCGGCACAAACGCTCATGTTGTAATTGGAGAAGCCTCGGAAGACGAGCTTCGACGATACGCAACTACAAAATGCCTTGTTCTATCAGCACATACCAAGACTGCACTTTTTTCTTTGGCAGAAAATATCAAGAATTATCTTGAACATAACCCGACTTCATTTCAGCTGATCCTCTCACATTTGCAAGCAAGCAGGCGAGCACACCCATGGCGTTTTGCAGTCGATTGTGATGAAGTCGAAGAGGCGATTGAAGCTCTGGGATCATTCGTCCCGCATTACTGTGATGAGAATAAAGGAGCTTGCGATCCCGCTAGCCTAACCGCTACTGATTGGCTGGAAGGCAAAGAGATTGAGTCACAAAGTGCAGGTACTCCGCCGCCTTGGGATTTGCCGGGTTATTGCTTCGAGCTTCAACAATACAACGTGTTAGAGCTTCCAGCAGCCAAGAGTAAGGCGAGTGAAAACCTTCCAAAACGCCTGCCAGAGGAACAATGGCTAAGCCAGATGGTTTGGCAACCAGTCTGCCGCGTTGGAAGTTGTCAAACAGCACAGAGATCAAAAACAGCGGTTGTCCTATATGATCCGAACAACGTCTCCGATGACTTTGCCGCATTTAATGCCGTCTACCATCGTGTTGTGCCTGTTTGTTATGACGGACGCATTTCTGGTGCTCATTCAGGCAAGTTGTCGGTAGATCCGTTTTCTAGGGACGCCGTTGAAGACCTTCTGCGCCACCTGTCATTTATGAACCTTGGAGAGTTGGATTGGCTTCATGCTCTTCCATTGTCTTGCAAAGGCGAGCAAAATGAGTTGGATAGCCTTCAGGAAGCAAAAAAGGTTTGTCTGGATAGCCTGACTTATGTGCTTCAGGCTCACTCTAAATATGGGCTTACGATCTCCAGAATATGCCTGCTCTCTTACGACGCGGCACCGGTGAATGGCGCCGTAGCTCAGCCGCTACGCGGACTACTCGCTGGTCCGCTATCTGTGATCCATCAGGAGTTTGGCATCCAAACACTCTGGCTGGATTTAGAAGACACAAAACAAGGTTTCATTTGGTCCGAGGTTGCGTTTGCACTCTCACTTGAACAGGTGAAGGCACAGTGCCTTGCCTTGCGTAATGGATTTGTTTGGGAATGCAGGATCTTACCTCTTTCTCAAAATGGCCCAACTACCGAACCAACTAAACTGGATGCGCCAGCTCTTTTCGTGGTGACGGGTGGCAGCGGTGCGATTGGAACTCAAGTTTGCAAGAGCCTGCTGGCTGATCCTCATGCTCAAATCGCAATTATCTCCCGCAATCCGCGCATTCCAGAAGAACTTCTGCAGTTTAATACAAGAATACACCTGATACAGGCTGACATAGGAAAGCCAGCCACATGGAGTGTCACATTTGAGAGTGTCACTAGATTAGGCATGCCTGTTGCAGGCGTTATCCATGCCTCCGGAGTTGGCGAAGGAAATCTGATTTCGTTCCGTGACCCGATAGAAATCTACAACAAGATGCTAGCAAAATATGAGGGAAGCATTTTTGTTGAGCGTTTCATTGAAGTATTCAAGCCAACACGAGCTATCTACTGCTCGTCAATGTCAGCTATTTTAGGAGGAGCTGGTCAACTGGACTACGCTTCCTCCAACGCTTTAATGGATAGCTTTGCGCATTACAAAAATCCATTGGCACCTGACACAATAAGAACCACCATCAACTGGGATATCTGGAGCGAAAGTGGGATAGCAACCCACTCCAATATTCAAGATGGGTTGCATCAAAAACACCTCGAGCTTGGCCTATCCAACAAAGAAGGCCTGCGCACATTTTCTCGAGTACTTCATACAACTGTACCGCAAGTGCTGATTAGCACTTGTGATGTTGAAAAGGCTCGATACTTCTATCGATCACTGGTCAGGAACGAGATCAAATCTGATGCGCGAACTATCAAGGCAAATAAACTGAATCTCATTCGCGAGCAGATAGAAACCCTTTTTCTGCAACAACTTGGACTCGATCAGATTGCCCCCGATGAATGCCTCTATGATTTAGGTATGGATTCACTTACTCTTCTGGACGTCGTTAGCCTCTTAGAGCACTATGACATTCGGGTGTTACTCTCCCAAATCCCGAAGAACACCTCCTTAGATCAGATTATGAATCTGGTTGAACGGCAGCACAAAGCAATCCCCTCTTCTCCAAACAGTACTTGGGCTGATGCTGTTGTCCCGCACCAATGGCATTCTGGTGAGGGGGATGAAGTTGTTGTTCTCATACATCCAATCGGGGGTGATGTTGAATCATACCGCGAACTGGCAGGAAAACTCCCGGACAACATTGGGATCACTGTGATTGCCGATCCTGCCCTCACAAATCCCAGTCTACCAAAAATCAGTTTAAAAGAAAGAGCTGCAGTTTACGCTGAAGCCATCGCGGAAAGGCTTGCAAATAAGCGGATTCATTTGGTCGGCTGGTCATTCGGCTCATGGGTTGCACAAGAAATGGCGCTCTGCCTCTCGAAGCAACAAAGAGCTCCCGGCAACTTAACGCTCATTGATCCGCCTGCACCAAACTCCGGCGAACACCTGAAGCTAATGAATGAGCAAGAAGTCGAAGTCATCTTCTTGAAAGAGCTGAAGGTGAAATGGCCAGACAAAAGGGCCCTCGTTGAGGACAGTCGTGAACGAAAGGCCTATCAGGAAGCACTTGTTCGCTGTACGAAAGCCAATCTGGAAGCGATGGCGCACCATATAATGAGTCCGGCACCTTTCTGGCAGACGAGTGTATTCTTGGCATCTGAAACTGCCAAAGGGTTGCGCGGAACCCAAAATACAACATCAAACTCCCGTGAGATCTGGCTTAAATTACTACCAGATTTACACAACTGGCAGATTATTGAAGCAGATCACTATTCAATACTCATGGGAGAAACGTTAGATCACGTATTGGCTGCCGCTGGTTTGGTCAAAACACTCGAGTTGGTGTGATTGGAAGGGGGAGTGGATGTCTAACCTGCTGATACCAGGGTCCACAGCAAGACTACAGCTATAACCCTCCCATCCAACCTCAATATCCATCAGTTTCAAAGGAAGAGGTTCTGAAGTGATCCAGGGGTGCTGTTGTTCTAATTTCACGTCAAGTGAGCTGAGGTCATCACGCAGCCCCTCACCTGTTGCCTTTAAGATGGCTTCTTTCCGGGTCCAACAGCGATAAAACATGGCTGCGCGTTCCTCTGGACTCCTCGATTCAATGTGTAAACGTTCCATCGGATGACAAACAACCGGCATCAAATCAGTCATTTGGCTGCCTCGCCGCATGAGTTCAATATCGACACCCAAGGATGCATTACGAGCCAAAGCAACTGCAACTACCCCCCCTGAATGACTAACATTAAATGTCGGGTATCCTGAAAGGTATGGCTTACCACCATCTTGCAGCAGAAAGGGTATTGGCGGTTGATCCACTCCCAGAATGGTTCTAACGACCCAACGACCCATGGCAAACGCGCGCCGATCTCTCAAGAACCTGAAACAGGCACCTCTTGTTTTCTCTTCAGCGGTTAACGCTTGGTCCATTGGAAATGGATACTCCAATGGCAACAAAACAAGCATCACTTTGTTGGCCCCACAGCAACGTTGCCATTGCTCTTTCACAGCCCAAAACCAATGCTGAGCATCAAAGACGGAAAATGAAACAGGCATGAAATCTTAAGCGAGCTCTATGGATGAAGGCTGGTACAACTGACAAACAACGTTTGCAGCATGGTCTTTTATCTGATTAAGGACATTAGCTGGAGAATGCTCGATGAAGAAATGCCCACCTTCGACTTCATCAATGGCAACAGTTTCAGAGCTCAACTTCGTCCATCCCTTCACTTTATGCGCTTCCACAATCTGATCTTGAGTTCCTGCGTAGACAAAGACTGGTGACGCGATTTGCCAAGGAACTCGCGGCCTGTAAGTCTCACAGAGTTCAAAGTCACCTATAATCGCAGGTAAAAGCAAGTCTACAAGATCGTCATGTTGCGCAATCTGAGCAAACTCGGGATTAAACGAGATGAGCTCATCAACCATCTCCTTGCGAGTACACCCATCAAGAAACGGTAGGGTTCTTGGAGCAAAAGGAGACGCCGAAGCCAACACAAAAAGGGCCGTTGGCTTCAGCTGGCTTTGCTTAAAAAGATGGAGCGCCAACTCGTAAGCAATCCACCCCCCCATACTTGAACCCAATATTGCAAAAGGCGCATCGCCGAACTGCTCAATCTCTAGCGCTAGCTGCGATACAACCCTTTCCATCGCATTGATTGCTGGTTCTTTTAACCGGGTTCCTCGCCCTGGAAATTTAGCAGGCATCACATTTACCTGATCACCTAGCGGTACTTTCCATCGGTTATACAAGCTCGTATCACCTCCCGCCTGAGGCAAACAGATTAAGTTCAGCTTGTATTTATTTGCTGTTGTATCAAACCATTGAGATAGTGTCTGATAATTCATATAAAAATCTTCAATATAAACAAACCTAATGGTGCAAATAAAACACAGTTTTGATGTAGGGCTGAGTAGATAAATTTATAAGTTTATCTGCAAGTTGGATTTTTGCTACGGAATATATTCAGCAATGCTATGAAGTGTGTGCGATACGAACGTAGGCAAGTTTGAATATGCATAAGGCTTAGAGCTGGCTCGGGAAATTTGGACAGGTTGTGAAAGTGGATTTAGCTCCTGAAACTGGCATGATGCCAAGAACAGGAGACCATCATGAGCAGACGTCCTCGCCGGAACCATAGCCCGGCTTTTAAAGCGAAAGTGGCACTTGCTGCTATTCGCGGAGAAAAAACCTTGAGTGAGTTAGCTCAGGACTTTGATGTGCACGCGAACCAGATCAAACAATGGAAAGAGCAGGCTCTTGCAGCCATGCCAGATGTGTTTGGTGCTGATAAGCAGGCAAAGCAAGAGCCAGAAGTTGACATCAAGCGACTGCACGCCAAGATCGGTGAATTGGCTTTGGAAAACGATTTTTTGGAAGGAGCGCTCACAAAAGCGGGTTTGTTGAGCGCCAAAAGATGATTGACCGGCCCCATGAGCTCTCA
>NZ_LMCK01000096.1:41431-43004 GCF_001623165.1 Pseudovibrio sp. WM33
TTTTGGAAAACGATTTTTTGGAAGGAGCGCTCACCAAAGCGGGATTACTGAGCGCCAAAAGATGATTGACCGGCCCCATGAGCTCTCAATCAGTCGTCAGGCCAAAGCCCTGAGTATATCAAGAAGCAGTGTTTACTAACGGCCCCGCCCGGTCTCGCCGGAAACGTTGAGCCTCATGCGCCGACTGGACGAGTTGCATCTAGAGTATCCGTTTGCGGGCAGCCGCATGCTGCAGCAGTTATTGAAGGCAGAAGGCTTTGATATCGGCCGACGTAGAGTGAGATCCTTGATGAAGAGGATGGGTATTGAGGCAATCTACCGACGACCCAATACGTCCAAACCAGCGCCAGAACATAAAATCTACCCGTATCTGCTGCGTGATGTGAAGGTTTTAAGGCCCAATCAGGTCTGGGCCATCGACATTTCCTATATTCCCATGGCAAAGGGCTTCACTTACCTGGTCGCTATCATTGACTGGTATTCACGCAACGTTCTGAGCTGGCGGTTATCGATCACCATGGAGGCGGCCTTCTGCATCGAAGCTCTGGAAGAGGCACTTTCCAAATACGGCAAGCCGGAGATTTTCAACTCTGATCAGGGGTCTCAGTTCACCAGCAGAGACTTCACCGATGTACTCAAACGGGAGGAGATCAAGATCTCCATGGATGGCAAGGGAGCCTGGCGCGACAATGTTTTTATCGAACGGTTCTGGCGCACCATCAAGTATGAGGAAGTCTACCTCAAGGCCTACGCCAGTGTGCCAGAGGCCAGAAAATCCATTAAGCAGTACATCACCTTTTATAACCAGAAGCGCCCACATTCATCGCTTGAACGGAACACCCCGGATCAGGCTTACTGCACCCACCCGCAGCACATAACTCAAGCTGCTGCGTAATCGGAGCGGATCCACTTATAAAAGACGCTCACCTGTCCAAATAAACGGAACCACCTCTTACTTTGCAAAGAAAAGTTGGTGATGCGGTCGTCTTATTCGATGTGTTGATTAACTCTGAGCTGGGTTTTCTAACAGGCATATCAACATGAAAGATACTTTGTTAAAGCTGTGATTTAGTTTTAGTGGGATGAATTGTGAAGGTTAACTAGCTGCACCCACCCACGATATCGGATCGTGAATGGGCGCTTTTTAGGAGGGGAGAGCGTCTTAGCTTTCGACGAAGTGTTGCAGATCGTTGAAGCTGCTGCTCCAGCCGTGGTTTTTGGTCTGCTCTGGATCGGCGAATACTTTTTGTAACATGGTCATCCGGGTGCCATCCTTGATCGGCTCGAAGGTGACCTCAACGTCTGTCTCGTGACCGCGGACGCCATCATTTATCCAGCCCCATGTGAAGCAAAGGCGGTTAGGACGATCCAGAACCTTGTAAATGCCCGAAACCTTATAAGCTCCGCCTTCTTTGGTGGACGTCATGGTGGTTTTCCATTTGCCACCTGCGCGTACATCCATTTCGCATTCTGGTGTGATCATGCCTTCAGGACCCCACCACTGCACGAGCATCTCTGGATTTGTCCAGGCATCTGTCAGTGCTGGATGTATTTTCCCCATTTGTGCTGCTTG
>NZ_LMCK01000096.1:43014-59121 GCF_001623165.1 Pseudovibrio sp. WM33
ATCGTTTGTGGCTGCATCTTTGCAGGCGCAGTGCATGATTACTTCTCCGGCATGTTGTCCGTTCGCAACAAAGGGCAATCCGTCCCGAACCTTGCTGGCAAGTACCTCGGCAGGGGCCGCAAAACACTTCATGAACATCTTTGCAATTGTATTGCTTCTGCTGGTGGGCGTGGTGTTTGTGTCTGCTCCAGCAAGCCTGCTCGGCCGCCTGACTGGTGTTGATGTAACCATCTTCCTGGTTTGCATCTTCGCATACTACCTGATCGCCACCATCGTTCCTGTCGACAAGATCATCGGGCGCTTCTACCCCTTCTTCGGCGCATTACTGGTGTTTATGTCTGTGGGCTTGACGGTCGCTTTGCTGCTGTCCAGCGAACACACCATGCTGCCAGGTGTTGAAGCTGGCGATTTCTTCCAGAACCTGAACCCGAATGACATGCCACTTTGGCCTGCTCTGTTCATCACCATCGCTTGTGGTGCGATCTCCGGCTTCCATGCCACTCAGTCTCCACTGATGGCGCGCTGCATGGAGAATGAACAAAATGGGCGCTTCGTCTTTTATGGTGCGATGATTGGTGAAGGCGTGATCGCGATTATCTAGTGTGCGATTGCTCTGTCCTTCTTCGGCGGCGTTGAAGGTCTTTCTGAAGGCATGGGCGGCAATCCTGCGAACCTTGTTTACGAAGCATCCAACGGTCTTCTGGGCGCGTTTGGTGGCTTCCTCGCAGTACTCGGTGTTATCGTCCTGCCGATCACCTCTGGTGACACCGCTTTCCGTTCAGCACGTCTGATCCTGGCTGAGTTCTTCAACATGCCACAGAACCAGATGCCAAAGCGTTTGTTGCTGGCAATCCCACTGTTCGTTGGCGGTGCACTCCTGACTCAGGTGGATTTCGGAGTGATCTGGCGTTACTTCGGCGTTGCCAATCAAGCAACTGCCGCACTGATGTTGTGGACTGCTGCTGCCTATCTGCTGCGTCATAACAAGCTGCATTGGATCTGCACCATTCCGGCAACCTTCATGACTACCGTTGTTGTGACCTTCCTGCTGAACTCCACCAAACTTGGATTCGGCCTGCCTATGACAGTCTCCACCATCGGCGGCATCCTCGCAGCCCTGCTGATTGCCTCAGCAGTCTGGATGAAGGTGAAAGGGAAAGTCGTCGACCACGAAGACGTGCTCGAACCCGGCGAGTAACCCTCCCTCTACTCGCTAAAGCAAAAACAGCGCAGAACCTCTAGTCCCTGCGCTGTTTTTTTGTGTTTATCAGATGGACCTGCCAGCAAGGCAAAGCCCTGTCTCACATTTGCATAACCTAGAACGTCTTGGTGTACTGCAAGAAGACGCGGCGGCCTTCGGCTAGGACGTTGCGGTTACGGCCGGAGCTTGCTGTTACATTGGTCTGCTTGGTATCAAACACATTTTCTACACCAAACTTCACAGTCCCAAAATCTGCAGCGTATTTGGCGCCTGCATTGACAGTGAATGTCTGCTTCAGCTTTAGATCTTCTGACTGCGGGTTCCCGTCATCAACATCTCGCCCGGAGCCGTAGATTGCTTCGCCATGAAGGCTCAAGCCATTCTCAAAGCGGTAGTCTGTATAAAGGGTCGCCTGGAATGGGGAACCAATGCGATTATTCGGCAACGCGTCGTCAAGGTCGCCATCCTCATCATAATCATAAACACCTTCTTTGTAGGCGAGAATAGTTCCAAGGCTCCAATTGGCGTCGATCACAGCTCTTGCATTTAACTCAGCGCCCCAGATGCGCTCTTTTCGCTGCGTTAAAGCACTCGCAGCTGGGTTAAAAGTTAATCCTTTGTCCGTTGTAGAAAGGAAGACAGAAGTTGCTACAGAATATTTACCATTATTGAAGCGTCCACCGATTTCATAATTGTTTACGATGGCTGCCTCAGGCTGTAAATCAGAGAAATTGAACTCAGTCTCCCATTCCACCCAAGTATTTGGATCTAATCGGTTAATACCCAGTGCTGGGTCAAGTGTAACAAGAGGATCTCTTATGTCTGCTAGTGGGGCTTTGAATTCATAATCAACTGCGCGGCGCGTGAAACCACCTATGTCAGGTACAGAATACCCTTGAGAGAAGCCTGCAAAAAGGTCTAACTCATCTGAGACGTGCATGACACCGCCTAAGTTAAAAACTGTAGCATCATAAACAGCATCTCCCCCTTTCACACTTGCTTCAGGGACATCTAAGATCGGAAAGCCTGGATATTTAATTTGACCTGAAGGACGGGTATAATCACCCACGCTCAAATCATAGCGTTGATAACGAAGGCCACCACGCAGTTCGAACATCTCTCCGAGAGGAACCTTGAGCTGTCCAAAGACTGCAAAAGAGTTTTGCTCCATTGGACCCATGATATCACGGCCATCAGGTAGCTTCTGGGTTACATCTTCGTAGGTAAAGTCGCCCCCGTAGCTGAACTCCAACCCTTCGTAGAGATTGCTGAGATCGCGATCAAATGTTGTGCGAACTCCAACCTGCTTCATGAATACTGAGTTTTGAGAACGGTCCGGATCTGGAGAATAAGTGAACGGATTAGCGTCACTTAATGGAACCAAAGCCGAACGTCTTTCAGTATCGTTGTAAAAAAGTTCTACATTGGCATCACCGAAAAGCCCCAGATCGTAGACATTTAATGTCGCGGTCAGGTTCTTGGCGTCTTCCATCGGGCTCAGCCCTTTATAGAGATCGCTGGTGTTTTGAGAAACCGGGTCCGATGTGAAATCGGAATAGAACTCGATATCTTGCTCCATTTTGAGCAGGTTGGCGTAAATCGAGACATCAAATCGCTCAGCTTCAAAACCAACACGACCAGAGATATTGTATTGCTCGATACCAGAGCCACCACCCTGCCCAGTTGCCGGATCTTCTGGTACGCGCGTGCCGTTTCCGGCAAACAAATCACCCGTGTTCTTGAACTGACCATTCAGTTGAATGCTCTTGCCATCTTTCCGGTATCCAGCCTCAACACTCGTGAGCACATGCGCACTATCTTTAACATTCCGCTCACTTGCAGAGATGGTCGTAGAGAAAGACCCACTGAAGCCCTCTTTATCCGCACTCTTGGTGATGACATTGATGATACCGCCTGTACCGCCGTCACCATACACAGCGCTTGCGCCATTGATAATCTCAATGCGCTCAATGCTGTCTGCATCAATGAGGCTGAGCACACGATTTACTTTACGCAGAGAAGATGTACGTGGACTACCATTGACCAAAACTTGTAGTGAGCGCCCGCGGAAAGTTTCCCCTAATCCACTGAGTGTATCATTGCTGAGATTCAACCCCGGCACATAACGTCCTAAAGCTGTCGTGATATCTCCGTTCGCAGCGACCGCTTGTTGCAGTTCTTCGCCGGAGATCACTTGCACCGTGCCCGGGATCGAGGAGATGGATTCCTCGGTGCGGCTGGCGGTTACGACGACGGTTAGGTCGGTGTCGTCTTCGATGGCATCCTGTGCAGTTGCGATGGATGCTGTTTGAAACATTGCGAAAGGCGCGACGGTGCACAGTAGCACTCGCGCGAAGGAACCTTTGTTCCCCATAGCGACGCGTTTCATATTGCCCCCTAAGTTTTTATCGGTGATGTTGTTGAAAAATCTGCATCTTCGGCAGTTTGTTGCCCCTTGCCGATGGATGCTTTTTTGAAGAAGTGCATGCTTGCCAAAATACCTGCGACTGAGCAGATCGTCGCGAGCGAGAAGAGGATGCCGTAGCCGGAATGCTGCGCGATAAAGCCAGCAACTACGCTACCCAGCATGTAGACGAAAAGATTTGCGCAGCTGAGAATGGTGAAGTCGGTACCAGCTTGCTTGAGCGAACTGACGCGCATGAATGCGCTGTAAAGACCGACGATTTCCATGTAGCGGATGAAGGTGTTGGCGGCAGAAAGGCCAACGAGCACTGCGACTCCGCGATAGTCCAGCAACGCCACAGATGCGTAGCCGAGGAAACACAAAGTCCTCAAAGTGCCAATAAACCAGAGGAACTGCATCAGACCGGCTCGTTTGATCAGCACCACAGCAATCGCTGAACCGCCCAAGCCAACGCAAGCGGCTGCACCTCCGCTAACCATTCCGATCTGTGAAAGAGAAAAGCCGAAGTCCACCAGAAATGCTTGCTCAACGCCTTTGACGAGCCCCTCAGGCAGGCGGAACAGCAGTGCAAAGAACAGCAGCATCAAAGTGTTGTTGCGCTTTACAAATCCGATGATCGATGGCCGTGGTTTGCTTTCTCCATCGACACCTTTGTCTTTCCGAGGGTTTTCCTTAAAGAAGAGCAATGGCAGCAAAGTGAGAAATGACAGGCCCGCAGCGGTTTTAAGGGCAAAGCTCCACCCCCACAGATCATGCAGGAACAGGGATAAAGAACCACCGATCAGCACTCCTGCTGCAACACTGCCTCCCTGGACTGCGTTGCCAAGGGGCTGGTCTTTCGGTGCGAGGTGTTCAACGGCAAAGCCATCTGTCGCAATGTCCTGTGTAGAGGAGGACAGCGCCAGAACCATCAGTAATGGAAACAGGATGTGCAGTTGCTCCGCGACATTGAGTGTCGAGAGGTAAGTGATGATGCCCACTGAGATAAGCTGCATCGGGATGATCCAGCTTCGGCGCCTTCCCAAGGCAGGTATAGAATAGCGGTCAACAATTGGCGCCCAGAGGAATTTGACGACCCAAGGCAGCATCAAAAGTGCCATAGAGCCAATGCTGACAAGACTGATACCTTGTGCGCGGAAGATCGCCGGCATGGCCGCAGCGACAAGATAAACCGGAATAGCCTGAGCCACATAAAGCCCTGCCAGCACGATAATGACTGAACGGGCGGTACGATCACCTTGCTCGTTGTGTGAAGTTGCGCGCGCCTGCCCTGCAATATGGGCACTGCTGTCGTTAGCCATTTTCTACCTAGCACTCAACGGCCTGGCTCGAACGAGTCGTTCTGGCTAACCAACTAATGATTTTTAACTAGAGAATTACACTCATATTTTCAATCATTACTTGCAAGTTATTCGCAATTAGAATTTAGGGGAAAATACAATAATTTCTGCTTTAGCTAAGTTTTCAAGCCAGCAGCAACACGCTTCTAACCAGTTTGCTGAGAGGAGCTTGTGTATTTATGAGTTTAAACCTCAACTTCACCCCAACGCTCCAAGAACAGATTATGAGCAATGCACCGAAAACCCGCAGTCTCGATCACCTTCTCAAAGGCGAAAGAGCCATTGTGCGACAGATCGAGAGCGAGGAAACATCTGATGGACGCGCTCTTGTCGTTCGCTTGAACGCACTGGGGATCAACATTGGGAAGGAAGTCAGCGTTATGCGGCTGGCTTGGTTGGGTGGCCCCATGTTGCTTCGTGTCAATCAGGTAACACAGGTTGCGATCCGACGTTCTGAAGCACGTTGCGTTGTTGTGGAGGAGATCAAAGGCGATGAACCCTCGGCCTGAGGCAGGTGCCCAGAGTACCCCACGTATTGCACTTATCGGTCAGCCAAACACTGGCAAATCCATGCTGTTTAATCGCATCACCAATGCCCGTGCCTCCGTTGACAACTGGCCGGGGATCACCGTTAATGTGATGCGCGCGCGTGCCTTTAGCAGGGCGAAACGTGGAATATGTTGACCTGCCGGGTATTTATAATCTGGAAGGCGGATCTGAAGACGAAGCCGTCGTGAACCGGTTTTTGACAAAGTTTCCGATTGATCTGGTTATCATCGTTATCAATGCAGCGCAGATTGAACGACAGATCCTGATGCCTTTGCAGGTGAAGGCGCTGGGACTGCCTGCTGTTGTCATGCTCAACATGTGCGATGAAGCTCATAAGCTCGGCATCACGTTTGATCTTGAGCAGTTGCAGAATTCTCTCAAGATGCCAGTGGCTTTGATTAGCGCCAAATACGGCACTGGCTTTGACGATACCATGAAACAAGTCTCGAACAGTTTAAGCTCTGACTTTGCCAGCAAGCCGGTTCTGGCGGACTATGACTCACTGTTCAAAACGCTAATGACTGAGGAAACGCTCGATGATGCTTTGAAAGGTTGCGTGACTCTTCCCAAAATCTGGCCGAAAACACTGACGGAAAAGCTGGATCAGCTGTTTTTACATCCGCTGCTCGGCTTGCCCATGTTCTTCCTCAGCATGCTGGTTATCTTCTCCGTGATCTGGGAGATTGGCCTTCCCTCTCAGGATCTTGTGAGCCGAGGTGCTGACTGGGTACAAACGATATTACTGGAGCCGGGTTTGGCCTGGGCACCTGTCTGGCTCAATAGCTTCCTGATCAAAGGCATATGGCTTGGTCTGTCGACGGTCGCATCATTTGTGCCGCTTCTTGTGCTCTTCTTCTTTTGCATGGCCGCAGTTGAAGATAGCGGGTATCTGGCACGTGCTGCTTTTTTAATGGATGCACTCATGCGCCGCGTCGGGCTGGATGGGCGTGCTTTTGTGATGCAAATGATGAGGTTTGGCTGCAATGTGCCCGCCTTGATGGGAACACGTGTCATGCGCACACGCTCCTTGCGCCTGCTCGCCATGCTGGTTATTCCATTTTCGCTCTGCTCTGCGCGCCTAGCTGTGTTCGTTTTTATTATCAGTGCCACCTTTCCCAGTTCCAAAGGTGCACTAGTGTTGTTCTCCTTTTACGTGATCAGCTTCCTCGCTGCTTTTTCAACGGCTGCCATTTTCAGCTTTTCCAAGCAGTTCAAGAGCCAGGAACCCTTCTTGTTGGAGATACCCCCTTATCGGATTCCGACAGTCAAACAGGTTTTACTCAGAGGTTGGGGTGAGGTACGTGAGTTCATCAGAAGAGCTTCACGGTTTATTATCATCGGCTGCATTCTGGTTTGGTTGTTGACAAACCTGCCAGTTGGCGCGGAAGGATTGAGCACCTATGGTGGCCAGCTAGGTGTCTTACTTCAGCCGATCATGGAGCCAATCGGCATCAATCCATATCTCACTCTGGCACTGATCTTCGGTTTCATCGCCAAAGAGATCGTCATCGGATCTTTGTCTACAATCTACGCATTATCTGCCAGCGGTGTTTCTCAAGCCATTTCGATGAGTGTAACACCGCTGGAAGCCTATAGTTTCTGCTTGTTCTGCCTGCTTTACACGCCTTGTCTAACGACCATTGCGACAGTGCATTCAGAAGGAAAGTCTTGGCAGTTCACCAGTTTCTCGCTGATCTTGTCTCTAAGCTATGCCTGGCTGGTGTCATTCCTGTTTTACCAAGGCGCAAAGCTCTTTGGGTTTTAGGAGAGCTTATTCCTCCTCCCAAAACCCCGCGATGTAGCAGTTGTCGGCTTTGAAACCAACTTCATTACGGAAATACTTGCGCGCTTTCTTGGCAGTTTTCTTTTCCGCAGCAAACCAGAGGAATGCCTCCTGAACCTCAGGGATTTCTATTTGTTTTGCAGCTTCAAATAATCCGTCATGACCATGAGTATCCCGATAAATCCATTCAAGGCTCATTGTCTCAGGTAACGGGATCGGTGCTTCCATGCCTTTTTTTGAAACACTAATGATCACTGCACCTTTCGTACCTGCAGGAGAACTTTCGAGAATGCGTGAGATAGCTGGAATGGCTGTTTCATCTCCGGCAAGCAACAGATACTTGGCCTCCGGAATCCACCCGCCACCAGGGCCAAGTAGACCAACCTTGTCCCCTTCGTTAACGCGAGCTGCCCACTCCGCTGTCGGCCCGCCTTCATGCAGGAAAACATCAAAGTCGATAGTCTGTGCTGACTTATCGAACTGGCGAACAGTGTAGACAGGGCGCATCAATTCATAATCACCCTCAGGCCAGACCGTGTGGCCTTTGTCATCCCAATAGGGCCATCTGGCTTCAAAACCCAGGTTTTTTGAGAACAACAGACGAAAATGCAAGCCACCTTCAAAGAAGCGCTGAATGCCCTCTGCTGAGACCGTTACCCGGATAAAATTGGAGCTGAAAGCAGCTGTTTTAACGACCTGAACTTCAAGAAAATTGGGAGGGTGAACACCCGCTGTGAAGTCCCCAGCCCAGATCATTTGAGGTGGAATGTTTATGTCAATGTGGCCAATAAGATGCTCGACACTCTCTTTGACAAGATGCAGTGCCTCTTGAGATGGTGCTGAGATCACCAGCTTTGCCTCTGCATCCGCCTTCAGAAACTCAACCATTCCGACTGGAGAATTCACGCGGTAGTGGGTACTGGTAATTTCTTCCAGCGTCAGATTATGGAGTTTTGCTTCGGCAGCAAAAAGCACAATGGCTTTGGCAAACTCGATACCGGGAATGAGGCTTTCGATCTTATGAAGTTCTGTTGCAGTGGTTGTCATCAAAGTGCTCGTCTTGTTTTATCAAAATATTGTTGGCATCAAGCTGGAACAATCAGCGGGGTTCCCTTCACCGGATCAGACATCACATAGCACTCCAGACCAAAGGTTGATTTCATGATGTCTTGTGTAATGACCTTGTCAGCACTGCCCTGCGCTTCGATTTGCCCGTTCTTCATCACCACAAGATGATGAGCATAGCGTGCTGCGAGGTTGATATCGTGCAACACAGCGACGATCGTCATTTGCTGTTCTTCATTGCATCGCTTCAACAACTCAAGCAGTTCTATCTGGTGTGCAAGGTCAAGAAAAGTCGTTGGTTCATCCAGCAACAACAGATCAGTCTCCTGTGCCAGTGCCATTGCAATCCAGACACGTTGCCGCTGACCGCCAGACAGCGAACTGAAAGCTTTGTCACGCAGCTCAGTAATTTTTGTCATGTCCATCGCATTTTGAATGGCCACTTCATCCTGCCGCGACCATTGCCGCCAGACGGACTGGTGAGGCGTACGACCGCGGCTTACAAGATCACCAACCGTGATGCCTTCGGGTGCAATAGGCATCTGGGGCAAAATACCGAGGCGCTTGGCAACCCCGCGTGTGGGCTGTTTGTGGATGGATTTACCATCCAGCAACACAGTACCCGCACTCGGCTTTTCCAATCGAGCCAATGACCGCAGGAGTGTCGATTTTCCGCAGGCATTCGGGCCAATCACAACCGAAATCTGCCCTTTCGGGACTGCCAGATTAAAGTCCTTAAGGACAACATGCGATCCAAACGAGAGCCCTAGATCCTTGGCTTCCAGCGGCGTATTTTCTTGAGGCTCAAGCATTAGATGAGGTTCCGTTTTGCCTGCCGGGCAAGCAACCAAATAAGATAGGGAGCACCGATAAGAGCTGTAAAAACACCCGTCGGCATTTGAAAAGCTGCAACCAATGTGCGTGCAGCGGTGTCAGATAACAACGTGACGAGAATACCAATCCCAGCAGCAAGGATAAGCGCTGACGATGGAGTTCTGGAAAGCTGGCGAGCTATGGGGCCAGAGACAAAGGCCACAAAAGGGATTGGGCCAGCAACCGCAACAGCTGTTGCTGTCATCACCACTGCAACTGCAACCAGAAGCAACCGCAGGCCATTCACTTTAAGGCCAAGACCCGTTGCCAGATCCTCATCGAAGGCAAGCCTGTCCAAAAAGTACTGCAGCACAACACCCAGTGCGCCCAGAACAACAAATGCGATGGCAACCGGTGCTATGTCTTCGCGTTGCACCTGCCCAAGACTACCGACGAGCCATTTTGCCATGTCAGAAGCGCGCTGAATATCAAGCTGAGACATGAGAAAATCAGCACAGGCCAGCAGAGTGAACCCAATACCAATGCCAACCATGATCAACCGGAACAGATCCAGCCCGCGGTGCCAGGACAGTGCGACCACAAGAAGCGCCGTCAGCACTCCACCAGCCACTGCCCCCCAAAACACGTAGACCGCAGATCCAAACAGGAAGATCGTCAACAATGCACCAAACGCAGCGCCTGCATTGAACCCAAGCACATCTGGCGACGCCAGCGGATTACGCATAAGTGCCTGAAAGATTGCGCCGGACATGCCCATAAGACCGCCCACAAACACTCCGACGAGAATACGCGGCATCCGCACATCCAGAAGGATGAGTTGGTCCACACCGCCTTCCCCGCTGAAGAACAGCGGAACGATACGGTCTGCTGAGATTGGATAAGCTCCAAGCCAATGCGCAGCAAACAGTGCAATTAAGCTGAGTACCAGCAAGACTGCACCCACCACAGCACTGCGCTTACGCATGAGCAATGCACCGCCGGGTAACGGCACGACGAGATGATGACCGAGTAACTTCATGGAGACATCATCCTTGTTTTTCTGAGGAGATAGACGAAGAACGGACCACCTACTAATGCCACTGTGACGCCAATTTGCAGCTCACGACCTTCAAGCACTATTCGGCCAAGAATGTCTCCGGACAGCACAAACAACGCGCCCAGCAGAGCTGAGAACAGCAACAACCAAGCGCTGTCCGCTCCACTGAAGCGTCGTGCCACATGCGGCACAACAAGTCCCACAAATGCAACAGGTCCTGCCAAAGCGACAGAACCGCCTGAGAGACAGACCACAGCAAACAAACTCAACGCCTTCACAAGACCCATCTTAGTGCCAAGTGACTTCGCTAAATCCTCACCAAGCGAAAGTGCATTCAGCCAGCGCCCGAGGAGAACGCAGGCAAGAAAGCCAGCTGCAAAGAACGGCCAAAGTTGGAACAAGATCTCCGGCTTGACGCCTTGCAATGAGCCAACCACCCAGAAGCGATAGGTTTCCAACGTTTGCTGACTGACCAGCAGTACACCACGCACCAATGCCAAAAGGAATGAGCTGACAGCCGCACCCGCCAAAGCCATGCGCAAGGGGCTGGCTCCGCCCTGCCCCAGATTAGCAAGCCCATACACCGCAATGCTCACCACAAACGCACCCGCCATTGCTGGCCAGATGAACATCCCGGCAGCAGAAATGCCTGCTCCCCAAATGGAGAGCACAACGGCCATAGAGGCACCGGCATTCACTCCAAACAATCCCGGATCAGCCAACGGATTGCGGGTTACGATCTGCATGATCGCACCAGCCATTGCCAGAGATGCACCGATCAAAAGCGCACCAATAAGCCGTGGCACACGCATTTCCAAAATCACAATATGATCCGGATTACTCAGATCAGTTGCCAGCAAAGCATCACTGATTGCCGAGAGTGGAACTGCCCGCACACCTGCACCAAGCGACACCACAGACAAAGCAATCAAAATGGCTACAAACGCAAGTGACCAGCCACCTCGAGACTGACCGGAGTGAGCAAGACTATCACCAGTCCCAACTCGTTGAGCGGTTTCAGCAAACATCACTGCCCCTCCATTTGCTGTGCACGGGTGATGCCTGCCTCAACTGAAGTCGCAACAGGTGTTGCCGGGTCACCATCAATCGCTGCTGCGATCAGCGGTTCCAGCTGATCTAAAGCAAAGCTCAGGCTGAGTGGTGAGGAATGTGAGAGGGCAGCTGCGATCATAGGCGTTGCCACCACCTCACGGCCTTCATTGTAGACGCGCATTGTTGGTCGGAGCCGCAAAGTGTTGATTTGGGAGGCACCTGAGCCAAAGTCGAGCCAGATCAGCACATCCGTATCAATCGGATCCAAGTCCTCTGGCGAGACACGCACATAAAAAAGATCGCTGCGAACAAGCGCTTCCACTTTTTGAGAGACAATAAACCCAAGATCGCTCAGGAAACGCCCACGCAAATCTGACGAAGGATAGGCCCCGATATCTCCCGGCCACACAACCACGGCAGATTTGCCGAGCCATGTCGAATTGCGTGCCTTAATAGCAGAAAAGCGAGCTTCCAGATCCTGCACTACTTGCTCACCTTTTGCAGTACGCCCAACAGCCTTCGCTATTGTGCGTGTCATCTGCTGCCACGGCGTTCCGTAATCCCCGAAGCGCTCTTCAGGCACGAGAACGGGCGCAATCTGCGAGAGTATCTTGTACTGAGAACGGGTCATTCCAGACCACAAACCCAAGATCAGATCAGGTTTCAGAGCAGCGATCTGCTCCACATTGATCTCACCCCACATGACTGTCGGCTTAGCATCCTCCAGAGCGGGCTGCGCCCAAGGCCAAACACCGCTCGGATAATTGCCATACCAACGCCGAAGCGCTACCGGCTTCACTCCCAACGCCAGAAGGAAGTCATGCCCAATGAAACTGACAGAAACGATCCGCTTGGGCTCTGCAGTGACCGTCGTTGTCCCGTACTGATGCTCAAACACCATTGGAAATTCAGCTGCTGTCGTCTGCTGAGGGCCCAGCAAAGTCACAGCAAGGAGCTGCACAGTGCAGTACAACAGCAGCTTCATTTTTTTGATGCATGCGTGGATGGTTTGCATGTCACTCTCACAAAACCAGCCACGGACTGAAAAGCCCGTGGCATCACCGTATTTACTGATTGAGAAGCTCTAGAAAGTACTGGTCAACTGCAACCGTAACTCACGTCCCTTGCCATATGTGCAGTTGTGGGAGTCCATATTCAGACTTGCAGGCACAAGCGATGCAAGTGTCGCTTTACCGCAATGACTAATATATGACTTATCTGCAAGATTCCGGCCTGTGAAAGAGAGTTTGAAGTTTTGGTATTCATAACTCACGGCCGCATCCAGAAGTGTCACCGGATCAAGCTTAATCGCGTTCTCATTGTCACCATATCGGTCTCCCAGATATCGCGCTCCAGCGGCAACACTCAAACCATCTAACCAGGTATTTTCCGCAAAGTCGTATTTGAGCCAGAGGGAGCCTGCATGCTCTGGAATGCGCTCAAGTTGATTTCCTAAAAGAGACGAAGTTGTATCTTTTGTGACTTCAGTATCCAGGTAGGTGTAGCTGCCGAGCGCAGACAAACCACTGTATAGCTCAATCGCACCTTCAAACTCCAAGCCACGCACCCTGACCTCTCCGGCCTGGATCGACGCTGGCACAGGTCCTGCGTGGTTCGGGTCATTTGTCAGAACATTATCTTTTGTAATTTGAAAACCGGCTACGCTGAAGAAACCATCAAAACTCGTAGGTGCATACTTGATGCCGACTTCAAACTGCTTTGCATAAGTCGGTTTGAAGGCTCGACCCTCCTTGGTCGTTCCAGCAGGAGGAGCATCAAAGGATGTCCCATAGCTCGCGAAGGGGGTGATGCCGTAATCACTCACATATGAGAGACCAATACGTCCGGTAAGCGCACGGTCAAATGTTTGCTCATCCGCCACTACGGCAAATGGCTCAGGTCTTTGCCCCTTGGTGTCTCGCTCTAGCCAATCATGACGAACATTTAAATCAAGCCGGAACTTATCAAGTATCTTGGAATTTGCTGCAGCATACAATCCGGTTTGCGTAACTGATTGATCTGAGAACCCTGTATAGTCGCTCAACAAAGCCGCGTTAATTCCTGGCAGGCTAGGTAGGAGATTTGTAATTTGGCCCGTAAAGAGGTTCTTTTCTCCGGCATACCCGCTTCCTAAATCAGCTTCGGAATAGCCTTTATAGTAATCCAGACCCGCAATAAATTGCGTCTCAACAGCCCCAAATGTGGCATCAAACTTGAGTGCGGTATCAATGGATCCCTGATAGCCAGTTTCTTCGACTTCGTTTTTGACAAGAACAACGGTATCAACACCCGAAGCCTTCGGAACCCCACTTGCTAAAAGCGTGTCAAAGTCTATTGCGCCCCCATTGTAGGCACCATCATAGGTAATATTATTATAAGCCAAGCGTGCACGCTGATAGAACTCAAGGCCATTGTCGAACTGGTGATCAAGCTCATAACCAACATAGTGCTGGTCACGGTTCAGCCCTTTGCGATCCGGATCACCGGCAAATGTGTCGTAGTCAAAACTACCCTGACTATTTGGCAGCAGAGTCCCATGTTGCGGCAGTATCTGCCAGCTCTCACCCTGAAAATCTTTCTGGTATTGAGCAAGCAATGTAAGCTTGGTTTGATCGCCAAGCTTCGCAGTTATAGATGGAGCAAAATAGAACCGGTCATCATTCACATGATCTACTTGGGTATCTGACAAACGGCCAACTCCAACCAACCGATAGCTGATTGGAGAACCTTCTGAGAGGGAACCTGTTACGTCTGCAGCAAGTTGTTTACGGTTGTTGTTTCCATAGGTTGCTTGCAAAATCGCAGAAAAATCTTCTTGCGGGCGCTTGGTGACAGTGTTGACCAGGCCGCCTGGCTGGTTCGCACCAAACAAATCGGAGGACGGGCCACGCAACACTTCAACGCGCTCGACACCAAATGGCTCAATGTTCCAGCCACCCCAGGCAAAAATTCGCAACGGCAACCCATCGCGGTAGTTAAGCCCACCAACAGCGCTTTCAAAACCACGAATTGCATAGTTATCGTAACGAAGATCAAATCCGTAGATCGCAGGCACAACACCAGCGCTGTAGGAAATCGCATCTACAATAGATTCGGCGCCCTGATCTTCCATCTGCTGAGAGGAAACCACCGAAACAGAACGTGGTGTTTCCTCGATCGGCAAACCAATACGGCCAGCACTCGCTGTCTCAGTTGGGACATAACCTAGGGTCGGCGCCAACGCGTCTTCGGCAACGGAAGAGCCGTATACAACAACTTCATCCAGATCTTGATTGGGAGGACCCGCCTCTTGCGCATTCACGATTCCAGCAAACAGCAGCAAGCTAATGGAGGAGCCAGACAGAAGCGCAGACTTGTAGTGGATGCCCATGTTTCAAACACCTATCCCACTGATAATCGCTCCAAAGGTGTCTGGCTTCTGGCTTGACGCTAATTTTGGATGGAGCGCAATCATTTGATTTTTCAAAATTTTTTGAAATTGCGACAGCTTCAGGCCTAACGATCAAAAAGTTGAGCAATAACTCGATTTTCAATCTAGTAGATAACATGACTTTATAAGTCAAGATATTCAGTTGGTATATCTGCTAATTCTTTTTTAAAGGGCTTGCCTCTGGAAATCTTGTTGGGCAGAACACAGGGAAGCGAGATTTACAAAGGACAGCCAGACCATGCCATCCATGAACGCGCAATCACTCGCTTTGAGAAAGAAAGCCAAACAACAACGCTCACGAGAAAAAATCGAACTTATCCTGCAGACAACGCTGGATATGCTGAGCGAAGGTCAGGTTGATAAGATCAACACCAATGAGATTGCCCGCCGTGCTGGCGTCAGTGTGGGGTCGCTCTACAACTTCTTTCCCAACAAACAATCCATTCTTTATGAGCTGTTTCGCCGTTGGCTGGAAAACGCTTTGACCGGACTGGATGACCTGGATGCACGCTATGATGGCAGTGAGCCAATCCGGGACTATATCGATGATATGTTCGAGCAAATGGCAATCAATGCACAAGCGAACACTGCAGGCCATTGGCAGCTTCGCCGCTCCATGAACTCCTCTAAAGAATTGTCAGAGCTTGAAGAAGCGCACATGGACCAAATTCTGGCACGCTTCATCCGTATCCAGGAGAAGTTTGGCCGCCAACTCCCAAACAACCCGCACCGCCTCGCCTATCTCCAAAACCTCATCAGTGTCTCCTGCCTCAACATCGTCGCCCTCACAGCAGACGAACAAGAACGCAAAACCGTAATGCACTGGTGCAAAAAACTACTCTATCTGGTGTTTGATGTTGAGAGGCTGGAAGGGTAGAGCTCCTTATCCCAATAAGGTTCATCGCCTCCGATCTCTTTGGAGATGAAGTCGATGAAACTACGGGTTTTGGTGGGGAGGTATTGGCGGGCGGGGTAGACGGCGTACATGTTTTGGGTTGGTAAGGTGTATTCTGGCAAGACTTGGCGTAACTCTCCTGATCTTAAGTAGTCACCTGCAGCGAAGGTGGTCAGTCGACCGATCCCGCAACCTCCCAAAACTGCGATTGTGAGAGCATCGCCATTGTTGACCTGAAAATTACCGGAGGCTTCAATTTTGACTTGTCCATCAGGACCTTCCAGCGTCCATTCTTGCTGATCACTAAAATATGCGTAATGCAGGCAGTTATGGTGGTGCAGATCTTCTGGGATTACCGGCACTCCGAACTCTTCCAGATAGCTTGCAGAGGCTGCCAAAATGTTGCGGCACGGCGCTATCTTTCGAGCGATTAAGGACGAGTCCTGAAGGCGCCCTCAGAGGTGGTTCCGTTTATTTGGACAGGTGAGCGTGTTTT
>NZ_LMCK01000097.1:0-1652 GCF_001623165.1 Pseudovibrio sp. WM33
CTGCGCGTCTATGGCTACGCAACTTTGTCAACAGGACCTAGTTAGAATTTCCTCTGACAGGGAGCGATCCCGCGTCTTTTCTTTATTCTTTATAATGTATTACCAATCAAACCGGGATACTTTGCTCAGGTCTTAATTCCCATACGTCATCAAGATTGAATACCTTGGACATGGCAACAAGGGCTTCGTTTGCTTGCCGAGGTGTGAGTCTCAGCGCGGGTTGAAGTTTCGCAACATCCCTTATCCCCGTTCTCTCCACTTTTCGGGTCATCGAAAATTTATGAAGTGCAGCAGAAATCATGACACCATCGAACACAGCCCGATGGTAAGTGTCAATAAGACTATGAACACGGTTCAATATTGGAAGCTGGTTTTGTATGTCCCATGATTGCGGACTGAGTGAAATTTCACAAGTCTGCTACCCGAACCATGAAAGCAAAAGCTTAATGAAAGAGAATAGTTCCATGAAACAACGTTTCCTCTCCACTTCGGTATTTGCCTGCTTGATCCTGGGTTCACTTGCTCTGGCGAGCTTCGCGCAAGAAGCTTCCTCAAACGACTGTTCTGTTGCGGAGTTCACCATGGGCTTGCGTTTCCAGCAGCAATCAGCGGAAGTTCGGGCACTACAGAGACAAGCCTATAACATTGCTACGCAGAAACTTGAAGCTGCAGTCGAAGCGGCAGATGATCCTTCGAAACTGGCTATTGTTTCTGATCTGGATGAGACTGTGATTGATAATAGTGCTCTGTTGGCTCGTGATCTGAAGAACTGCCATACATATGATGTATGGGACACTTGGCTCCCATGGGAGCGCGATGGTAAGCCGACATTGATCCCCGGAGCAAAGGAATTCTTAAACTACGCAGATGAACTGGGGGTTGCTATTCGCTACATTTCAGACCGCGCTGACAAGCAGAAGGATTACACGCTGGCTACGTTGAGTGAGCTGGGTTTGCCACAGATCAGCGCGGAGACTGTTCTTCTGCTTGGACCACCTAAAGTGGAGCGACGTGAGATTGTGCGGAAGGATCACCAGATTGTTCTGATGCTGGGGGATACATTGCATGACTTCGACGGCGGTTTCCGTAAAACTCCTCTGGATCACCAGAAATCTCTTGTCGATGAGAGTGCCGCTAAATGGGGTACAGAGTGGATCGTTTTCCCGAACACCGCCTACGGCACGTGGTCCGAAGCTCCTTTGACCAGATGGAGCGATGAGACCATCATTGAAAAATGGTGACTAGATCAGTTTATCTTTTTCGAATCGCTAGATTTTTCGGCGATTGAATGGTCTTAAAGCCCGACTAATATGCGTATAGGTGGTGTCAGAGGCTCACGTCTTTGTTGGTTTGCGAAAACATTCGAAGGTCTATGAGGTTAGCATGGCACCACTTGTACAGCCCTGCGCAGAAAGACAAGCTGGGAAGTTAGTTTACGGTGCACGATTTTCTTTTACTGAAAAAGAGGATTGAAACATCACATGCGTTGTACCTAGATTAGAAGCGCATATTGAAGCTGTATACCCGCAGTGTCTAACTGTTTTCTCAGGGTATGATGATGATCGCACTAGGTCCTGTTGACAAAGTTGCGTAGCCATAAACGCGCAGCAGTCTGAGCCTCCCCCATCCACCCCTATAGTTAGGAAAGCGGA
>NZ_LMCK01000098.1:0-502 GCF_001623165.1 Pseudovibrio sp. WM33
AAAGCGCCTTGCTCAGACTGCGCACGGTATGATTGAGCTGAAAGTTTTCGTGTTGCAGAGCAATCATAGAGGTGGCTGTGCCCGCAAACTCCTCCCCAAAGAAGAGCTGAAGATCCACATCACCGGATACTTGAATGACGTTTTGCGGAAGGCCGGTAAGAGCGAGTACAAAAGAAAACGCAATCGGCACACCGGGGGTGTAGTGGGCCATTGGCGTGTCAGGATCTGACCATACGGCCAGCAAGGTTCCGTCCTCTAACATCACCCCAAGCTCAGCCAGAGTGAAGCCGACATTCCCGTCAATCAGTGCCGTGATCTCCATCTGAAAATCATCCAGATAACGAGAGCCAACAATCTCGATACGGGCTTTTTCCGCCTTCAGCTCACTCTCATTTCCCGTAGGCGTGTAGCGAGAGGTGCCCAAAGCAAGGTGTGTGATTTTAGCGTGTAGCCCGGCATCAGAGATGTGAATCGGCATGCAAAATTGACCCGGTTAGGTGGG
>NZ_LMCK01000099.1:0-4183 GCF_001623165.1 Pseudovibrio sp. WM33
AAAAAATCATAAGCTTATAGTTTCATGCGTGAGCCGTGGGCTTCTTAGACCTTATACCACCGGTCCTAATTCTCAATTCTGTTTTCTTTCCACCTGTTTGAAAACAGGCCTCATTGGGCGGAAACTAACGACGAGCAGCACGGCACTCCGCGGTTTCATCATAGCGGAGATCTCAAGGACAGTTGTGGTCAAAAATTGGCGAGAATCTTTCGTGCCAGTTCTGGTGGTTGGGTCGATTCCGGGTAGTATTCGAGCATCGCGCCATCTGGAGCAATCAGGTAGATGTAGCTCGTATGATCCATGAGGTAATATTCAGAGTCGTCCGATAGATCCGATCGCTCATAGAATGCCTTGAAGGCTTCAGAAAGTTTTCTGATCTGAGCATCTTCACCACTCAACCCGAGGAACCCTTCGCGGAAGCCACTCAGGTATTCCTTAAGAAACTCCGGTGTATCGCGCTGTGGGTCAACGGTCACAAAGATCGGGTCGGGCTCAATCCCCTTCCCTTCAAGGATGTCGAGAGCTTCGCTCAAGTTCAGGAGAGTGACCGGGCATATTTCCGGGCAAAACGTATAGCCGAAGAAGACCAACCGGTGTCGCCCGGAAAGGTTTCCCCACCTCAGGGAGGCCCCCTCATGCGAAGTCAGAGCGATCCTCTTTACGTCCGGTCCATCAACGTTGATAGCGGTGGACAACGCAGGCCTTGAGTCTGCACCTTTTACCAGAGGTCCTTGTGAAAAGTAGCCAATGGAGGCACCCAACAAAGCGATAACTGTAAAACTGGAAGCCGCAACCAGGAGACTAATTTGCCTCGACGCTACTTTCATGGTTCTTCTCCGTCTTTGGCGCTTACTTCAGCGTGTGCAGGTAGGCAAGAAGATTGGTCACATCGCCATCCTTCCTGATGCCACCAAAGGACATCTTAGTTCCCTTTAAGAATTTTTTGGGGGCCTTCAGAAAGTGTGCAAGATTTTCGTCGTCCCAAACGAGGCCGGATGTTTTCATTGCTTTTGAATATTTGAAGCCCTCCATCGTTGCAGCATGGCGGCCTACAATGCCAAAGAGCGACGGGCCAAGTTTGTTCTTGCCTTCTTCAGGTGAGTGACAAGCTGCACATTTTTTGAAGACTTTTGCACCTTTGACGGCATCGCCTGCTGCGTAAGCCGGGCCGCTCAGCATCATAACGGACAGCAGTGACAAGACTAGCTTTCTCATATTTTTCCACTTATTTTGAGATGTTGGTAGGTAGAAGGTTGGAAAGAGGCAGTTCGGATGCCTAGTCGCGAACGACACGAAACCCGATATTCGCTGGAGGGAAACCGATGGAACACCCCCCTGTTGGCACGACCCTGATCAACTCGGGCTGGTAGGTCATATGCACACCCGCCAGAATCCGAACTCCGCGGCAATTCTTATTGATTTCTTGTTTTGGCCCCTCAGAGGACCTGCGCCAGCAACTTTGTGTCCATTCCCAGACATTTCCGGAAATGTCAGCAACACCATTATCTTCGGTGCCGTGGAAACCTACGGATTGAGTGCGTCGCTTACCGCGCTTGCTATAATTAACGTAGTCAGCAGCCCAAGCCAGACGCGGATCGTCGAACAATTTATCAACCTTCTCATCGATCACATCGTCTGCGAGTGCACGCCACTCGGTCTCAGTGGGCAACCGGTAAGTTTGGCCCGTTTCGTGAGACAGCCACGCCAGATATTGTTGGGTATCCAGCCAGCTGACGTCTGTAACAGGATGGTCATCTCGCACGTACTTTCGTCGCAGCGGCTGGTGTGAACAGCCCCCGGCATCGACGCAGGCCTGCCAATCCCCGAAAGTTACCTCGTACTTAGCCACCGCGATCCGCTTCGCGCCCCTTCCCGGGGTGTCTATTGTGACCTCAACCATTTGAGGTTGGGGTGCGTCCCCCGAGGAAAACACCTCGGGGGACGCAAGACGTGCTGAGAGATCTGGCAGGTAGACCTTCGCATTACTACCAACCCAGATGGAGGCAGCGGCTACTCCCAGGGATAGGGTAATGTAAATTGACAGCTTCATCTCATCTCTCTACGTCTCGAACCAGTCGGCTTAGGCTGGAATTGGACCAGGTTTGGAGACCTGTTTCATCAAATCATCGTTCCATTCCCCATCGACGATGATGTGCGAGGCAGCGCCAAGTTCAATCGCTTCAATGAGATTGTGGTTCAGGTATACGTAAACGCCCGGCTGGCGGAATGTATAAAGCGCCGCTCCCGCAGAGCCGCCACGGATGAACCAGGTCTCAAGTCCGGTCGCAGGGGTGTCTGCAAAGGAGCCGGTTTCCCAAACGTAGTCGCCATGACCACCAATCAGGTGTGGTCGTGTATCCCGGTTTGACTGGGCGTGAATGAAGAGCGCCGTGCGGCCAACTGCGGATTTGAGCGCGTTATCACCTGTCAACGCACCGACCTTGCCGTTGAAGACCACATGCGTCGGTGTCAGTGTACGCATGACTGGGAAAACGTCGCCGAAGTTGTCGCCTGCACCCTCATAGACCTTCCAGTCGCCGTTCTCGTCTTTCGGAATGTAGAAATCCTGCTCACCAACATAGAAAACATCGTCGTATGACAGAGGGTTACCATCTTTGTCCTTCAGGCCTTCACGCGGCAGCACCATGACGGCACCGTTCATACCATGAACAACATGGTAGGGGATCATCTGCCCTTCAGGAGCACAATGGTAGACAAAGACGCCTGACTTTACAGCCTTCCAACGCAGTTTCACCTGCTCACCCGGCAGTACATGTGTCAGGGCCCCCCCACCGAGCGCACCGGTGGATGAATGGAAGTCGATGTTGTGGTCCATTCTATTGGTTTCAGGGTTGATCAACGTCAGTTCCACGTAGTCACCTTCGTGGCAGACAATGAGTGGGCCCGGAACGGACCCATCAAAAGTCAAAGCCCAAGTTTCTGCGCCAGTGTCGTCCACTTCCCAGCGCATTTCCTTAATGGTCATCGTGACTTCGACAACCTTCGGACCGCCTTGCGCGACCTGATCGTGTTTAGGGGCAAAAGGTGGGGCAACCAGCTCTTGTTTCACACGAGGCAATGCAGAAATTTCAGTCTCAGTGAGTGATACTTCAACTTCCGCTGCAACGGCAGCAACTTCTTTTGTTGCCGCAACGGCCTGATTGGCAGCAACAGCAAAGGCGCCAAACGCAGCAGTGGATGATGCAACAGTCGACACCTTCAGAAAACTGCGTCGGTCTAATCCATTATTCGAACTTGATGTCACTTGATATGCCTCACCATAATTTGCTGAACTAAATTTGCTCAACTCAACAGATATTTAAAATATCTTTTTATGTAAAAAATGTATTTGCCATATATCAAGTTTGCGACACAATCCTCGCTGTCCTATCGCGCACATCGGCTCTACGCAGCCTTGGTGCATTTTGCAATGTTTATGCGATTGAAACGTTGATGGACCAAATCATGCTGGCACGCGGCGAAGATCCAATAGGGTTTAGCCTCAGACATCTGGACGACCCCACGGCTCACGCATGAAACTATAAGCTTATGATTTTTTGCATATAATCACTGTTCAAGCCTGCGGTATTTCGGCGTCTTTTTATGCTACCCTAGCGGGTTGTGTCGGCTTTGACGAGATTGATAGCAATCTTCCTAAGAACACTTAAATTTGCGGCCGCGTGACGGTAGAGAATGCGGCCGTTGTCCTCGCGAAATCCAACGTCAAGCCCCAGTGCATCTGAAGATGGGCAGACAGAAAAAGACAAGGTCGATTACGTGCACGTACTCGAAGACAAAATCTATGAAAATCCGCTTGTTATGACGCAAATAGAAAACAACACCAAAGATCAAGCAAAGCTGGGTGGCTTCCAAAATGCAATAGACAACGCGATTATTACGAGTGGTGAGGCCCATCAGAAGATGATGATACACCTTCTGTCAAACCTTGGAGAGGCCGCTGAGACCTCTAACTTGTTACTCGATCTGATGTATGCAGAGAAGAAGAACTCTGAGTTCGATCAATCTGACGTTGAATAAACCACCCTACAATAAGTCTTTGTTAAACCGTGGTAATAGCTGTTTTAGCCTGCCACTAACATGCTTCTCTAATCGGGCGTTGAGGTCAAGCTCTTTTACCTTTTCATTCGGATCATATCCATCTCCGGGTCACGCTTCTCTTCGC
>NZ_LMCK01000100.1:0-17400 GCF_001623165.1 Pseudovibrio sp. WM33
TAACTATAGGCGTGGACCACTTCAAAGGGGGAAGCTCAATGCGGCAACAGGCCTTTATGAAGCCCACCTCAATGTAACGCGGGAGAATAACTCCAGCTACTATCCTCTTTTCTATATGAAAGGCGCTGCATTCTGGCAGGCAGTCGATCAGGAATTACAGAAGGCAGGAACATCACTCGATGAGGTTCTGCCTCAAATAAAGTCTGCAGCATCTAATGATGCGACATTGTCGTCGGGCACAATCAATCTCCTGAAAACTACGCTTTCGGAGCAGCTCGTTTCGACGCTACAACAGCAGTACCTCCACTAAGCACATTTCAGGTCCCCATGATCACGCAGGCTTCAACTCAGTATCAACGTCTCAAGAGCATCAGGCATCGACAAGATGGAACTCCATGCGCCGTTCAGTCCGACAGCAGACTGACGGATATCGCTCTGACAAAGTGTAAGCTGGATCGTTTCCCATCAGAGTTATTGCATCATAGATCCTTGCGAAGCCTCTATCTGGGACAAAATCCAATCAGCGATTTACCGCAGAAACTTTCTGATCTGCAGGCCTTGAAGGAACTCTACATCTACGGATGCAAGCTGACACAACTGCCCGATAGCCTATGTGACATGCCAAATCTGGAGATCTTGGACCTCAGCCACCAGGCACTGGAACATCTTCCTGCAAAGATAGGCGCTTTGAAGAAACTGCGTGTGCTGTATGCCAGCAACACAGTCATGACGCAGCTACCGAAAAGTATCGGTGATCTTTCTGCTCTTGAATATCTCGGCTGCACCGACAACACCATCACGCATCTGCCGGAGAGCATCGGGAATTTGCAAAGTCTGAAAGAGCTGAGGCTCTACGGCAATGGCTTGTGTGCACTTCCCCTGAGTTTTTCCGATCTCTCATCCTTGCGAGAGGCCTATTTGCGCAACAACGCTCTCACAAAACTTCCTGAGGACGTAGGCAAGTTGCATCAGCTCGAAGTGTTGGACCTCCGCAACAATCAAGTCTCTCAGCTCCCAGAAGGAATTGGAGACCTTCCCAACCTTTACCAATTAGATCTAAGGGCAAATCCGTTGGAGGAGCTACCCTCCAGCATGAGCAACCTTAAGAACCTGCGCAAATTGGATCTACGCTGGACACGTCTGACCAAGGAGCCGGAGTGGTTTGAAATCTTGCGCGCACAAGGCACTCTGATTTATCTCTGACCTTTAAAGTGCCCCTAAAAAACAGTGGTAGCGACGTATGTCCTAAATATTATCATGGGGAATGCATCGCTATCTCTTACTCACCCTATCATTTTTGCTGGTTTGGGCTTGGAATGCTAACGCGCAAGAAAGCAAGTTCCGCAAACGCCCTCGTAGTCTGTTCAAGCAACCAGACTGCTATTGCACCAACCGTGGCATTCGGATCGAACTGGGTGATTTTTCCTGTCTCTATGTAGATGGCACTGCCTATCTGGCTCAATGCCAAATGGCACTCAACAATCCAATGTGGCGAAAGATCCAAAATGGTTGCCCAACAACTCAGTTGGACAACAAAAAACACGCATCCTATCCCTTGAACGAGGCCGGAGGGATGGAGTAAGTCGCTGTGGCATGGGCAATCAGATCATCGCTGCCTTGGCGAGTGATTTCACAATCCATAACGACAAGACGCTTGCCGCCCTTCAGGATGCGACACGTGGCGATCATCTCACCAGCTTCAGCTTTGCGTAGGAAGTTGATATTGATGTTAGTGGTCACAGCAAGTGCATGAAGCCCCATATTGCCCAGCAGAACCACATAGGCCGCATAGTCAACCAGAGCCATTAACGAAGGGCCAGAAACAGTACCACCAGGACGCAAATGCGCGTCCCCGGCCTTGAGCCTGACAATTGCTTTTCCCGGTAGAATTTCATCGATGAAATGTGCACGACCTAACGCGTGCATCTGCGGAAATGCCTTGTCCAGAAATTCCGTCAGCTCTGCCGGACTAAACTTAACAGCAGGCGCCGCTACCTCACTGGTCATGAAGTCCCTCCTCCTCACGCAAGCCGACATATTGAAATATGGCTCCATGATTTACCAGATGAACAAAAGTTCTAAACCGTTGCGCTAGGCTCAAGTTTTGTTCACTCTGTGATTTAACACTTAATCAAGGCCCGATAGCCTGCTAAAGGCATCTCAACGACTATTTACAGTACTATGGAGAACCACCATGTCTGACGCAGGCACCACTAAAGATCAAAGCGAAGCAGAACGCCCAATGCTTGGCAAACTGCTGCACAATGGTGTTCAGCGTATCGTCATGCAGCGCCCGGAGCGCATGAATGCTCTGTCCATGGCCATGATGAAAGAGCTCTGCACCGCGCTGGATGAAGCGGCAGCAAACCCGGAAGTGCGCGTTGTGTTGCTCGGTGCTGAAGGTAAAGTCTTTTGCGCAGGTCACGACCTGAAAGAGCTAACAGCTGCACGAGCACAAGCAGATGACGGCAAAGCCTTCTATCAGCAGACATTCGATCAATGCGCTGAGCTCATGCAGAAGATCGTGAACCTTCCAAAGCCAGTCATCGGCGTTGTAACTGGCGTTGCAACAGCAGCAGGCTGCCAGTTGGTTGCCTCCTGTGATCTGGCATTAGCACTGGATACAGCAACCTTCTGTACCCCGGGCGTTAACATCGGCCTCTTCTGCTCCACCCCAATGGTAGCTCTCACCCGCAACATTGGCCGCAAACAAGCCATGGAAATGCTATTGACCGGTGAAAGCATTGATGCCTCCACCGCGAAGGAATACGGGCTGATCAACCGGGTGGTGCAAGCCGATTATCTGGAAGTCGTGGTTCAGAAATACGCTGAAGTGATTGCGTCTAAATCAGCCCTCACAGTCAAAACCGGTAAGGAAGCATTCTACAAGCAGGCTGATATGCCATTGGCAGAAGCATATGCTTACACCTCTCAGGTCATGGCAGAGAACATGTTGGCCAATGACGCAGAAGAAGGCATCAACGCCTTCCTTCAAAAACGCACACCAGATTGGAAAGACAGCTGATCAAGATGTAGGGAGCCGCACATGACAGCCGGGCATTCAAAAAGATCACTAGCTCAAAAGCTAGGTCTGAAACCCGGCATGAGCTGCTGGTGGCACAACATGCCACAAACCGTCTCCGATGAAATTGCAGCAGGAGTTGACGATCTAGTCCTCCTGCCTACTCTGGAAAACGGCGTAAACACTGCCCATATTTTTGTAACGGGTCAAAGCGAGCTAGCAGATCTGCTGAATAAACTGCGCAGGAAACTGAATGCAGGCGGTATGATCTGGGTGTCATGGCCCAAGAAGGCATCCAAAGTCCCCTCACAGGTGACAGAAGATACGGTGAGAGAAGTTTGCTTGCCTATGGGGCTGGTCGATATCAAGGTTTGTGCGATTGACGCAGTCTGGTCCGGCCTCAAGCTTGTTATTCGCAAGGAGCTGCGTGCAGAGCACAGACGAATGCAGTTGGCAGCCAAGGAAATTGCAGAAAGTTGATAAGAACATGAATCACGATCATTATGCAAACAGCTACATCCAAGGCATTTTGGAAGGCACCAAGACAATCGCATTGGTTGGAGCTAGCAACAAGCCAGAACGCGCCAGCTTCCGCGTTTTGAACTACCTGCTGGAAGAAGGGTATACCGTTTATCCGATCAATCCCGGTCAGGCCGGAACCGAGATCGCAGGCGCAAAAGTCTATGCTTCCCTGACTGACCTTCCAGAACCTGTCGACATGGTAGATGTCTTCCGCAATTCAGAAGCGGCTGGCGGTGTCATTGATGAGGTAATCGCTCTGCCAACCCATCCCAAAGTAATCTGGCTTCAGCTGGGTGTGAGAAACGACGACGCAGCAGCACGAGCAGAAGACAAGGGAATCAAAGTGGTAATGGATCGCTGCCCTAAGATCGAAATTCCACGTCTGGCATCAGTTGCAGCCAGCTAAACACTCCTATAAGGCGCTCTCGATGCCGCGAAAATTGAGAGCGCATCCGATAAGTTAGAACGATTTTCCAATCTCACCAAGTAGAAGCGAACAGAATTTCAAGCATCAAATAGTCGTCAAGTTGCTTGAGCTTTCTGCAAGAGTGAAGCACGCTCATCTTTTCATCTGCGCTTGCCAACCTCCGGTTGCCCCCTCATAGTTCCTAGCGGGAAATTATATAAATTTCAGCAGAGAATGACGCGCCTGTTCCAAGGAATTGCAAAGCATGCACCTTGCGCAGCACCGCTCCATCCTGCAAGCGCATTGAAAGGACTGCCTCATGAGCGATCACACCCCAGGCTTTGATACCCTTGCAATTCACGCAGGCGCGAAACCAGACCCAACCACAGGCGCGCGCGCAACACCAATCTACCAGACCACATCTTTCGTGTTTGAGGATGTAGACCACGCAGCGTCCCTGTTCGGCCTGCAAGCATTTGGCAACATCTATACCCGCATCACAAACCCAACCACCGCTGTTCTTGAAGAGCGCGTGGCAACATTGGAAGGCGGCACTGCAGCTCTGGCCGTGGCATCCGGCCACGCCGCACAGCTTCTGGCCTTCCACGCCCTCATGACACCCGGCTGCAACATCGTCGCCTCCAAGCGCATGTATGGCGGCACCATCAACCAGCTCAACCATTCTTTCAAAAGCTTCGGCTGGGATGTGAAATGGGCAGAAGGTCTGGACGCACAAAGCTTCACAGACCAGATCGACGAAAACACTCGTGCTGTCTTTATCGAAAGTGTCGCCAATCCAGGTGGCGTTATCATGGATATCGAGGGCATCTCAGCAGTGGCCAAAGATGCTGGCGTGCCTCTTATCGTCGACAACACGATGGCAACCCCATACCTCTGCCAGCCAATCAAACACGGCGCAGACATCGTGCTGCATTCCCTGACCAAGTTCATGGGCGGGCATGGCAACTCCATGGGCGGCGCAATTGTTGACGCTGGCACATTCGATTGGGCAGCATCCGGCAAATATCCAATGCTGACCGAACCTCGTCCAGAATACAACGACATGCGCTTGTTTGAGACCTTCGGCAACATCGCCTTTGCGATCTGCTGTCGTGTCCTCGGCCTGCGTGATCTCGGTCCAGCTATCTCACCGCAAAATGCCTTCATGCTCATCACAGGCATCGAGACACTTGCGTTGCGCATGCAGAAGCACTCTGACAATGCCCTAAAGGTCGCTGAGTTCCTCCAAAGCCATTCAGCTGTCAGCTGGGTCTCTTATGCAGGCCTCGCCAATGACCCATTCCATCAGGCGCATCAGAAGTACTGCCCGAAAGGCGCAGGCGCAGTCTTTACCTTCGGCCTGAAAGGTGGCTATGAGTCAGGTGTTGAACTGGTAAAAGGTCTGGAGCTATTCTCTCACCTTGCTAACATTGGTGACACCCGCTCGCTCGTCATCCATCCAGCGTCTACCACACACCGCCAGCTGTCTGACGCTCAAAAAACTGCTGCTGGAGCAGGCCCGGATGTTGTTCGTGTTTCCATTGGCATTGAAGATGTTGCTGATATCATCGCAGATCTGAAGCAAGCGCTCGAAAAGGCATAATACGTTTACATTTCAATGCGGTATGATTGGAAAACAAGAAAAGGCGCCCACAAGGCGCCTTTTTCGATTCCACATCAACCACTTAGTCAGACAAACTGAATCATCATCTCAACGCAGCTTCTTTTTCGCGGCGAAGCAGACAAACCTGCTCGACAGCGAGCGCCAGAACAATAAGGGCCATCGCCTGATGCGCCAATGCGCGATCCATCGGCACCATGCCAAGCAGCGTCACAACACCAAGGAACACCTGAACAACAATCGCCACCATCAACCAGCTGGCATTGCTTTTCAGCACGCCCTCTCTGTTGCCGCGCATCAGATAAAAACCCTGCACAAACACAGCAATCACCAGCGCATAAGCGATCATGCGGTGCTGGAACTGCACCATCATCACATTCTCAAAAAAGTTGATCCACCAAGGAGACATGACAAACAAACCTGATGGAATAATCTGCCCATCCATCAGCGGCCAGGTGTTAAAGGTCAGCCCTGCATTGAGGCCTGCAACCAATGCCCCTAGGAACAGCTGAAAGAGCACCAAGCCAACAATGGCATATGCACCAAACAAACCATCACCAAACACATTCCAGCCTTCACGCTCAAGCTCTGGGCGGCGCTTTAACACAGCTGCTAAATAATACAGGTAAGCAAACAGAATACAGGCCACACTCAAGTGCACAGCAAGACGGTACTGGCTCACATCCACGCGGTTCACAAGGCCAGACGCAACCATCCACCAGCCAATGCCCCCTTGCAATCCACCTAGCAAGAACGCAACTACAAGCCGCGGCTTAAGCCATGAACTCACCTGTCCACGAGCCCAAAACCACACAAGCGGGATGAAAAAGAAGAGCCCAATCACCCGGCCCAGCAAGCGGTGTCCCCACTCCCACCAGAAGATGGACTTAAACTCGCCAAGCGTCATACCCTCATTGAGCAGCTTGTACTGCGGGATCTGTTTGTATTTCTCAAACTCCTCCGCCCATTCAGCTGCATTCAGCGGCGGAATGGCGCCATGAATTGGCTTCCATTCAGTAATGGAAAGGCCGGATTCGGTCAGGCGTGTCGCCCCGCCAACAACAACCATTGCTAAAATCAGGAAGCAGATAAACAGCAACCACGCGCGAATTTGCCTGCGGTTGGAAAGGTCTTGAGCAGAAAGATCTGAACTGTAGAACGGAGTAGACATGACACCTATTCGAAGAACTTGTTTGCCCCTATATATGTCAGATCAGCAGCCAAATCAGGAAAAATACGCAGATCCTCACAGCAGTCTAGACAAATTACCTAGATTTTTCAGGTGAAAGTCAGTCATGCAATAGCACTGCTGTGTCATAGACTTAGAGAACACGAAAGCGGGTCTGCACAATCTAAATTGCAAATTATCAGCAAGATCCTCTTGAAAAATATATGCATTTTGAACTATGGCTTGCGCGGAAAAGAAAGGCCCTACGCAAAGAGGCTTTCAAGGAGAACTCTATGGTTTCGCCATTTCGCCGTTTCATCGGCATGGTATTTTTAGTGACTTTTGTTCTTGTCTATATCTTCCTGGCAATGGTCATTGGCGATATAACAATGGCGGGCAAGCATTGGTCTGTTAAGCTTATCTTTTTTGCAATTGCTGGTTTGATCTGGGTGGTTCCGGCGGGATTGATTATCAGCTGGACCTATAAAAAGCGCTAGGACCTAAAGGTTCAAGTCCTGATCAGAGCTCACGCTCTTCTCAAAAAAGACCGGATGCGCTTCACCGTGTAATAAGCCGCAAACGCGGCTCCGGTCAAATACACATCAACCATTCTTTGGTGTTGATGTAATCCATTCAATGAGACACGTGGTAAATGATAGCGTCGCTTGAGATTTTCCGTAGTCAAGGTTCCCGGTTGCGTCGTCACAGCCGCCGCAAAACCCAGTTCCTCAGCAACACTTTCACAGCGTTTATCAACCGCTTCTGCAAAACCATAAGGATACGCCAAAACCGTCGGCGTCTTGCCTAACTGCGCAGTCATCTCCTCCAGCCCTGCCTGAATATGCTGCCGGATGTCCTCTCGGGTAGAAAGCCGTGCCAACATCGGATGAGTGTCCGTATGCGCGCCCAGGCTGACCAGTGGATCCTGAGAGAATGCTCGCAACTCTTCAAAAGACAGAATCAGCTCGCGGCAAAGCGCTCGCCAATCCAATCCATAGCGCTCTGCAGCCTCACGGATGACTGCCCGCTGCTCAGCTTCTGGTACTTCGCTGATCAACATGCAGCGCGCTGATATAAACGCGTCCTCTTTCTGCTTCAAAGAGGTGCAGTCATAATCGAACTGCTTATCTCCATATCGGAAGAAAACATGGTCATTTTCCGCAATAAGCTGCTCGATTATTATCCACCACAACTCGGAGTTATGCTTACTGTATTCGCTGCTGATAAAAACGGTAAAAGGAACATTGAGTTCCTTCAACACAGGAAAGGCCACATCCCGGTTATCTTTATAGCCATCATCAAAAGTCAGAACCGCAAACTTCTGAGAGCATTGCCTTTTGCGTTGAAGCCGTTCCAAAGCATCATCCAGCGAAATGAACTCGTATCCCGCCTTTCGAACCTGAAGAACGGTTTTACGTAGAAATTCAGGTGTAACTTCAAGCAATTTATTCGGCTGAAAGGCACGCTCTGTTTCAGGCAAAACACGGTGAAGCGTGAAAAAAAGGCCATCACCAGCGGTCATGTTCTGAAAGAACCTTGCAGGCCCACGGCTACTTAAAAAGTAGCTGGCGTAATCAATAAATAAATGCTTGAAGGACTTCCGCACGGAGACCCCCTAGTTCCAAACCGAAATATGTATCAAATTGTAACTGGGAATTATTTACGATTAATTTCAATTTGGGTTGCTCTACCTAGTTAGGTTTGAGATTCATTAAGAGCTTGGAACTAATAATTCCTTGTATTTTATTTAGGGCATTTTTCAATGGCACTTCCACAATCCACGTCAAACAGCGAGCGCTCTAACCGGGCTGATTGTAATAACACGCTGGATTTGAATAAGCTTTCTTTTCAGATCATCTCAGATACAGATTTGCCAAAACTACGGAATGATTGGCTCATTCTGGAAGCATCAGGCGATGGAAGTGCCTATCACGCCTATGAATGGTGTAAAAGCTGGGCAAAGCATGTTGCCCACTCAGAAAGAGCCACCACACTGATTGTTGCCGGATACATCGACAAAAAACTCCACGTCCTGCTACCTCTCGCCCTCCATCAGTGCCGCCTTGCAAAAACCGCACGATGGCTCGGAGAGGAAATATTCAACCAGAACACAGGTTATTGGTCTCAAGAACTATTACAAGCTCCGCAAGCACACTTTCTCCGCCCTCGCTTGGTCGCAGCTCTCAAGACATGGGACGTTGACCTCATCCACCTTGGCAACATGGCAAGTCGTGTGGGCGCCTACGACAACCCGTTGATACGATCGGATGACACCACAAGCACGAATGCAATCTATCCGTTTGAGCTTACAAGCCCTGCGGAAGAATTTGTCAAAACAAAACGCTCAAAAAGTGCCCGCAAAAAGCATCGTAGTAAACTTAACAAACTTCAGTCTCTGGGAACGCTCAGCTTCACGGTAGAAACCACAAAAGAAAGCGCAGCAACTGCCGTTGATGCCATGATAAGGCAACGAGAGCTCCGTCAGGCTGAGACAGGCATTCCAACCGCCTTCGCACTTCCCAACTACCAGCGTTTTGTGCGTGAGGCCTTCACAAACCTTTCGCGAGATGACAGCCCGTCAAAACCGGTGATTTACAGCCTGAAGCTTGATGATGAGATCATCAGCACATGCCTCAGTCTTAAGTCCGGAAAACGTGTATATTGCTACTGCACCTCCATCATTAATGGCGAACTGATGCGGCATAGTCCCGGCGAGTTGCTCATGCAGCACGTCATTGAGGACATGTGCAATAAAGGCATGGAGATCTTTGACTTTGGATTGGGCGAAGAACATTTCAAGCTGGCATGGGCTGAACCAGAACACTTAAAGGACTGGATCGAGCCACTCACTTTCAAAGGAAAGCTCGCCGCGGCTCTCGAAAACGTCATTCTCAGCTCTAAACGCAAACTCAGAAACAACGAGAGATTTTGGCAGCTTTACAGGCGTGTTCGTGGAACTTTCGCTCGCATGCAGCACTAAGCTTACTCAGAAAATCTTAAAGTAAGCGGCAGCTCTTATGCTGCCATATCAACCTGTAGCCAAGCCGCAGCTTCATTACTAACCACTCGTTCCACCTCAACGGGTGCCTTGGTGTGCTTCTCAAGGATGGTCAAGGCTTTTTCCAGTTCGGGGCCTGCAGGTGACCCGTCAGTCGCAATAATTACGCGATCTGCTTCAGAAAGCATTTGCGCGCAAATCAAACTCGACTCAATAAGACCGAGATCAGCCACGATTACGTCATATGTCAGATCCAGGGCTTCCATGATGAGATTATAGCGCCCGCCATAAACCACTTCATCACGAATAGGCATGACACCTGATTGTATCACATGCGCACGGGAAACAGGGTCGCGATGGATCACGTTCGTAAAGGCCGCCTCGCCTTCTAACAACTCTGCAAAACCCGGCTTCAGCGGATCATCAGAACCCTCTTCAGCTTGAGGCACATCCCCAACTTCTTCAAGCGGTGTTTCTTTGAGGATGGACTGAGCCCCTTCACCGCCTTCAGACCGCACCTCGACGACCACAGGCATAATACCGCGCTCGGCAATCTTGCGCGTACAGCTTAGCGCAACGCGAGAAGACAGGCTTTCATCCTCCACGCTGAGCACAACCACACGACCAACCTTTGCAAGCTGATTGGCGTTATCAGCCTTGACTTCTTTTAGAGTAATTGACGAAACCTCAGCACTTGCTTCTTCTTCCTCAAACTCCTCGTCAAATTCTTCTTCTTCGCGGGCTTCATCCTCAGCCAGTTCAGTCATCTTTTCTTGAGGCTCTTCCACCTCTGAGGTGTCCAGCTCCTCATCAGACTTATCTTCCTCTTCAACAAAGGAAGGCTTCAGCTCAACAGGAGGAGCGGCAACAGCATGGCTGCGGGTCGTTGCATCCACCACGCTTTCAAGCGCATTAGAGGTTGCCGTACCCGTCGCCTCTTTCGGATTGGCGGCAGGCGCTGTTGGCGTAGAAAATGTTTCGCGGCGCAAAACTTCACCAGCAATCAAAGCACGTGCAATCACCCAGAGGCAGCCGAGGAAGAGCGCGGCAAAACCTGCAATCGCAGCAAGCGCAGAAGGCTTCCGGCCAGATGCCTCACTTGGCACAGACGCACGTGAAATCACACGAGAGTCAGCATTCAGCACACCAACGCCCTGTAGCACTTCTGCTTCGCGCAGGCTCACAAGCAACTGGTTCAACTGCTCTTCTTTGGAGCGTGCTTCGCGCTGCAACTCCTGCAAACGAACCTGATCAGCGCCAGAACGGGCAGCTTCTACCTTCAGTGCATTCACCTGCTCATTGAGAGCGACATAACGGTCCTGAGCAATCTTGGCATCATTCTCAAGGCCAATAACAATTTTCTCCGCCTCAGCGCGGATCTGACGATCGTACCCACGCAGCTGGGAGCGCAGTGCTTTGATCTGCGGGTGATTTGGCAGGAGCGTAGTTGAAAGCTCCGCAATGCGATTTTCCAGCGCCAACTGACGCTCACGCAAGCGTTGGATTAGAGACGAAGCCAGAACCTGCGTCGCAGTTTCCAAAGACCCACCATCTTCCAGCAAGGATCGGATCTGTCGCGCCTGAGCTTCAGCCTGCGACTTAGCCACTATGGCGGAAGAAACCTGAGAGTTGAGTTCAGCCAGCTGCTGTTGGTTCAGCGTCCTGTTTTCGGACCCAAGCAACAGGTCAGCACCCGCACGAAATTCAGCAACGGTCTTTTTCGCAGCCTCAACTTCATTTTCAAGGCGTGCAACCTGAGGCGCAAGTGCATCAGCCGTGTTATTGGTCACCGCGCGCTTCGCATTGTCCTGCAGCATGCGATACTCGTTGACCACCGTGTTAGCAACACGCGCTGCAAGCTCAGGATCTTTGCTTGTAAAACGCACTGCGATAACGCGGGATCCGTCGACCTGATACACATCCAGATTGCTCGTGAATTTGTTCAGCAGCCGCTCTGCTTCACTCATCTGACCAGATGTCGGCTCAAGCCCAACACGGGTCATCAATTGATCGACAAGGCCCGGTTTACTTTTGGCCGCAAAAACACTGTTGTTCGCAAGATCAAGTGTTTGCACAACATGGCGCGCCAAATCGCGTGATTGTAACAACTGTACTTGGCTGGCGATGCCTTCTTTATCCAGCAGAGACCGTTCCTGCTCGCTGTTACGGATTTGGCCTGGCAGGATAATTTTGGCTGTATCAATGAGAACTTTGGATTCGCTTGTGTATTTGGCAGTTTGCTTGCTGGCCAGGTAAAAAGTGCCAAAGGCGATCAGCGCTGCAAAAGGGATCACCCAAAGGAGCCCCTTAAACACTTTTTTGAACAGCACGCCCATATCAAGAAAGACATCTTCTTGCGGCACAGCCCACTTCCCCACTCAATACAAAGCCCGAAACAATTTTCAATCACAAGAATGCATAGACAGGGTAACCAAGTTATTAAGCACCTTAATCAAATGCTGGAAAGAAATGACAAAGCGCCCAACAATTCTTGCAAAATTAACTAGAGGATAATTACAATATTTATACTCTGTTAACCTTGAGCGCCGAAATATACTCCCAATGAATTTAAAGGATTTCGTAATGCGCCCGCGCCTACTAGCAGTTATTGCTGGCTTAACTCTGTTAACGAGTTGTTCATCCTATAAAAAGCCAGAGCCTGCTTTTCATGAGGAACTGGTCCAGCCATACACTCTTGCTGCAAGTGACGAAGTTCGTATTATTGTTTTTGGACAGGCTGATCTGTCTAATACTTACAAGATTGATCAGGGAGGCAGCCTCGCCTTCCCACTGATCGGTCAGATCAACGCAACTGGCAAAACTCCAAAACAACTCGCAAGCATGATCCGCGCCCGTCTAAAAAACGGTTTCATCCGCGATCCCGACGTTTCTGTTGAAGTTGCCGTCTACAGACCAATTTTCATCATGGGTGAAGTCAGAAACGCAGGCCAGTACGCCTACCTTCCAGGCATGACCGTGCAAAACGCTGTCGCCACAGCTGGAGGCTTCACTGCAAGAGCCCGCCAACAGGATGTTGATCTAACGCGTCAGATCGGTGGCGAAATTGCCAGCGGACCGGCACCAATCACAGCGCCTGTGCGCCCTGGGGACACGCTCTATGTGCATGAAAGGCTCTTTTAAATTAAGAGCATGCACCCTACATGCCTGTGCGTTTTATTAGGCTAAAACTCACGATTAAGAGTTAATTAACCCTGTCGATTAACAGGTCAAACAGTATTTTAAGCTAGCAATAAACTCAGTTGCGCGGCGGTCTGTGCTGGGGAGCATCGGACAATGCATGCGCGGTGGGGAGTTTGCTGCGGATGTCTACGGACAAGCTGAAAATCGTTCATTGCATACGTGCGCCTTTAGGCGGTGCGTTTCGTCATCTTATGGATCTTGTCGAAGAGCAGATCGAGATGGGCCATGAGCTTGGCATTGTCTGTGCCTCCAACGCTATCCCTCTCTCATCAATAACACAACTAGAAGCCTTAAAGCCTAGTCTTTCCCTTGGCTTACTCACAGTTCCCATGGCGCGTTCGCTCGCTCCCAAAGACCTTTTCAGTTTCTACAAACTCACAAAACACCTTACCCCTTTAAAGCCGAATGTCTTGCACGGTCATGGCGCGAAAGGTGGTGTCTGGGCACGCACCATAGGGTCTACACTGAGGCTGAGCGGAATCAATACACAACGCGTTTACAGCCCTCACGGCGGCAGCTTGCACTACGATTTTTCAACCACCTCAGGCAAAATCTACATCACGCTTGAAAAGCTCTTGAGACCATTCACCGACGCACTCGTGTTTACCAGTGCGTTTGAGCAAGCAGCTTATCAACAAAAGATCGGCTTGAGCGGTAATCCTCCACACCACAAAATCATACATAACGGTTTGCAGCAAGCAGAGTTCAAACGCAGCACAACTCATGAGAACGCAGCAGACCTACTCTTCGTCGGAGAGCTTCGTCTTTTGAAAGGCGTCGACCTGCTCATCAATGCTCTGGATGACTTGCACAAAAACTCCAGTACCAAGCCAACCCTTGCAATTGTGGGAGATGGTCCAGATCGTGCTCTGTTTGAGCAAATGGTCCGAGATAAAAATCTGCAAGCCTACGTTACCTTCCATGGGTTCTTGCCACTCAGCCAAGCTCTTCCACTCGGCAAAACAGCAGTTATCCCCTCGCGAGCAGAAGCTCTGCCGTATATCGTGTTGGAACTCCTTGCTGCACAAAAACCGCTGATCACAACTCGCGTTGGCGGCATACCTGAGATTTATGCAGAGCATCACAAGACACTTGTTCAGCCCGATGATCAACAAGCGCTGACAAAAGCAGTCAGTTGGGCTCTCTCTCATTCTGATGAGCAAATCCAGCTGAGCCAGCAACTTCAGAACCATTTGAAAATGAATTTTACTCTGCCGCAAATGGCGCAGAGCATCACCCAACTTTATCACCCTGTTCAAAGTGCAAAAGATGAACTGGCAGACGCCTCACGGCAGTCTCAACAGTCCACGCTGCACTCACAAAACAAACTCACTTAGGCGCACGGCACAATGGTCAAGCATCGCTTCAATGTAATTGAGAGTGGCCCGTCACCTGATGACCAATCCGGGACGAACGGTCAGCAGAATTCTTTGACACAAAATGAAGACATCACAACAAGCAACCTCTCCAAGGATGCTCTGGAGGTGGCAGCTACACTGCGCACCAACACCATCTCTAAAACGGTTTTCGATGGTTTCATGCGTTGTTCGGATGCGGCTCTGATTGTTCTGACAGGTATTATCGCTTATCTGAGCGGAGCTTCCCTTGATATCCCGCCTCTCTGGCAAATCTTTGCACTGTTCGAAGCATCCCTGATTGGCGTCATGCTGTTTCAAATGGCTGATCTGTATCAAGCCAATGCCCTACAAAAAGTCGTGGCTCAGGCCATGCGTCTCATCACAGCATGGGCATTGGTATTCGCGGCTTTGATCACGTCACTGCTGCTTATCCTGCCATCTACGGAAATTCCGCAGGCCTTCCTGCTGAAGTGGTTTGTGAGCGGAGCTATGGTCCTCACAATCTTCCGAATGGTCATGCGTGGCTTTATCGTGCGCTGGACTCGCATGGGTCGCTTGAGCCGCAGAGCAGTCCTCGTCGGAGGTGGGCAAAGTGCTGCTGATCTCATTGCGGAACTTGAACGCCAACCAAACAATGACATTGAGATTTGCGGGATTTTTGATGACCGCTCAAATGATCGTTCCCCACCAAGCGTCGCTGGCTACCAAAAGCTTGGCAACGTTTCTGATCTGGTAGAGTTCGCCCGCATCGCACAGATCGATATGCTGCTGGTGACAATCCCGATCCGTGCCGAGAAGCGCATCATTCAGTTGCTGGAAAAGCTCTGGGTTCTCCCGGTCGATATCCGCCTCTCAGCGCATGCAGACAAACTCCGCTTCCGCCAAAGGGCCTCGTCTTTCGTGGGCGCAGTGCCGTTTGTCGATGTTCTTGAAAAACCGATCGCGGATTGGGACACAATCGCAAAGCGCGCCTTCGATATCTTCTTCGCAAGCATTTCGCTGATTGCTCTCTCTCCGGTCATGCTGGTCACAGCATTGCTGATCAAACTGGACAGCCCCGGCCCGGTCATCTTTCGACAGAAGCGCTACGGCTTTAACAACGAGTTGATTGACGTCTTCAAGTTCCGCTCCATGTACCACAACATGACGGACGCCAACGCCTCAAAACTGGTGACCAAAGGCGATCCACGCGTTACCAAAATCGGCCGCTTCATCCGCAAGACCTCCATTGACGAGTTGCCTCAGCTGATGAACGTACTGATGGGACAGCTCTCTCTCGTCGGCCCTCGCCCGCACGCTCTCTCCGCAAAAGCCGAAGATCGCCTCTACGAGAATGTGGTGGATGGCTATTTCGCACGCCACAAGGTCAAGCCAGGCGTCACTGGTTGGGCGCAGATCAAAGGTTGGCGCGGTGAAACGGATACCGAGGACAAGATCCAGAAGCGTGTCGAATGCGATATCTACTACATTGAAAACTGGTCCGTTTTCTTTGACCTCTATATCTTGATTAAAACACCGTTCTGTCTTCTGGAAACGGAAAACGCATATTGACCGACTTATCGCGCTCACACGATGCAATCAGAAATGCACGCCCCTTCTGGTACGTGCCTCTGACAATCGGCACAGAAACAATAGCCAGAGCGCTGTTGTTTCTGACCGCATCCGTGAGCGCACTCGTCATCATAGAACCAGCACCCTATGACCTGCTGATTGCCCTGCTATTGGTAGGCTGGTCCTTCTTCGGTCTGGAACTGCGCAAAGACATCCTGCCACTTCTGATCCTGCTGTGCTTTTACATTGCAGGCGGAATTCTTGCCTTACCAGCAGCCGCAGACACCAAAGAAGCCGTCACCTTCTACGCCGTAACGATCTTTCTGGCGTTTTCATCCTTCTTGTATGCAGCAACCCTGTCTGCAAAAATTGAACGGATAGACATTCTTGAGAAGGGCTATTTGCTGGCAGCTCTGTTTGCCACCCTGCTTGCCATTGCAGGTTACTTCAACGCCTTCCCCGGCGCTTATGACCAGTTCACCCTGTATGGCCGCGCAAAAGGCACCTTCAAGGATCCAAACGTCTACGGCCCATTTCTGCTCTTGCCAACGCTGCTAATAACCTACGACATTCTAACCAAACCTTTGCAAGAGAACATCTTAAAGTCAGGCGCTCTGCTCATCCTCTTGCTGGGAGCATTTCTTTCCTTCTCCCGAGCAGCATGGGGCATGACACTGGGTGGCGCACTCATGGTGTTTCTCCTCGTCTTCATCAACGAGCGGCGCTCACTCCCACGCATAAAGCTGCTCGGTATCCTTGGTCTTGCAGGTGTCGGTCTTATCATTGCGCTGTTTGCAATTCTTTCAATTGAATCGATCTCGGAGATGTTCACGCTCCGCGCCAAGCTCGTGCAGGATTATGACGGCGCACGTTTAGGCCGTTTTGGACGCTGGGGGGAAGGCTTCACACTTGTCACAGAACGCCCGTTTGGTCTTGGTGTCGGAGGCTTTAACTCCATCTTCCCAGAGGATGAGCACAACGCCTACCTAAAGGCCTTTACAACCTACGGGTGGCTTGGTGGTCTGTCTTATATAACGCTTGTTTTCTGGACATTGATCAAAGCTTTGCCGCTGGTCTTCAAGCCCCGGCCTTGGCAGAAATACATCATCTGCACTTATGTGGCATTCCTGCTACACGCTTGTGTTAGCTTCATTATCGACACAGATCATTGGCGCCATTACTTTCTGCTACTCGGCATTCTGTGGGCCATCATCGCAGCGGAATCCGGCATCTCACGCTACAGGCGTTTTCCACCAGCACAATAAGCTCAGTTTCATTTGATCCTTGATCGGACAACCTGAATTAGGTAGGAAAGTTGTGTGGTAAGCTGTTAAGGCAGCTCCACAAATAGGAATACTTGCATATGCGGCAACGCACCCAGGCGCAAGGTTCCACACGGTTCGGGTAGTAGCGCAGCCTGGTAGCGCACTTCACTGGGGGTGAAGGGGTCGTCGGTTCAAATCCGGCCTACCCGACCATTTTTTTCAATAGGTTACGATATAAAAGTAAAGTAGCGCCTTGCCTCTTTAACTGTGAATCGGCATGCAAAATTG
>NZ_LMCK01000101.1:0-68560 GCF_001623165.1 Pseudovibrio sp. WM33
GCAAAAGAGGCGACGTTGTTCATTACAAGAAAGCCCGGGCAAGGCGTGTAGCTGATGCCGAAGAAACATTATTTAATAAGTAGCGCAGGTATTGCCTGCCGTCTTGCTCATCCCGATTTCCGGGAATTCTGGTTCAACACTGCATGGGATGCCATGTGGTGCTCTTCGCATGTGTGCATACTGTGAGCTAGATCGGAATGCGAATGCGAACGCGCAGGCCGCCCAGTGGAGACTGGCGCAAGAAGATTTCCCCGCCATGACTTCTCACGATATCCCTTGCAATCGCCAGGCCGAGGCCTGAGCCACCGCTGTCCTGATTGCGGGCCGTATCCAGCCTGTGGAAGGGACGGAAGACGTTCTCCCGCTCTTCACGAGGGATACCCGGACCGTCATCATCAACTGTAATAATCAGCCAGTCGGGTGTTCGATTGCCCTTGATGCGCAGCGTCTTGCCATAGCGCGCGGCATTGGAAATCACGTTCAGTAGACAGCGCCGGAAGGCTCGGCCTTTGACGATGACAAGTGGATCTCCGTCGAAGGAGGATGCAACGTCAGCGCCAACAACCTCTGCTTCGACCTCCAGATCCTCCAGCATGAGCGAGATATCGACCGGAGCAGGCGGCTCGTCACCATAGCCTTTGGAGAAGGAAAGATAGTCCTCCAACATGCGGTTCATTTCGTCGACGTCTTTACGCAGAGCATCTGCCTCAGGAGATTGAGGAAGCAGGGCAAGCTCAAGACGGAACCGCGTGAGGATGGTTCGCAAGTCATGGCTGACGCCTGCAAGCATGGTCGTGCGCTGATCAACATGGCGCTCAATTCTGCGGCGCATGTCCACGAAAGCAAGAGCGGCACGGCGGACTTCACGAGCGCCATGTGGGCGGAAGTTGGAGACTTGTCGGCCCTTGCCGAATTCCTCAGCAGCATCTGCCAGTTGCTCGATTGGCCGAATTTGGTTTCTGAGGAACAAGACTGCGATAATGATCAAAACCAGCGAGGTGGCGACCATCCAGACGATGAAGATATGGGAGTTCGACGCATACGTCTGGCTGCGACGAGCGATGATACGAAGTGTTTTGTTTTCCAGCTGGATGCGGATTTCGACGAACCGGGCTGCGCCCACTGTATCAATCCAGAATGGTTTTCCAATACGAGCCGCGATCTCGCGGGTCATGTATCGGTCTACCAAATCGAAGAGCGGTTTAGGCTTTGCTGCTGGAAGTGGCTCTTTGGGAAGGACTGATACGGACAGACCTAATGCACCTGCACTAATCCTTTTAAGCGTGGCGTAGTTATCGTCATGAGCATAGGTTTCAGTCATATCGACGACAGCAGCGATTTCCCGCACCACTGCCTCAGACAGGCGGCGCGTTACCAGATCGTAATGGCGTTCCATGAAAACGAAAGCGAGGACTGATTGCAGGATCAGGAAGGGGATGACGATGATCAGCAGAGCACGGACATAAAGGCCCTTCGGAAGCCGATAATGCAGCCAGCTGGTCACCGCGAAGTAGGGCTTTAAAAGCGTTCTGATCCATTGTGGAAGTGTGAACCGGTCTGATAAGCCCATTGTCCTCTCGCTGCTCGCCTGTGCGCTGGCTGCTATAATGGCAGCTAGTTGGTAATAAGCCGATAACCTATCCCACGCACGGTCTGCAGGTACAGGGGATTGCCGGGGTCTTCCTCAATCTTTCTTCTCAAGCGGTTCACCTGAACGTCGATTGTGCGCTCACCAAGTGCAGCATCTGCTCCCACAAGGTCAGTTCGTGCTACAGTTTGACCAGGCTTTTCCGCGAAGGTGTTGAGGATTTGTTTTTCGCGATCAGTCAGGCGGACATGTTCGTCATTGCGTTTTAGTTCACCACGTTCTGCATTGTATTGAAACGGGCCGAACGCCAATACTTCGAGTTTCATTTTTGGCTTTGGGCCACCTCTGCGGAGAATGGCGGAAATTCTAAGGAGTAATTCGCGTGGTTCAAACGGCTTTGAGACATAATCATCGACGCCAGCTTCCAGTCCTTCAATCCGATCTTCAATATCGGAGCGGGCTGTGAGCATGAGGATGGGGACAGCTTTGGAACGGCGCAGGTCTTTTGCGAGCTCAATTCCGCTTTCGCCTGGCATCATGACGTCCAAAATGAGTAGGTCGAACTCCAGGCCGGATAATCTGCGGCGGGCTTCTACTGCGTCTCTTGCGACGGTTACCCGAAAGCCGCTTTCTCCGAGAAACCTTTGGAGCAGGTCGCGGATACGGCTGTCATCATCAATCAGGAGAATGTGAGGTGCATCATCTTCCAGAAGAGCAGAGCGGGCCACGGTAATTCCTCAATCTGTTTGTTTGGTGATGAGACGGGCAACTTCGCTGCGATCATTCTCATCAATCATAAGATATAAAAACTGGCGGACAATCTCATCACTGCCATCTGGCATCATGGAGATCGCCTTATTAATACGTTGGGACTGGAGTTTGGATAGCCGGGCACAAAATTCTGTACCTTTTTCAGTGGTATATAGCAGGCGCTGACGGCGGTCCAACGCTCCTGGTTCCTGACAAATGAAGTCATCATCCACCAACTGTTTCAAAACACGTCCTAAACTTTGCTTCGTGATTTTTAAAATGTCGAGCAGGTCAGAGACTCTGATTCCGGGGTTTCTGTGCACAAAATGAAGAACACGGTGATGGGCACGACCAAAACCCAGCTCATCGAGAAGCACATCCGGATCACCCGTAAAATCGCGATAAGCGAAGAAAAACAGTTCAATAAGGTCAAACCGTGGTGAATCGCTGTCTTTTTTATTCATTTCCTGTCCCGGATAACTGCCTATTTTTTAATCTCACAAAAAATACGTCAGTCATGTTGACTTATTTCAGAATGATAGTTACAAGTTACTCATCGCTGAAGAAAGGAAAGAACTCAACACGTCGCATGTGCGCAATAGTTGAAAAATTAATTTCTTCATCGGTTTTACGTCGCGGGTAGGTATTGATCATCTGTAGTTGTAATACGGCTGCTCTGTATACCTATCCTTTATAAACTCATTGATTTAGCTAGAACACACCTTGACTGGCAAGTCCTTGCCTTGCCTGCACCGTGAATTGTTCGCCATATGGAGAAGAGAAATGGCGGGTATACCCTTTGATCAACTAGAAGGCTCAATCTGGTTGGATGGAAAAATTGTTCCGTGGTCAGAGGCCAAGGTGCACGTGCTCACGCACGGATTGCACTACGGAAGCAGTGTGTTCGAAGGTCAACGCGCCTATGGCGGCGAGATCTTCAAGCTGGAAGAACACACCAAACGCTTACATGCTTCTGCAGAGGTTCTGGGCTTCACTATTCCGTGGAGCGAAGAGCAGATTAACGGTGCGTGTAAACAGATGCTTGCCGAGAACAACCTGACAGATGCTTACCTGCGTCCGGTTGCCTGGCGCGGCAGTGAGATGATGGGCATTTCAGCTCAGTCCAACACCATCCACCTGGCGATTGCTGCATGGGAGTGGCCGAGCTACTTCTCTCCAGAAGAGCGTTTGAAGGGTATTCGTCTGGATCTGGCGGAATATCGTCGCCCTGATCCAAAGACTGCGCCGTTCAAGTCGAAGGCAGCTGGTTTGTACATGATCTGCACAATCTCCAAGCATGCTGCAGAAGCAAAAGGGTATTCCGATGCTTTGATGCTGGACTGGCAGGGCCGTGTTGCTGAAGCGACTGGCGCGAATGTTTTCTTCATCAAAGACGGGGCAATCCACACTCCGATTGCGGACTGTTTCCTTGATGGCATAACGCGCCGCACTGTGATTGATCTGGCACGTGCTCGTGGTATCGAAGTGATTGAGCGTCGTATCATGCCTGAAGAGATGGAAGGCTTTGAACAGTGCTTCCTGACTGGATCTGCTGCTGAAGTGACACCGGTTTCTGAAATCGGGCTGCACAGTTTTGTTCCGGGCGATATTACGAAGCTGATGATCGAGGATTACATGGCTGCTGTACAGCCTGCGAAAGAAGAGTTGCTTGTTGCAAGCTGATTTCTTCGCCGCATGAAAATTCAAAGCCCGCTGCTCTGACTGAGTGGCGGGCTTTCTCGTTTTATTCGGTTGCGAGCTGTTGTTCGTGCTGCGGTTTGAAGAGTTTGCCGTTTTCTGTGATCAGCACGCAGATCAAGCCAAGGATCGAGAACAAAGCGACACCATAGACGAGGGGAAGTTCGGTCCCATTGTACAACTTGCCAACTCCAGCACCGAGCAGGGCGCCGATCAATGTGGTGATGAAGCCAATCATGGCTGAGCCTGCACCTGCAACGCGCCCCAATGGTTCCATTGCCATGGTGTTGAAGTTCGGGCCGATGAAGCCGAAGAAGAACATAGCCAGTGACTGAATTGCTATGAATGTCACGATTGTCAGATTACCACTGTAGGCAATTGCTGCTGTCAAAACAGAAGTTGCGGTAAAGCCAAGCAATGCCATATGCGACATTCTTCTGAGGCCATATTTCTCCACCATTTGAGAGTTCAGGTAGGAGGAAAGAGCCATCGCGATTGAGATTGCCGCAAACACGATTGGGAACAGGTCAGCGAGCGCAAAGCGTTCCATGAAGACTTGCTGCGCAGAATTGATGAATGCGAACAGGCAGGCAAAGATGAATGTCATGGCCATCATGTAGCCAACAGTCACACGAGTGGTGAGGGCTAACCGATATGCACTGAGGACAGAACGTAATTCCAGTGGGCGTTGGTTTATGGGGTCGAGGCTTTCAGGAAGGCGCATCGAACACCAGACAAATAAGAGCACTCCAAACAGAGTTAGGGCAGCGAACACGCCTTGCCATGGAGCGACCCACAGGACGATCTGTCCGAGAAATGGAGCAATCACGGGGGCAATCTGGAAAGCCACCATGACCAAGGACATCACCTTGCCCATTTGACGACCGCTGTACCAGTCCCGGATCATTGAAATGGATGCAACGCGCGGCGCTGCAGCTCCGATACCCTGGAGGGTTCGAGCTGCGAGCATGTGCTCATAGCTTACAGCGAATGTCGAATACACTCCACCAATGATGTACAGGCTGAGGCCGATCAGCAACGTGGTTCGACGACCAATCGTATCCGAAAGCGGACCGAAAAAGAGAGAAGCAAAAGCGAGACCAAGCATGTAGGCTGTGATCACCAATTGGCGATCATTGTCGGCGACAGATAATGCAGCGCTCATAGCTGGAAGAGCCGGGAGCATCATTGACGTCGCAACCGCGTTCAGCGCCATAAGCGCTGCAACAAGGCTGACAATTTCCCATAAGGAAAGCCCAGGATGAGGTGCTCGCTCATGCTGCAGATCAGAAACTGCAGACATCAGAGACCTGTTTGTTGGGTGCAAAAAAGGTAAGAGGTCGCGATTGCGACCTAATAAACTCAAATTAGCTTCTATTTGAACTGGCAAACATGGCTATGTCAAGGCAAGTGCCAGTTCATTGTTGCGTGCTGCATGTTTATGGAATGCTGGAGCTATTTGGTTTTCTGCTCGTCCCAGCGTGCTGCATCGGCATCATCAATTGCTTTAGCCTCGACCCAAGTTCCCTCGGATGCCTCTTTGAGATGCTCTTTCTTCCAAAATGGCGCCTGCGTTTTTAGGAAGTCCATTAGAAAGTCAGAAGCTTCGAAGGCGGCTCGACGATGAGAGCTGGTTGCTATGACCAAAACAATGTTGTCGCCTGGAGGAATTTTGCCAAAACGATGAATGATCGTGAGGCCTGTCAGAGGCCAACGTTCAACGGCTTGCTGCGCAAACTTTGAGATCTGAGCTTCGGCCATGCCTGGGTAATGTTCTAGCTCTAGAGCTTCAAGCGTACCGCCTTCATCGCGGCAAAGACCGGTGAAGGTAACGATAGCTCCGACATCCTTGCGGCCTTTGGTGAGGATTTCGGTTTCCGCTAAAACGTCGAAATCTTCAGCCTGAACGCGAACTGTAAATTCTGTGGTGGTGCTGTTTGACATGGTACTCGCAGACTTTGAGATATGCTGGAGGGAAGGTGTTCCTCAACCGCCTGTCATAGGCGGGAAGAACGCAACTTCTTCAGTTCCAGACAAAACGTGATCTTCTTCCACGTGTTCCTGATTGACTGCAATGCGAATGGTTTCTGGTTGTTCGAAGGCAAATGCATAACCTTCATCACGAGCTGCGAGCCAACTCATCAATTCGCCTGCGGTTTTAACAGTTTCTGGAAGCTCAATGGTTTCCTCAGAGGTTCCAGTGCGCTCACGCAGCCAAGCGAAGTAACGAATTTTCATGAGATTGAGCCCCGGTATTGTATGGCTTCCTTTTCGTGGAAGCCTTGTCTTTTACAGGAATTAGTCTTCAATCAGATGGCCAATTCCGGCGCGGAAGTAGTCATACCCCGTATATAGGGTTAAAATCGCTGCGACCCAAAGTAGCACTATACCAGTTGATGTGGTGTAGGGGAAAACAACATCTCCAGCATCACCTGCGAGCAAAAAGCCCAAGGCAACGAGTTGGACAGTGGTTTTCCATTTAGCCAGTTTGGTAACAGGGACTGAAACACGAAGCTCAGCGAGGAACTCACGCAAGCCGGAAACAAGGATTTCTCGGCAAAGAATGATGATGGCAGCAAAGATGGACCAGTTTCCGATTGTCTGATCCCATGCCAATATTAGGAGACAAACAGAAACAAGAAGTTTGTCGGCAATTGGGTCCAGCATGCGACCAAGAGCGGACTGTTGCTGCCAAATTCTGGCGAGGTAGCCGTCAAAGAAATCTGTGATTGCAGCTATGAAGAAGATACTCAATGCAATCCAACGGGCGGTGTGGGTTGGGAAATAGAAACACACAGCCAGAGCTGGCACAGCAGCAATACGGCCGTAAGTAAGAATATTTGGAAGCGAAAATATAAGCTTACGGGACATATGAACCTTCAAGTTTACGCGGCTAACAAGCGCTCATACGCAGGGTGTGCACATCCAAGTGCGTCCTGTCAATTGTAGCACGCTTATTTGTGCAGGACTTCGGGGGAGTATACGGGATTATGTAAACATCCCGTCACCCATTTCCTTAATGATCTGCTTTGCCTTGCGTGAAGAGAACTCTTTTGCTTCATCCTCAGAGCCATGTGTGTCTGCGCGGATAAAGGTGTGTTCCTTGGTCTCTTCACCAAATTGCTTGGTGATGCGACCCGCAGTTTGCCACTGTCCTCCACGGCGAGAAGGTTCAGAGTAAATCAGGTAGCCTTCAAATTCTTCTGCCTTTGCAGCTGGCGTTGATTTTTCATCTTTGTTGCCGCCAAACAGATTTGAGAAAAAGCCCATGTTTATTCTCCCAGACTAAACGTAGTTTTAGTGGTCTACAGGTTCGCACATCATGTCGGCGTGTGCATCCTTGTTTTCACCGGTAGGTTCCCCAAGTTTGCGCATGGACCAGTGTTTTCTGCAAAGCGAGATGTAGGATTCCTCGCCACCGATGACAACCTGATCACCTTCTTCGACAATGTTTCCGCTTTCATCTACGCGGGCCACCATTGTTGCTTTGGAACCGCACCAGCAAATGGTTCTCACTTCGCGGAGGATATCTGCAATGGCGAGGAGTGCGGCACTGCCTGGAAACATCTTGCCCTGAAAGTCGGTCCTCAAACCGTAAGCCATCACAGGAATACGAAGATGATCTGCAACATGGGCCAGCTGCCAGACCTGAGCTTCTGTCAGGAATTGCGCTTCATCGATGAAAACGGCGTTGAACTGGTGCTCTTTGAGTTGTTCCTCAATACAAGCGAACAGATCAAGCTTTGTGTCGTAGATCAGGGCATCTGACTTCAAACCTATACGCGATGAAATTTCTCCGACCTTGGTGCGATTGTCGAGGGCTGCTGTGAACAGCAAACTGTGCATGCCACGCTCCTGATAGTTATAGGAGGCCTGCAGCAGCAGAGTGGACTTACCAGCATTCATTGCGGAGAAATTGAAATATAGTTTTGCCATTGGCCCTTCGCGGCGCGGCGCGCCTCATCGCGTTCAATTTGATTAGGTCTTCATACATGGATTCGTGAGAGAGGCCAGAACCCTGGGAGGTTACTCACAAGGTTCCACGGCAAACTTTTAGCGTGAGGCGTATCCAGCAACCAAACTTGGTAATTCACGCATGCAGGCAATGGAATGATCCGGAAGAACATGGGATCGATTGTCATGCTGCAGAGGGTTAAACCAGACAGAGGTGGCGCCAATATTGTTCGCGCCTGCGATGTCGTGCTCCAAAGAGTCGCCGACATGGATGAGTTTGTCGGGACTCATACCAGCCATTGAAAGCATGGCATCAAAGAGACGAGGATCCGGTTTTTTGTAGGGATACTCTTCTGCCATCACCACGAAGTCGAAGAGGTGGGCGATGCCAGCGCTTTTAGGGCAAGAGTTGCCATTGGTGATGAGTGCTGTCTTGTAGTTTCGCTTAAGTGTTGCGAGCGTTTCTTTGACATGAGGGTAAAAGTAAGGGTCTCCGAAGCGGACTTTCTTGAAGATCTCCAGCGCCTGCTCGGACAAATCCTTAGCATTGCTCAGTGGATTAAGTGCTTGTTCAAATGAAGCTCTTCGAGTTTCCAGTAAGCGAATGTTATTGGGGCCTGCGTCTTCAATGAGGGATTTATGTATCTTTTTGAGGCGTTTGGGAGTGATGGGTTTGTCGGAGTAATGGCTTAAAAAACTTGCGGTGGTGATGAGGGCTTCGTCCAGAATTCGTTGAAAATCAAAGAGGGTTTGGTCTGCATCGAAGGATATGAGTAATTCTCGTGGCATTCCAAATTTCCCTCCGGACTAATCCTTAGAAAGTTATTATATGCTTACTTTAGGGTAATATGTGAAGTGTTGCGAAGATTGGAAAATGGTCTGAGCCGACGTCTTCGTCAATTATGAGGTCTTTGATTATTATTTCTTCGGAAGAGGTGATGTGATCGACTTTTGATCCCAACATTTTTCCAAGAAATGGATTGATAAAATATCGAGTTGTCTGCGGAATGAGGCTGGTAAAGGTTGTTTTCAGCTTCAAATCTGAAAGTAATTTCTGGAAGGTATCTGACCATACAGGTGTGTTCCAGTCCCCTAAAACCATAATGGGTGAATCTGTCTGCTTTTCCCGTATGTAATTTGACACATAATTCATGTAGGTCGTCCGTCCATCTAGACGACGTTGACTGCGTGGACTTGCCGGGTGGATTGCATAGAGCTGGATTAGGGTGCCGTTGATGTCGAGATCTGCGCTCAAGAACTCGCGCGGAATGTAACCGTTTTGCCCGAGGCCAGGTATATGAACCCGTTTTGAGTTTTTAAGCGGAAATTTGCTGAAGACTGTGAGATCCGTGTCGCGCTTTGCTGGCGGTAGGATAGCGTATTGATAATTCTCAGTCAGGAACGCTTTCAGACGAGGAGTTGCGCTTGCGGTTTCCTGAAACACGATCAGGTCCGGTTGCCGTTTTTCGATGAGCTCCTGTAAGGCCTCCTTTTCAAACTGCATATGCAGGAGGTTGAGACTCATGACGTTGAACGACTTGCTCTTGGGGTGGTTCTCCAGAATTGCGACAGGCTGAGTGACGAGCCGGATGCTGGTGACCATCCAGAAACTAGAGATGATTAAGCCTAAGAGGCATAGTAAATGGAGCCAGTGCAGCTTTCTGGCCATTACGAGCCAGATTAGGAGAGCAACGAAACCCAACGCGATAAGTTGCGGGATAAAGAAAGCGACCGCTTCGCTCAACAGATTTCCTGGAGCGAATAATGAGGCAAGAAGCAGGAAGGTGACAGCGAGTGTTCCTGCGCGCACCAGATGAAGCAAGATCGGGGTATTTCGCTTTTTCTTTGATAATACCCTGTCTGAATGCACTGATCTCACCTTTGGCTGCTAAATTTTGATGAGAATAGCGCAGAGTCGTTTTCTATTTGTGAAAACAATGCTTTATCCCGTGATTATTCGTGGAAGTGATTGTAGATCAGTTTTGCAATGCTTTCGGAGATACCTGAAACAGCTCGCAAGTCATCGATACCCGCTTTTGAAACTGCTTTTGCAGTGCCAAAGTGATGAAGCAGAACGCGCTTTCTTGTCGGACCAATACCCGCGATTTCGTCCAGTGGGTTTGCGACGATCGCTTTTTTGCGGCGAGCTCTGTGGGAGCCGATCGCGAAGCGGTGGGCTTCATCTCGCATGCGTTGCACGAAGTACAGGACTGGATCACGCTCAGGTAACATGAAGCTTTGCTTGCCTGTGACGAAGAACTTCTCGCGTCCTGCATCGCGGTCAGGGCCTTTTGCGATGCCGACCAATGGGATGTCCGTGATGCCCATCTCTTCAAGTGTATCGCGGACAGCGCTGAGCTGACCTTTACCGCCATCGATCAATACCAAATCAGGCCATGCAGGGATGTCAGCATTGGATGGCGCGACATCCTGCTCTTCCTCACCGGCTTTTTGCTCAGTTTTTGATTGTGCGGTGAAACGGGCAGCTTGTTCGTAGCCTTCCGGGTTTTCCTTCATCAGACGAGCAAAACGGCGAGAGAGGACCTCTCGCATCATGCCGTAGTCGTCGCCCGGGATCAGGTCTTCTGACTTGATGTTGAACTTTCTGTACTGGCCTTTCGCAAAGCCATCAGAGCCTGCAACAATCATCCCACCAACAGCATTGGTGCCTGAGATGTGGGAGTTATCGAAGACATCAATGCGACGTGGTGTGCGGTCTAGGTCAAAGGCTTCCGCGACGCCCTTCAAGAGTTTCAGCTGGCTAGATGTCTCAGCAAGTCTCCGGCCAAGAGCACCCTTGGCATTCGTGAGTGCGTGCTCCACCAACTCGCGTTTTTCGCCGCGCTTTGGAATTGCAACTTCGACCTTGCGATTGGCCCTTGCTGAGAGGGCTTCTGCCAGCAGTTCTTGCTCTTCCAGTTCATGAGAGAGCAACACCATACGTGGTGGCGGTTTATCCTCGTAGAACTGGGAGAGGAAGCTCTCCAGAATTTCTGAGGGTTCGTAGCTTTTGTCCGCTTTTGGAAAGTATGCGCGGTTGCCCCAGTTTTGTCCTGTGCGGAAGAAAAAGACCTGTACGCATGTCTGACCACCTTCCTGATAAGTGGCGAAGACATCTGCTTCGTCAATGCTCTGCGGGTTGATACCCTGATGGCTCTGAACATGTGACAGTGCGGCGATGCGGTCGCGGTAGACGGCTGCCTGTTCAAAGTCGAGGTTCTCTGAGGCTTTTTCCATAGCCACTGCCAGATCTTGCTTGATGAGCTGGCTTTTGCCCGAGAGGAAAGACTTTGCCTCTGCGACAAGTCCTTTGTAGTCCTCGATGGAGATTTCACCGGTGCACGGTGCAGCGCAGCGCTTGATTTGGTAGAGCAGACAAGGGCGTGAGCGGTTGGAGTAGTAGCTGTCGGAGCAGTTGCGAATGAGAAACGCCTTTTGCATGGCGTTGATGGTGTCATTGACAGCACCAGCGGATGCAAAAGGTCCGAAGTAGTCGCCTTTGCGGGCCCGAGCTCCGCGGTGTTTGATCAGGGCAGGGGCTTCATGGTCGGCACTGATCAGGATGTATGGAAAGGACTTGTCGTCACGTAGAAGTACGTTGAAGCGAGGGCGCAAACGCTTGATCAGGTTTGCTTCCAGCAGCAAGGCTTCTGGTTCTGTGCGGGTTTCAACGAACTCCATGGCAGCGGTTGCCATGATCATCCGCATGATGCGGTTGGATTGGCCCTGAAGCCGAGTGTAACTTGTGACGCGCTTTTTCAGCGAACGGGCTTTACCCACATAGAGGACTTCGCCGTCCTCATCAAACATGCGGTAGACGCCGGGGCCAAGGGGCAAGCGTTTTACGAAGTCTGCAATGACTTCAACACCCTTTACGCCAGGTTTGCGCGGCGCAGCATTGCTTTCAAACTGGATGTCTGGATTGCTTTGGGGCACATCGACATTGTCTTCTGCTTGAGCAGGCATGTCAGATGTGTCTTTGGCCATGATCCAGTTACTCTCGGTGTATGCTGAAATAAAATATGGAAACGCACCTTATCCGATTCAACGGCAGGTGCGGTCTCTCAGAAGTGTTTTAGTTGTGTGTCCTAGATGAAATCCAGAGCAAATACGCCGTAGATGTAAGCGACATAGGCAACGCTAAGGAATATGCCCCATGCTTTGCCGAGGCACAGACGCTTAGCGGCAAAGATATACAGCAGTACGGCACAGGCTAGCATGACCCAGATGTCGAAGACGAGGATTTGTTCTGGGATAGGGATTGGAATGATTGTAACCGTGATGCCCATGATCGCCAGTAGATTAAAAACATTGGAGCCAATGACATTGCCGAGCGCGACTGCAGAGTGCTGACGGATGGCTGCCATAACGGTTGTTGCAAGCTCTGGCAGTGATGTGCCAAGTGCAACGACAGTCAGGCCGATAACAGCATCGGACACGCCCCAGGATGATGCTACATCAGTTGCGCCAGAGATGGTTAGTTGTGCTCCAAGCGGCAGGCCGATCAGGCCCAGAACGAGGAAGAGTGCTGCAATTGCTTTATTTTCTGGAACGGAATCGACGTCGAGATCGTCTTCTTCGTCTCCATCAGAAGCCGTTACACAGCAGGAGCCGTTCTCTTTCTTATGCTTCTTGGTTGCGCGTACTGAATCTCCCAGAAAGATTATGAGCAAAACAAGAAGGCCGATACCTGCATAGTGGGTGAGCGTTCCCATGAAGCAGAGTGCTGCAAAAATGACAGAGACCACCAGCATGAACAGAGCGTTTCTGTGAGCTCCGTTCTCATCGCATGGTGTTGTTGCGATTAGAGCAGGTATACCAAGAACCAGCAGTACGTTTGCGATGTTGGAGCCGACAACGTTACCGATTGCAACGCCGCTGACGCCGTCGAGAGCAGCTTTCAGAGAGATAAAGAGTTCTGGTGCAGAGGTACCAAAGGCGACGATGGTCAAACCGATGATGAGAGTTGGAATTCCCAAAGCCTGAGCAATTGACACAGCGCCGCGTACAAGCAGGTCACCGGCAAAAATCAATAGTGCGAGACCTCCGAGGAGGGCAGCATATGAGAAAAGCATAGGCTGAAATTCCAATTATGTAAGGTTATTTGCTACACCAAAGGGAGCATACAGGAGTCTGACCGGGTATATAGACAGGTTTGCCGCGTTCTTGAAGTGTCTCAGATCACTTTTGATACCAGATCTCTGCAAAAATTTCAGTCGGTAGAATTGATCACAGCCCGTGTGTAGTAAAAAGGCCACTCAAATATTATGCATTACCTAGCGTAAACAATGAGTTGTCAAATGTGCCATATTCTTTCTGTAGTTTGCCTTGAATTAACCAGAATTCGTGTCAGATCCAGCCACAAAGTCAAATCATACCTTTCTCCATCCTGGGGCGGTCTCATTTGATCGCCTTCCCCCAGCGGATGCGTTTCATGCGCTCCGTTTATAATTTGTTGGAGAATGATACATGCTGCGTATTGCGTCTTGTACCGCTATTGCTTTTGGTCTGATGGCCGGCACTTCCCTTGCTGCTGACCTCCCTCAGCCAGTACAGCCAAGTCAGCCAGAAATTTCTTATGAAACACCAGCGACCTTTTCTGCGTATGACTGGTCTGGTGCTTACATCGGTGCCAACGCTGGTTGGGGATTCCTCGGCGCTGATGGCAAAAGCGGTGCATCCGGTGCATTGGATGACGACCAGAATGGCGTAACTGCGGGCGTTCATGCCGGTTACAATTTCATGGTTGCTCCAAGTGTTGTCCTGGGTGCTGAAGCCGACATTCAGTACAATGACCTGGAAGAGAGAAGTGCAGGTGTGGAGCTTGAGTCCGATTGGAATGCTACAGTTCGCGGTCGTGCTGGTTATGCGCTTGATCGTACGCTATTTTACGGCACAGGTGGTGCAGCATTCAAAGACTTGACCGCGTCAACTTCTGCGGGCAAGGATGACATTATTGCGATCGGTTACGTTGTCGGTGCTGGTGTTGAACACGCTGTAACTGATACTCTGACTGCTCGCCTCGAATACCTTTATCAGGATTTCGGCGATCAGAAGTTTGACTTTGGCGGCACGACTGAAAAAACTAAGATCGACGAAAATCTGGTACGCGCAGGCGTTTCCATGAAGTTCTAATTGAACTGATTTTCAGCTTTAAAGGCGCATGCTTCCGGCATGCGCCTTTTTCGTTTTTAACTTCTTTCAAGCATTTCTGGTGCCTGTGTTTCGTTGTAGGCCGGAACCTGCGCAACAAAAGCATCATGCCAACGAACCAGTTTCGGGTTGTTCTGTCGCCACTCCCCATTTGCGCGTAAGTCGAGATAACCTAACGAGCAAGCAAGTGCGATCTGGGCACAGTCCGGAATGCCATTGGTTTCGGATGGAGTTGGCAAAGGACGATCATTGAAGGCTTTCAATGTGTGATCAACTTTTCCTTGCTGGCGGTCGATCCAGGTCCGGTTCCAGTGCTCTTCCGGGTGGTTCCTTGTTTCAATCTGTGCCTGAATGGCGGCATCAGTGATGCCATCTGCCATTGCCTGTTTTGTCAGGACTGAGATGCGGGAGTCGTCTGCCGGGATGATCTTGCCGCCGCCAGCCAGAGTGTCGAGCAGTTCCAATGCGACGCGGCTGTCGTAGACGATATCGCCGTTTTCCAGCAGAAGTGTTGGGACTTTTGCAAGCGGGTTTTGCTCGTACAAAGAGCCTTCGGATGCTCTTGTGTCAGCCCAATCGACTTTCACTTGTTCATGAAGCCCCAGAACAGCAGCGGCGATACGCGCTTTTCGTCCATAAGGGGAGGTTGGTGACGTGCGGAGTATGACCATTCTGCCTAAACTCCCGGCTCAGCTTTGGTTTTGTCGAATGAAGGTACGCTAGAAGCGAAGTCATCCAGCCATGCAACGAGTGTTGGATAGGATTTACGCCATTCACCTGCGAAACGAAGGTCAAGGTATCCAAGAGCACAGGCTAGGGCTATCTGAGCTGCATCCGGAGAATTATGCTGGACCTTTGGCAGTGGGTTGTTTTCGAAGGCTGTCAGTGCGCGATCAACCTTGGCTTGCTGGTAATCCACCCAGTCCTGATGTTTCTTTTCTTCTGGACGCATACGGCTTTCATAAACGATCTGGATTGCCGCATCACAGATACCATCTGCAAGAGCTTGTTTGGTCAGAATTTCAAATCGTTCAGCACCTGCTGGAAACAGCTTTTCGCCACCAGCTGTATAGTCCAGATATTCAGTGATGACGCGGCTGTCGTAGAGTACGTTGCCGTCTTCAAGGACAAGACATGGGATTTTGCCGAGTGGGTTTTGCTGGCGGAGCGTGTCATTGGGATCGAGTGTCTGTGCAACTTCAACATTCACTTTGTCTGCGAAGCCTAGCACGTACAGTGCGAGCTTGATTTTGCGACCAAATGGAGAAGCGCTGGAGGAACGGAGAGTTTGCATGGCAGCCACCTGTAAAACACTAGATCATGTTGCAACGCGCATCCTTATCCGAAACCCGGAGGTGCATTCGGTGATACGCTCTAGGAGAATTGAGTGGTCTGCACGATATCCGTGTTTCTTCCAATAATGCAAGGGACTTCGATTTGATTGTGCCAGAGTTTGCGGTTACTGGATGAGTTCCTTCGCAAAATGCTCGACAGCATTCCAATTTGTAAATTCGACAGTGAGTTTGGGGTCTGTCGGGCCATTGGTCATCTTCATGATGAGTTGGATCATTAACTGATCCCACGGCTTGTAGTCAGGATAGTTGAGAGCACCTGCAAAGACAGCAGCCTTCTTTGGCTCAAACTTAGATTTCTCCAAGTATTTCCTGAGGTATGCGTTGGTTTGCAGGGTGCTCTTCTCCGGCTTTCTGGCCGTAAGATTGACTGAAAAGAAAGCTGTATGTGCCTGATTCAACTCGGCCAAATTGCGGCTGATAAACTGGCGAACCGGGCGTAAGTGGAAGCCATAGCGGATAGGGGCTCCAATGAGAATTCGACTGTTCTTCAGATCAGGTGGGAGCTGTTCCATCCCTGTTACAAGAGGGAGGAAGACGATCTTTTCTCCATTCTTTTCAAGAAACTCTGAGATCTTGCCAATTATCTTTTTAGTCTGGCCATCATGACTGGCGTAGGCGAGATAGTATTTCATCAGTTGTGAACCCGTAGGACTGTGCTTAGATCTAATATAAACCTCAAGTGCAATCAGTCCTACGAGGCATGATGTAGCAAGGTGCGGCGTTAAAACCACCTGAGAGCTGTTGTGTTAACGAGGGATGATTTCCTGCTCTGGCCGAACCGTCCGGCATTCGCCATCGTAGACCCTGAATTTGTCGAGACCATCAAGGCAAGCCCGGACACCCCATGAAAGGCCGAGGAAGCCATCATACTGCACCAGTGCGTAATAGATGCGGTGTCGGGTGTCGTCGGTCAATGTCGCTAGGCCATTGCAATAGCGGCGGCCCACTGGCCTTGGGCGCCTGATTGTGAAATCTGACTCGCGAATTTCTTCGATCAGCTTGATCTCTAATCCGTCATAATAACTTGGAACAGCACGTGCGATTTGTCGTGCGACGGCTCTTTGTGCCGTGCCGGAGTCACAAGCGGGTAGATAGTCGCCGGACCATCCGAAATAGACTTTCTCATTTGGATCGATGAAATCCTCTTCGTCTATCTGCGGGATGGTTGTGTCATAGCTCCCCGGAGGAACCAGATCAGCAGCAAATGTCGTTCCGGTGGCAACACTCAGTACAGTTGCAGTCAATAGGGTTAGGATTGATCTCGCGCGCATTAACACTCTCCACGGAAAGGCTGGCTGGTCTGAAGCAGCGGACAGCTGCCTGCAGGAAGCGTTTATGCACCAGCCTCTTTGTGAGGCGCGACGAGATACTAAAAGCGCATGAGCTTTGGCCCTGCGCTTCTAGCAATCAGTGATTTGCTGTTTTGGGTCAATCAAAGGTTCTGAGGGGTTACTCAGGAATAACCTGTTCCACGATCCATGACGGGTTGATGCCTTGTGTCAGAGTTTTACAGAGCCATGGTAGAGCGGTGTTCATGTCTTTTGTGAGTGTCCAGGGAGGATTGATGACCATCATCCCACTGGCCTTCATTGGCGCGTCTGAACTGACTTTGCCTGCTGACAACTCGATTTTTATAGTATTGCGGACGCCAGCTTCGTCAAGCTTAGCAATGAGTTGCCGAACTGCACTGAAGTTTTTGACCGGATACCAAATGGCAAATGTTCCGGTCGGCCATCTCTTCCAGCCACGGATGACACCATCTGCAACGCGTGCAAACTCATCTTCTACTTCGAAAGCCGGATCGATCAGGACGACACCGCGTCTTTCTTTTGGGGGGAGGAAGCTACCCAATGCGAGCCAGGCATCCAGTGCAATCACCTTGACTTTTTTGTCCCCGCCGTAATTGTTCTTCAGCTCTTCAAAATCTTCTGGATGAAGTTCTGTGAGTGTCAGACGGTCCTGCTTTCTGGCAAGCATGCAGGCAATCTCAGGGGAACCAGGGTAAAATTGAACGCCACCACCCGGGTTGAATTTCTCGACTGTTTCCAGCCAGGGAGCGAGAACTTCCTTCACTGGGTCTGGAGCATGGCCAAGATTTTCCAGCACTTTGCCGATGCCTTGCTGCCACTCTCCGGTTTTCTGGGCCTCTTCGGAGGTCAGATCATACAGGCCAACTCCGGCATGTGTGTCCAGTACTCTATAGGCTCCATCTTTTTTCTGGAGGTACTTCAAGATGTTGGCGAGGACGATATGTTTGAGTACATCGCCAATGTTGCCTGCGTGGTAAATGTGCCGGTAGTTCATGGTGGGCGCCTGTTGGCCTTTATCGTGCGCTGCTGCCAGGGTGGAGTTCTCTAGAGGCGCTCTTGTTAATAGGTTTGTTGTCGGCCTTATAGTCTGATGGTGGGCAGGGACACAAGCCGCAAAGCTCTCTCGTGAGTTCAAAACTAAAGGCAGCAAAGTGCTGCCTTTAGTAAATCAACAGTGCAAGTCCAAGGTGGTTAGTCCTGGCCTATGCTGTCAAAGTCGTCGCGCATCTCTGGCTGAGATTCAGCTGTTTCAGATGAAACTGCAGTCCCGTCTTCCAGTCGCAGTTCAACTGCCTTTGGACCTTTGCCCCGGCGATCAGGTTCTGTCTCAAAGGAAATCCGCTGCCCACTATCAAGGGTCGTCAGACCGGAGCGCTCAACAGCTGAGATATGGACGAATACATCGCTTTCGCCATTATCTGGTGTGATGAAACCGAAGCCCTTATCCAACTTGAAGAACTTGACAGTGCCAGACTGGCGAGGTCCCCGTTCAACTGGTGGGTAGCTGCGTCGTCCGCCTCCACCACCGTTTGGTCCATCCCGGAAGCCACCGCCTCCGCCATCACCGCTACGGTTGCCATACCCGCCACCACGATCATTGTCGCCATGCCCGCTCGCGCGATGGTCGTTATTCCGGTCTCCGCCGTATCCTCCCGGACTGCGGTTACCGTAGGGACCCCTGCGCTCATTTTCCACCACAGGAGGCGCGTAGGCGCCTCGCTCAGAATCTCCAGGAAAATATGCTGGTGCCCCAAACTCCGGGCCGAAATTCTGCGAATCCCCAAATTCGCGCTTGCCGCCTCGCTTGCTGCGTGGGCGACGACCCGAATTCCCATTATGCATTACAATATCGCCTTTCCTGCGGATTTAAACCTGCCAGTATCCGCATGTACTCGCTTTCTCAAAGCCAATTGCCCGTCCGAAAACACACAAAAAATAAATCAAATGTCTTAGTGGGGCTTTGGTTAAGAGCTCCTACCTGCCTTGCATCGCAAACAATCCCTAATTGCTTGGCCGGGTAATAATAGTGGCCAGTTCAACATAGGCAGTCTTTACGTATGCGCGGCATATCATAGGGTTCAGTTTGGTAATAGGGCAAGCTTTTCCTAGGGAAGGTTGAGGTAAAACCCTATGAAATTGGGGGTGTAGCCAGAAATGGGAGGATAAAATCACATTATTTACATCTAAAATATCGAATAATTTTGCGAAGAAAAATGATATTTGCATGTTTGACCATCGCTGCAATTATAAATGGTATTTTCTGGGACTTAGTTACGTGGTTGTATTTGCAAGCCCTAATATTAGCAGGTTTCTGAAAGGGCTGAGAGTAGCCCAGCATATCTGATTACTGTATGGTGCAAGGAATTCGGAATTTGGAGATGAAGCACTTATGAGTGATGCCAGCAATAAAGCAGATCTGACGGGAATTCAGATAACTGTTGTTCCGGTCACTGCCTTCCAGCAGAACTGTAGCATCGTGTGGAATAAGAATACGCGCAAAGCTGTTGTCGTTGATCCGGGTGGGGATGTGGATCACATTCTTGCTGCGCTTAAAGAGCTGGATGTGACTGTAGAGCATATCCTCATCACTCATGGGCATATCGACCATATCGGCGGTGCTGCTGAACTGGCAGAGACGCTGGATGTTAAAGTGATTGGCCCGCATGAAGATGATCGTCCGCTGATTGATCGTGTTGAAGATCAGGCCAAGCAATTTGGTTTGGATGCAGTCAAGAAAGTAGAACCAGATCAATGGCTTGTTGAAGGTGATGTCGTCACTGCTGCGGGAGCTGAATTTCAGGTTCTACACTGCCCAGGCCATGCGCCGGGGCATGTTGTGTTTTACAACAAGGATCTGAAGCTGGTGATTTCGGGTGATGTATTGTTTGCAGGGTCGATTGGGCGAACTGATCTGCCGGGTGGTGATCATGATACGCTTATCGCCTCAATTAAGGAAAAGCTTTTGCCGCTGGGCGATGACATTACGTTCCTGCCTGGGCATGGGCCAGCTTCTTCGCTTGGCCACGAAAGGCTGAACAACCCATATCTGAAATAGCCAAAGGCTATCTGAGAGTTTGAGGGGGAGTTTGAGCTCCCCTTTTTTATCGAAGGATTGCCTGGAGTTCGTCGATGCGCTCGTTGATGAGCCAGCCGTAGTAATTTTCTCGCGGCAAATGTGCTGGTGTTATTCTGCGCTTGTTCCGATAGGAAATAGCGCGTTCCCAAGGGTTTCCGAGATTATACAGTGTCGACGTGATGCCAGGGTTTTCGGAGATATCGACGTTAGCGACCTTTTTGTAAGCGTTGATGGCGTCCCTTAGTACTGCTGCGGTGTAGTGAATTGATTTGTTTGGGTCCATCACCGTTTTATAAAGGCCAGAGGCATCTTTTGAGCTGAGTTTTGGCAGGCCGCTGATGCTGCTGACCATGTCATTCATCTTTAGGGCCGTAAGTGGCGTTATCTGACCTAAACCGAAGCTTTGGCCTGCGAACATTGGTCTGAAAAAAGCTCTGTGAAAAGGCTCTCGCGGATAGCGGATCGAGCCGATTGTTTTGCCCATAAACCTTGTGTTCCAAATGAGTTCGTAGCATCTCCACCGGCTGTTGCTGGTTTCCTGGCGGCGGCATGTGTTGAATTGCGGGCGCTTTACAAAACTCCAGACTTTCTCGCCATCATGTTGGAAAGAAATGGGAATTCGCGCGTATTGCAGAGCCTTCATGTAATAGCCCTGAGCGCTGTCGAGGCTATCATAATTGTAGGTATGCTCTCCAACGATCGCACCCAGGATGTGGACCGGGTCTATGTTGTACAGACTGGCGACCTTCTTGATGTTCTTGATCAGGCGGCCTTCTCGTTTAAGCACTTTGAGAATGCGCTGAAACTTTTTTTCATAGGTTCGCTTGAAGGCTTTGGTACGCGTTGCAGAAGCGCTGGGGATGGTCGGCTGACTTTGGAGGCGATTGCCAGAGGGAACCACAAGCGGAACATTTGCCTGTGCTGAGCTTAACAATAAGTCAGGTGAAGATAAGACTAGGGCCGTTACTAAAAAGAATGCACTTGCTTTTATAGGTATTATCATAGCAATCGAACTCTGCACTATTAATCGCTGTTGATTTTGATTGCTTGATACGTATCTGAATTGTCCTAAAAATCTATTCAGATTCTATGGTTTGCTTTCTAGCGTAAGTAAGTTGTTGCTTTTTACAACTGTGGCCACTTAGGTATTGCTTGAATTCATTGGCGACAGAGATGCGCACTTGTATTACGCCGCTTTGAATAAAGCCGAGTTCTGCTGCAGCAGCTTTGGAAATATCAATCAGGCGGTTTTGGGCATATGGGCCGCGATCATTGATCCGGACCGTCAAAGACTTGCCGTTTGACAGATTGGTTACAAGCACTCTTGTACCCATCGGCAATGTCAGATGAGCAGCTGTGAGCTTTGCTGGGTCCATCTTTTCCCCATTCGCTGTTTGAGAGTTGAGGGCATACCAGGATGCTTCTCCGCATTGGGCGGTTCTTTTTATTTCCACCTGATGAGGGCGCAAGATGAAGGCGACAGACACTATCAAGATAGCGGCGATGAACAGAAGGAGAGCAGAGATGCGACTACCGCGATGGGTTAAGCCTTTATTGTTCCAAGACATTCTGAAGCCTATTGGCAATTTAGCTACGTCAATTATACAGGGTTTCCCTTGTTTTAGGGACCAGAGAGATTTTCTGTGTTGTTGAGTTGGTTTATGTAGATTGAAAAAAATGATCACGTTTGTAGCGGTGCGTACCGCGCGAACATATTCCGGATAGGGGAATAAAGTGCAGCAAAAGCTATTGACTGGAAGACTTATCCTCGCGGATGTCGCCCGCGGCCTCGCGCTCCTGACAATGGCAATCTATCATTTCTCCTGGGATCTTTTTTGGTTTGGTGTTGTCGACTGGGATGTTTCCGGTTCGCCAGGTTGGCGGTTGTTCGCGCAATTGATTGCGGGCAGTTTTCTGTTTCTGGTTGGGTTCAGTCTGGTGCTGGCGCATAAAAGCGGTATCCGCTGGGAGAGTTTCTGGCGTCGAGAGATAAAGGTGGCAGTTGCTGCGCTTGCGGTTTCGGTTGCGACTTATTTTATCTTTCAGGATCAGTGGGTTAGATTTGGAATTTTACATTCAATCGTGGTGTCGAGCCTTCTTGCCCTGCCGTTTTTGCGTGTTCATTACGTGTTTGCGTTGCTATGTGGGGCAGGGGTGATCCTTCTCTACCACTGGCTCGGGGATTATGTGCTGCCATACCGGCAGTTTTTCTGGCTTGGGCTCAACTCCTTACCTGAAGTTTCCGTTGATTATGTGCCACTTATTCCTTGGTTTGGGCCAGTGCTTTTGGGCATCGGGTGCGGGGATATCCTGCATCGCTATAATCTTTTGCGGTTTTTGCGCGGTTCTGCGTTTCCGAGCGTTATTTCGCGTTGTTTTGCGTGGTTCGGTCGACATTCCCTTGCGACCTACCTTCTGCACCAGCCGGTCCTGTTCGGGATCGTTTGGGCTGGTGTGACTGCTGGAGTGATTGGTACCAGTGGCGATGTTCAGGTCAGGAGCTTTCAGCAATCTTGCGTGATGGCTTGTAGTCAAACCGTGGATGCCAGGCAGTGTGAGCAGGCGTGTCGGTGTACCTCCTCTGAAATAAAAGAGCGAGGCATGTGGGAGGACTTGCTGACAAGACCGAATGATGCGGATGTGCGTGAAATCGCGCAGCAGGTCTTTCAGGTGTGTCTGCGCCGGTAAGTTCGGCATCCCTTTGCGATATGATTTTATCCCCCTGCTTCAAGGAAGATATGCCCGCGTTAAGCTGATTTAGCCGATCTGTTTGTGAATCAGTCAGGCAGAGCTCTCTGAAATTTCGGAGAGTTGGGCATCAACTATTCTGGTGCGCAGCTATTCCTCTGAAAAAATATACATTTTCTGGTCGCTGAAATCTCAAGGGGGCATTCATGAGGTCTTCCTTTCCTAAAAGGCTGTGTTTTGCGCTCTTACCTATACGTAAGTTTTGGAATTGAATGAGATTTTCACAATCTGAGCTGAGATGTCGTTTCTATGAGTAAGTCATAGTTTGCTCAATTGTGCAGCTGACATGAAGTTATCTTCAGAAGAAAAATACTCAAAACTACAGATAGACGGTATTGACCACGATAAATGTACGGATAATATATCACTCGGTAAATATACGCAGTTATTATGAAGTGATGTTGAGATTTTCGTGCTTGTGGGGGAAGTATAGTCGTAATCTATGCTCAAATAATGTTTTAAACATAGCGTACCTCCATGAGGTGAGCTCTTCTTTCACGACATATCTTCGCATCCCTTCAGGAGTGAGACCGGTTTTGGGGAATTACCGGAAGCTCACGAGTATGGGGGAAGAGAATGCGGGTTTTGAAGAATGCAGGCCGAGGCCTTGCAGCAGGCTGCTTTGTGCTGGCCGGATCAAGTGCTGCCTTTGCGGGTGCGTGGGATAATATGGGAGTTGGATCCCTTGATCTGCTGTTCGCGCCAGAAAAATTTGTGGTTGAAGGTGGGGCGACCTACTTTGACCGGAATGTTGATTACAAGGTGAAGAGTGCAAAGGCGCAAGGCGGGGCTGATGTTGGCGTTGGCCCTATCGCTTCCAATTCGACCAACGAACGTACCACTCCAAATATTTGGAACTATCAGGTCGGCGTAAAGGCCACTTTGATGGAAAATCTGGATTGTCTTGGGCGCACATATAATCCATTTGGGATTACAGAAGAAATGGATCCTACCTGGGCGGGCCGTTATGGGGGGTATAAGACTGAGGCAGGTACATTCGGATTAGATGCAACTTGCGCGTATAAGTTTCAAATTGATGGCAGTAGTAATTTCAGGGCGATTGTTGGTGTTAAGGCTTTGGACTTAACTTACGATTCTGATGGAATGGTCCTTGGTGTTGCTTTAGCAAGTGGTCTTGTTGGGACACCTCTAGAAACTGCTCACGATCTTGGAAGCCGTACAGCTCCAAATGGAAATACATATAGTGATTTTGTCTCTGGTGCTTCTTTAAAATCCAAGGGTATGAGTTGGGGATGGCGTGCAGGCGTTGCTTATGAAATTCCTCAATACGCAATGAGAGCCAGCCTTGTATACGATTCAGAAATTGAATTTGACCTTGAAGGTGAAACCTACGTCAATGATGTTCCGTTGAAACCTATTGCTGGTGGAGGAACGACCAATATTCCTGGAACTGCTTTTGCTTCTCTGACGTTGCCTCAATCAGTTGAATTGAATGTTCAGTCAGGCATAGCGCCTGGGTGGTTGGCAACTTTCGGTGTCAAATGGATGGATTGGTCTGTCATTGATAGTCTTGTTTTGACGGATGCAAAGGGCGACAAAAAGACTGATCGGGCTCTGAACTTCAAAGACGGATGGACTGTTAAGGCAGGTGTCGGCCACAAGCTCAATGAAAAATTGAGTCTTGGCAGCTCAGTGCAATGGGACCGCGGTGTCGGGGGGAGTTATTCTGATACCTACACACTAGGGCTTGGTGGGTCTTATGCACTCAATGATAAGGTCAAGGTCATTCTCGGTGGTGCGGCAATCTATAAAACCTCTGGTGCGGGTGATGCTAACAATCTGGCTAGTGGGGCTGAAAATAACTATGAGTATGATTCTTCTTGGAATTACGCGCTGAATACAAAATTGCGCATTGCGTTCTAAGTAAGTTCAAAAAACTCAAATACAAAGCCGGGGGCGTTGTCTCCGGCTTTTTTTGTTTTGGGTGCTCGTGCCGGGATTTTAGGGGAATCCCTCATTGTGCGTGATTTGTGCAAGATGCAGCTCAATTTGTGCTGTTTATGCAACAATTTTGTGGAGAAATGAGCATGTTGGATTGTTGGAAAACCTATCCCAAAACTCTTAAGTAACTTACGTATAGGTAAGTTTGACTATCGTCTAATGCTTAGTCGCTCTTTGCGATTAACTGGCCTTTGTTTGAGACTAGTAATATAACATCATAATTTACCTTAGGTCATATTAAAGTCTAGAAAAGCTTACCCAAGCGAAATAGTGTAGTATTTATACTATGGGAGGGGTGATTATTTCTCCCGATGCGTTATGCATGCAGTCAGAACTATATCAGTTTGCTCTGCAAATTGGTGGGATTGCACTGGCGCGAGACACGTTGATGCTCGTTGAGTGCGGATTGCAGGATTATCGCATTGGGGCGAAACGCACTGCATTCCGCATCTTAAGCAAGTGCTCCCAACTGAATGAACCTAAAATCGGTGTTTTAAACACTGTGTACGGGGAAACATAAGGGGGAGAGGGCATGCGTGTTCTCAAGACATTGGCTCAGACAACCGTTCTGGGCTGCGCGGTATCCATGATTCCTGCTGCTGCATTTGCAGGCGGTTGGTCCACTGAAGGCATTGCAGACTACGATTTGCTGTTTGCTGACGGCAAGTTCGTTGTTGAAACTCAGGCGACTTATGCAGACCGTAACGTTGACTTCAAGAATGCGAAGACAAACCAGACTGGTCGGCCAGAAGACACAACTAACTCATCCGCTGATGACATTGCACCGAACATCGCAGTGTTTTCTGGTGCCGTAAAAGTAGAGCTGCTGGAAAATCTAGACCTGTACGCTCGTCTCAACCAACCTTATCTAATCCGCGAGCAACCTGGATTTGATTGGAACGGCCGTTATGCCATTGGTGAAACAAATGCAGATGCCTTGGGCTTCGATGCAATGCTGAGCTACAAGCACGAAGTGAGCAAGGGTAACTTCGTGCGTGTATTTGGTGGTCTACGCTCTGTTACGGTTGATTATGAGCAGTTGTCCAAGACACTGGCTCCTGTTATCGATCCTGGTACTGGCCTTCCTATTGGTACTGTTGATCTGGATACAGATATTAATGTGGATTCAAAACGAGAATACGGCTTTCGTATTGGTGCAGCATTCGAAAAACCAGAGATCGCGTTACGTGCGATGATCGCGTATGAGTCCGCAATTGATGTGGAGCTTGATGGCGCGCTTTCCATTCAGAATGTTGGAAGTTTTGGTTCAAATGCAGAAGCGACGCTTCCTCAGTCAATTGAAGCGAAGGTTCAGACCGGTATCGCTCCTAAATGGTTGGCGTCCCTCGGTGTTAAGTGGACTGATTGGAGCGTACTTAATGAGCTTGCTGTTGATGTGGCTTCTCCAGGTGGCCCAGTACCAACAAAAGTAGTTCGTGATCTTGGTTATTCTGATGGTTGGATTGTTGAAGCTGGTATTGGTCATCAGTTGACAGACAAACTGAGCCTCGGAAGCAGTGTTACTTGGGACAAGGGTATCGGAGGCCCTTACTCTGATACATATTCGCTTAGCCTGGGTGGTAGTTATGACTTCGCGAAGAACGTGAAGTTTACACTCGGTGGTCGAGCAATCTTCAAAACCTCAGGTGAAGGTAGCTATGACATTGCTAAGACTGGAGCTGTGAACTCTCAGGTTAACACCGATTACGAATACGACTCCTCCTGGAACTTTGCGGTTTCCTCTAAACTCCGCGTAGCGTTCTAAGCTTTTGTATCTTTGAGAATTATGGGGCCGGGGATGGTGATCTCTGGCCCTTTTTTATTTTGGGACTGAGGCGATGAGGTGGCATTCGTAGCGGTTGTTGCTGCTGAAGCGGATTTCGACAGATGGTTGTTTAAACTTACTGTTGATGCGAAAGATCACGGCTTGAGCGCCGAGGCTTGAAAGATGGTCGGGTAGTTTGTTGCTGAAGAATTTGTAGTGAGCTTTGATTGGGTGGGCTGTCATTTTGATGACTTCACCGGCAACAGCGATTTCAACAAATGTGTAGGTTGAGGTGGTGTCGATTTCATAATCGATAAACACTGCCGTTCCACGAAACTCATCATAAATTTCCTGACAATGGTCGGTCATTGCTGAGGAGGCTGCCCCGGCACTCACTGCTGTTCCAAAGTGGGCGATGGGTAGCATGAGTTCTTCTGTGATCAGTCGTGCATTTGCCATGCCAGCTGAGCCCAAGTGGACTGCAGCAGCTATGCACAGCACCACCGCTTTTTCGCGAAGTGGTTTGTTGTGACAGGCGATTGCTGGGAAAGGCATTTGCCTTACTGTCTCAGCTTAAAGGCTTCAGTGCTCAAAAAGCATTTGTCTGTTGGTTGGTCTCCAGCTGCAATGATGTGCACCACTTCATCGTCGAAGTCGTCTTCCATTGTAAAGATGACCCTTAGAAACCCTTTGCTTTTCAAGATATCTGGCATCTTGTCTGAGGTGAAGGAATAGGTTTCCGGTATGCCGAGAGGGGTGAGCCTGACTTCAGTGCTTTCCACCAGTGCCACTGCTCTGTTTTGGGTTGGGCTGATCTGATATTCGACGAAAACTTCCTTGCCCATGCCGAACTCGTACTTTTTCTCGCATGCCTCTGTCACAGCGGGGTCTGATGAGCCGTCTTCCTTTAGGCCAATGATGAAATTGAGTGGGACGAGGACTTCGCCGCTGACGTTTTTGGAAGGTGCGGCTTGGGATGCTGTGGCGAGGAAAAGAGAGGCGGCAATGATGGTGAGTGTACCAACTCCGAAATGTAGCTCTGTCATTCTTGTTATTCCTGCTCGGTATGAGACATGAGCGTCAAGCTAGTGTGAGAGCGATTTTGCGGTTGGTTTCATTGAATGGAACACGCTCTGGCTGTTGTGGTGCAGTCTGCGGCAACCTCAGGCATCACTCAATTCAATGCAGTCAGTCTGGTTAAGAGAGGGCAACGGGTTCTTTCAAATCTTTGCTGAGAAATTAAGAGGATGATTACACGAGAGTGATGGAACGAACTAAGAACATACTTTCTTTTCCAAATGACTCACGGCATAGTGCACCCATGACTAAGCGCCCTACAAAATCTTCCAGTTCTTCTTCATTGCCTGAAGCTGAGGGCTCCACCTCTGGCTTTGGTGAAGCTCCGCAGCCTGCTCTTTCTGGCAGTCCGTTGTCAGGTTCTGTGTCTGACTGGGCAGATCAGATTGCTGATGAAGATCTTTCCGGGCTGAAAGCTCGCAAAGAAGCGGAGCAGCCGAGCGAAGAAAAGGCTGCTCCGAAGAAGAAAGCTGCAGCGAAGCCAGTGGCCAAAAAGCCTGCTGCCAAGGCGAAGAAAGCACCTGCCAAGTCTGCGCGGGGCACGTCCATGGGGGCCACGAGTGATCCGCGTGAGCGGGCCAAGGGTGGTTTGAACCCGGTAGCGGGGCTGGATATCTCGCTGGAAGATGCTGAGAAGCTTCTTGATAGTCACGTCAAAGAGACGAAGAAAAAGAAGAAGAAGGCCAAGGAAGACACGATCACCGGAGCGACAGCGACTGTACAGGCGCTGGCACGGCTGATTGAGCAAGGCCGCTCTGATGAATCCGGGGAGGATGCCTGGGTTCCGCACCGGCCGGAGCGTCCGTCAAAGTCTGAGGGTGGGGTTCCCATTGTTCTGGAATCCGAATTTGAGCCCAAAGGAGACCAGCCGACGGCGATTGCGGACCTGAAGGCCGGTCTTGCGGATGGAGATAATACGCAGGTTCTGCTGGGTGTTACGGGTTCTGGTAAGACCTTCACCATGGCGCAGTTGATTGCGCAGACACAGCGCCCGGCGCTGATACTTGCGCCCAACAAGACGCTGGCGGCGCAGCTGTATGGGGAGTTCAAAAGCTTCTTTCCGAACAATGCGGTTGAGTATTTTGTTTCCTACTATGATTACTACCAGCCCGAAGCCTATGTGGCGCGGACGGATACCTTCATTGAGAAAGAAAGCTCAATCAATGAGCAGATTGACCGGATGCGCCACTCTGCAACCCGCTCGCTGCTGGAACGTGATGATGTGATCATCGTGGCTTCGGTCTCCTGTATCTACGGTATTGGTTCGGTTGAGACCTATACGGCCATGACTTTCCAGCTGGAGGTTGGTGAGAAGGTTGAGCAACGCCAGCTGCTCGCCGATCTGGTGGCGCTGCAATATAAGCGCAATGATGCAGCTTTCCAGCGTGGGACGTTCCGCGTGCGGGGGGATACGATTGAAGTGTTCCCGGCGCACTATGAGGACCGGGCATGGCGTATTTCCCTTTGGGGCGATGAGATTGAAAGCATCACTGAGTTTGATCCGCTGACAGGTAAGAAGTCTGGCGAGCTTCAGCTGGTGAAGATCTACGCGAATTCGCACTATGTGACGCCAAAGCCGACGCTGAACCAAGCCACCAAGTCTATCAAGGCAGAACTCAAGCAACGCCTTCAGGAGCTGAATGATCATGGCCGTTTGCTGGAAGCGCAGCGGCTGGATCAGCGCTGTACGTTTGATCTGGAGATGATGGAGGCAACGGGCGCCTGTGCGGGCATTGAGAACTACTCCCGATATCTGACTGGCCGTGCACCAGGTGAACCACCGCCGACGCTGTTTGAATACCTGCCTGACAATGCGCTTGTGTTTATTGATGAGAGTCACGTGACCGTGCCGCAGATTGGCGCGATGTACCGAGGTGACTTTAGGCGTAAGGCGACGCTGGCGGAATACGGCTTCCGCTTGCCGTCCTGCATGGACAACCGGCCTTTGCGGTTTGAAGAGTGGGACGCTATGCGGCCCCAGACAGTTGCGGTTTCAGCCACGCCGGGCAACTGGGAGATGGATGAGAGCGGCGGTGTGTTTGCCGAGCAGGTTATCCGCCCGACTGGTCTGACTGATCCTGATATTGAAATCCGGCCTGCCAAGACGCAGGTGGATGATCTGCTGGGCGAAGTGCGGGAGAAGGCGGCTAAGGGCTTCCGTACGCTGGTGACAACGCTGACCAAGCGCATGGCGGAGGATCTGACCGAGTATCTGCACGAAAATGGCGTGCGGGTGCGGTACATGCACTCTGATATTGATACGCTGGAGCGGATTGAAATCCTGCGTGATTTGCGCCTTGGAGCGTTTGATGTACTGATCGGGATCAACCTGTTGCGTGAGGGGCTGGATATTCCTGAATGTGCTTTGGTGGCTATTCTGGATGCTGATAAGGAAGGGTTCTTGCGTTCTGAAACCTCGTTGATTCAGACCATTGGTCGTGCTGCGCGTAACGTAGATGGTAAGGTTATTCTTTATGCTGACAGAATGACTGGCTCTATGGAGCGTGCAATCGCAGAGACCAACCGTCGCCGGGCGAAGCAGGAAGAATACAACGAAGAGCATGGCATTACGCCGGAGAGTGTGAAGCGCTCTATCGGCGATATTATGGAAAGCGTTTACGAGCAGGATCATGTTTCTGTCGATGCTGGTTTTGCCGAGGAAGGGGCCACCATTGGTCACAACCTCAAAGGCCATATTGAAGACCTTGAGAAGAAAATGCGCGAAGCTGCAGCTGATCTTGATTTTGAGATCGCGGCGCGGTTGCGCGATGAGATCAAGCGCCTGCAAGAGACCGAACTTGCAATTGCCGATGACCCCATGGCACGACAAACTTCTGTTGCGCAGCAAACCGGTGGGTTTGGTGGGAAGAAGAAATATGGTGCCGCTGGCAACCTGCCCAAGGCAGAGGCGGATAAAGCTGATGCTGGCACCAAGGTGCATAAGCCACGGCTGGGTGAGATGGGGCCGGGAACGGACCTGCCGACACCCGCTGGAGCTACAGGTGAGAAGAAACCGCGCCGGACTGCGTCAGGGCGCAGTTCAGGCGGACGACCAGGCACGCGGACCCATCGAAAGAAGAACTAGAGCAGATTTGATTGATGATGGATGCCTGCTGAGCCTTGGTTTGGCGGGCATTCTTTGACTGTCACGTTTACTGCTCAAGCTGATTTGCTGAGTGTGCAAGATTTTAGCGTTAGAACTAAACATTACCTAAAGGTCATCGCTTACCTTACACCCGCCTTACAAAAAGGCCGATGTAACTGTGAGGAAAAACACATGGCCCCAACATCAATTGGACTCTCAAAACAGGCACGGGAACAGACCGCGAAGCATTTGAACAATCTGCTCGCAGATGAGTTTGTGTTACTGATGAAAACGTGGAGCTGTCACTGGAATCTGAAAGGTCCCAACTTCATCAGTCTGCATGAACTGCTCGATGAGCAATATCATGCGCTTGTTGATTTTGTTGATGATATTGCTGAGCGTGTCCGGGCTCTGGATTGCATCGCTTTGAGATCTCTGCATGATTGCCATGAGCATACACGGCTTAAAGAAATGCCTTCCGAAGTAGCTCTTCCAGATCAAATGGGTATGATTGCTGGTTTGCTGGCTGATCATGAGTCCGTTGTTCGAGAGCTGCGGATTAATCACGACAGTGTTGAAGAATATGAGCATGATGTGGGGACTGTCAGTTTGATGGAAGACCTCATTATCAAACATGAGAAAATGGCCTGGTTCCTCAGAGCTCATCTTGAAAAGTAAGTGCGGTTTGCTTCTCGGAGGGACTGAATGGTGACGCCTGGAAACTGATCGGGCAAAGTTTGTGTTCTTTCGCGCTGGCCTGCTTTGGATAAATCATATAGTGCTCTCAGTAGCCTGAGTGCGTACTGATAGCAGTCGCATCTGATCAGCTATAGTGGAATTTGTAGTAGTAATTGGCGTTGCATGACAAAGCACATTGTTTGGGACTGGAACGGTACCCTACTGGATGATTTCGAAATCACTGCGCAATATGGCATCGACTATTTTGCAAAGGCTGGATTGAGTGGTGTGACGTTTGAGGATGTTCGCCAGCATCATACCCGGCCATTTGCGGATTATATCAAGTCGCTGATGGGACGTGCCGCTACTGAAAGCGAGCTTGCCAGCTTCTACAGTGACTTCAGCAAAGTCTACGAGCCTGCGATGTATGATTTGCCACTGGCACCTGATGCGTTTCATGCTCTTGAGGCTATAAGCGGTGCTGGTAAGAGCCAGTCGATCTTGTCCATGGCTCCTCATGAGGAGTTGGTCTCGCTTGTTCGGCACAATGGTATCTACGAGCACTTTACCCGTGTTGATGGCGCACGGGATTTGAAGAAGCATTTCAAAATCGACGCACTCAAAGCGCATTTTGATGAGCTGGGTGTGGAACCTGCCAGCGTCTGCGTGATTGGTGACAGCATTGATGATTTTGATGCGGCCAACGGTCTTGGAGCTTCTGCTGTTCTGGTTTCAACCGGCATGTACTCCCACGACCGCCTCGTCGCCACAGGCGCCCCAGTCGCCACCAGTCTTACCGGTGCTGTCGCTGAGGCGCTGAAGTAGCGGATTATGAGCGATGGTTACAGACCGTCGATGAGATCACGACCTGCGAGAATCTGGAGGGTCGAGCCTTCCAGATCGGTTCCGACGGGCTCCTGCTGGCCGCCCAGATGTTTGGCGAGAAACAGTTCTACCATGGCATGATAGGCTCGACGGTTGTGCATTTTCTGAATGCCGTGGCCTTCGTCCGGGAAAAGGCCGTAGGTGACTGGGATGTCGTGATCTTGCATGGCGGAGACAATTTGCTCTGACTCTGGTGGCTTGACGCGTACGTCTTTGCCACCCTGAACGATCAACAACGGTTTTTCGATCTTCTCAACATGGGTGAGAGGTGAGCGTTCCTTCAGGAAAACGCGACCTTCTTCTGTCGTGAAGTCTCCAAGACGTGTTCTGTAGAGAGACTTCCACGTTTTCCAATATTCAGGGATGGTATCCAGAAAGCTGAGCAGGTTTGATATTCCAACCAGATCAATTGCACAGGCAAACTTCTTCGGGGTTTGAGTCAGGCCAGTGAGTGCTGCAAAACCACCATAGCTACCACCCATGATGGCGATGCGGTTGGGATCGGCTATTCCTTCATCAATGGCCCAATCGACAGCATCCAGCAGGTCAGTTTGCATCTTTCCACCCCACTCGTTGCTCGCAGCATTTACGAATGCCTTGCCAAAGCCGGTGGAGCCTCTGAAGTTGACGGATAGAACGGCATAGCCTCGGTTTACCAGCCATTGGTGTGTTGGGTGTATCCCCCATGAATCTCTCATCCAAGGCCCGCCATGTACCAACAGCACCATGGGATGAGGCCCTTCTGCTTTGATTGGTCGTGACAGGTAGCAGACAAGGCCTAGCCCATCTCTTGTTTTGACGATTGCGGGTGACATTTTGACCAGCGGTAAGTTTTGTAATTTGGGTTGAGTGACAAACAGGAAGGTGCCTTTTCCGGTTGATCTGTCATAGCAGTAGAATTCAACGGGCTGGTTGTCCTGCACATGAGCAAGAATGAGTTTTTCTGCATTTTCTGAAAGGCTGCTGATTTCTATGTCTCCAGCGAACAGCTCCTTGAAAGCAGAGAGAACGGATTCAAACTGTGGGTCTATACCCTTCCAGTTGGTACGGGCAAATGTGGCCTTAGCTGCCAAAGGACGTTGTGTGTGCGGGGCGAGCAACAGATTGCTGATGTCTGCCTGCGAGTCTTGTGCCAGAACGGTAATGGCTCGTGTTTGTGTATCTTCTGCTAGTGCAGCGGCTTTGTCTCGCCCGCGGCTGTCGATCCAGAACAGGGTTTGTCCATCTTCGCTGAACTCAACAGGTCTGGTGGTCAAACTGTCTTCAAAGGGAATGAGGGCGTAACGCTGCCAGTCTTTGCTGCTCGGTCTATAAAGATATTCAATCTCGCCGTTGTCGGTGTAGCGGCGGGCGAGGCGGACGTTGAAGTTGCTGTCCGTAAAGAAGCCTGCAAATTGGTCGTTCTGCTCAATGAGCTGGCTGGCTCCAGTAGAAAGAGAAACCTTGTAGAGGTCGAAATGCTTTTCAGACCTTTCATTATGGGCGACCAAGATTTCATTGGGGTGATTTTTCGAAATTTCCTGAAGATAGGCTTTAGCTCCGACCTCTGGCGTCAGACATTTGGCATCTGTGCCATGAATAGAGACGCTCATGATACAGAAGTTCTCATCGCCTGACTGATCCCGAGAAAACAGAATGTGCTGGCCATCAAACGCCCACTCGAGCGTGAGACCAAGATGGCGGTCTGTGAAGCTTGTGAGAGGGCGGGCTGTCTGCGGGTCTTCGATGTTGGCGAGCCAGAGATTGTGTACGCCGTTGATGGGGGCATGAAATGCGATCCATTGACCACAGGGGCTGATTTTAACCAGGCGACGCTCAATGGGATCGAAGAATGTCTGGCGTGGTATGAGGCGAACTCTTTCCTTCAATTTCATGGTGGATTGTCCTGCTTGAGATACCAAGATTTTCCAGAGTATCAGTAGCAATGGTTTGCTTGTCTATCCTCGCGTGTTTGGCTGAGGGGGCAGTTCAGTCACTTGCGTTAGGGATTGAAATGCTTTTCGCTTGCCGCGGTCATCGCCTAAATTATTCATTTCAGAAATAAGCTGCGTTAGATCAATGCGGACTGCCAGTTACGGACGCATTGTTGATAATAATTCCGAATTGCAGGTGGACGTTTCTCGATGAAAAGAATTCTCTCAACTCTTCTTGTGAGTGTATTGATGGCGGGTGGTGCTCTTGCTGGGGAGGGCAAGACGTATTCCGTTAATCAGGTGACTGATGCCAGTGCGAACACACCTTCTCATATGTTCCGCTTTGAGCCGGATCTGCTTGAGGTGCCGCTGGGCGCTACTGTGAAGTTTGACAATTTTGATGGGAACCATACGGTTATTTCGATCAAGAAGATGACGCCGGATGGCGGGCCGAAATTCAAGTTCAGCAAGATGTCTCCTGATCGGAATGTTACCTTTGATACACCGGGAATTTATGGTGTGACCTGCGGTATTCATGGCCGTTTTGGAATGGCGATGATCATCAAGGTGGGTGAAGACAGTGCCGAGGATTTAGAGGGCGCTCGTTCTGTGGTGCCAGGTGGCCGGATGGGTACCAAGATCTCCCAGATTTTGGATCGGCTTGAAGATAAGTGAGCGTGTAGAGCTTGCGCAGAAGTTAGATAGAAAAAAGGCAGCCGGTTGGCTGCCTTTTGTGTTTTGTGCTGATGCTTTCAAAAGGCTCTATTCGGCCTGCGCTATGCTTCGTCGGGATTTGAGGTAGTGTGGTCCGACTTCAACAAGCAGGATACCGCTGAAGATGAGGGCGCAGCCGACCAGTCCGATTGGTGCGATGCGTTCGCCCAGAATGACGGCAGCAGCCAGAGCAGCAAAGAGAGCTTCTGAAGACAGCATGATGGCCGCATCGGACGGTGTTGTCCATTGTTGGCCAAATGCCTGGAAGGTGAAAGCTACGCCTCCGGACAAAGCTCCTGCGAAGAAGATCTCGAACCATGCATCCTGAAGTGCCTGGACAGAGTAGGTCTCGAAGAAGAGTGAGGCGATTATGCAAACCACGCCGAGGAAGGCGAACTGGATGACGGCAACGGTAATTGGGCGGCCAGAGGAGGTTGCAAGACGTCCAACGAAGATCACTTGAAGAGCCCAGAAAACTGAGCACAGGAGCATGAGCAAGTCGCCGCCGTTCAATGCTGTCAGACCACCGCCAAGCAGATAAATGCCGAGGAGGGTGAACAGGCTTGCGGGCCACACGAGGAAGTTTGGCTTTCCTTTAAAGAATACAGTGACAAGGATTGGCGTCAGCACAACATAGATCGCGGTTAGAAAACCGGCGTTTGTGACGGATGTTATCACGATGCCATATTGCTGCAGGACAGTGCCCAGTGTGAAGGCAACACATACCATCAAAAGTGCTGGAAGGTGGGCCTTGCCAAGTTTTTTGGTGCTGTGCACGCGGCGTTCGCGCAGTGCAAATGGCAATATTACCAAGGTGGCGAGGAGGAATCGCAGACCAGAAAACTGCAGCGGTCCAAGACTTTCCATTGCAGTTGATTGCGCGACAAAGGCCATGCCCCAGATGAGGCCGGCCATGAGAAGAAGTATGTTTGCAGATGCCCTAGTCATCCCGCAGCTGTACTGCAAGCGAATAGGTGCTGCAACCGGTGTGTCAGCGCTTCCGTTGAAATTCTCTCAAGGCGATTTTGAGCTTTTTGATGATGCCAGATACGTAGCGTTTATTGGCATTCGCGCACGGTGCGCTGACTTCTGTCTTGTGAGCGCATTGTTGTCATTTGATTGGGTTCAACCAAATGGAACGCGCTTTAAAAGACAAACAGGACCATGATCATTATGCCAACGAAAGCGGCTATGACTGTAGCCGCAACAGGCCATGGTGATTGTGCATGGCTGACGTGCTCTTTACGATGGTAGTCAACTGGCGAGGTTCTCATTGTGCTCCCCTGCGGCCCTGGTCAGTTGTTTTCCTGAGTAGGGGCCAATAGACGCGGATTACATCGAATACAGAAAGTATATATTACTGGATTTTGGTGTGTTCGAGATACCACAGGTTGAGCTTAAGCAGATCACTCAATTGCAAAACTGCTATTGCCCATATTTTCTCATAGATTCAGAGCTTCGAGACCAGCCTCGAGATAATCAGGCAAGAGGGGGAGGCCCAAAAGATAAGCTGAGACTGGAGACGTGGATCGTTCGCGTGCTTCTGAGAAGGCAATATCCAGGTCGTTCTGATCATAATCGCCGCGACCAATCCATGCGATGGCGACCAGTTCTGTCGCTTCGTCGATGTTGAGGTCGTCGATGATTTCTTTCAGTTCTGCGCCGGAAAAGTCGTCATGCTCTTCTTCTGCAAGTCCATCATGGTGGTGAACGTTTTCCAGCTTTTCCGTGTCGAAGGAGAGGTCACCCTCGTGGCCGTCCTCGTAAGTATCTGGAAGGCTTTCGGAAACAGCGCGCGCTTTTTGTACGATCAAGCGAACAGTATCTGCAGATAGTGCTAGTTCTACGGCCATCGTTCGTCCCCGCTTATTGCTGTAAAAGAACGTTACTCCTGTTCGGAATTATTCTGCAAGTGGAACTTATGGAACACCTGCCTGCTGTCCAATCGCGCTGAGCGGTAGTATGGCGCTGCTGAGAGTAATAGGCGATTTAAGCGGCAGAAAAGAAAAGGGAATTGGTTAAATGGAGGTTAGTGCGTGACCGCAACTTATCCTATGTAGTTCTACCGAGCGGAATACTGGATATCGTTATGGTTAAAAAAAACAGTATATACCGCAGGGGTAGTGGTTGTTTGTGCGCTGCACCTACGAGTAGCATTTGATGTAAGGGCGAAAATACAATCAAATCTCCTAGAGTTTCTAGGTGCTGGCGGACCTGAGTGCTTTGTGCTGGCAGGGGTGTTTCTTACCCTGTCGGCACATCCAAAAAAGAGCCCCTTTTTCCTGAAATACCTGCGCTTAGATTTTGAATGCGTAGATTTTTGAAAGCACGAAGTTGAAGGTCATGGACACCAGTGTGGCGAGGATAACGGCCAGATAGGTGGAGAAGCTGTCGATCAGGGTGATCAGCGCGCCATAGGTGCTGTAGTTGATGACCGCCCCCACGCTGTTGACCAGAACGAATCTCACATACTCCCCAAACGGATTGCCTTCAGAGCGGAAGGTGAAGATGCGATTCCAGAACCAGTTGTTGGTCATGGCAATCCAGATGGAAAGGATTCGCGCAATGAGGGGATCAAGACCAGCCACTTGCCAGAAAAAGGCGAGGGCTACCAGATCGACCACAAGACCAGAGCCACCAACCATTCCGAAGCGAATGAACTGATTTTCGAGTAGTTTTCGCAGCAGGCTTTTCACGGAATTCAGGCTCTCATTTCTGATGGGACCAGCTAAATCTTCAGGTCTTTAGCTTGAGAGGCTGCTTAGCTTTGTTCCTCCGGAAATACAAGAGACGCAGCGTCACAGAACCCCTGATTATATCTGGGGAGTAATATTTGAAAAAATCTGCAGTCTTTGGCGAAATTTGAGCAGAAAAACTGGCGTGTTTGCGCTTGCCAAGCTTTGGTCTGCGCCTTAGGGTCTGCCCGCACTTATTTTGCGAAGAACGTACCCGCTTCTATTGGAGGGCATTATGGGCTTTATCGCTGACTCGCTGTCTCGTGTGAAACCATCTGCAACGATTGCAGTGACCACGAAGGCACGCGAACTGAAAGCCGCAGGCCGCGACGTTATCGGCCTTGGTGCTGGTGAACCAGATTTTGATACGCCAGACAACATTAAAGCTGCTGCAATTACAGCTATTAATGAAGGCAAAACAAAATACACAGCGGTTGATGGCACTCCTGAGCTGAAACAGGCAATCAGCGCCAAGTTCCTGCGTGACAATGGCCTGAAGTATGAGCCAAACCAGATTACTGTCGGAACCGGCGGCAAGCAGGTGCTCTACAATGCATTGATCGCAACCATCAATCCAGGCGATGAAGTTCTCATCCCAACACCATACTGGGTGTCTTACCCTGACATGGTGCTGCTGGCTGGTGGTGAGCCTGTGGTTGTTGAAGCGGATCAGAAGACCTTCAAGATCACGCCTGAAGCGCTGGAAGCGGCGATTACGCCTAAAACCAAGTGGTTGATCTTCAACTCACCATCCAATCCGTCTGGTGCTGGCTACACGCGCGATGAGCTGAAAGCTCTGACCGACGTTCTGCTGAAGCATCCGCATGTCTGGGTCATGTCTGACGACATGTATGAGCACTTGATCTATGATGACTTTGAGTTCACCACGCCTGCGCAGATCGAGCCTCAGCTTTATGATCGCACTTTGACCGTGAATGGCGTTTCCAAAGCGTATTCCATGACCGGCTGGCGTATTGGTTATGCGGGTGGCCCTGCTGATCTGATCAAGGCGATGGCGAAGGTTCAGTCTCAGTCCACCTCCAACCCATGCTCCATTTCTCAGGCAGCTGCGGTTGAAGCGCTGAATGGGACACAAGACTTCATCCCGGTCAACAACAAGGTCTTCCAGGATCGTCGTGATCTGGTTGTTTCTATGTTGAACCAGTCTTCCGGTCTTGAGTGCCCGGTTCCAGAGGGTGCGTTCTACGTGTTCCCATCCTGTGCTGGCACCATTGGCAAGACTGCGCCGTCCGGCAAGGTGATCGAGACTGATCTGGACTTTGCAGGTGAGCTTCTGGAGACTGAAGGTGTTGCTGTTGTGCCGGGCTCTGCGTTCGGTTTGGGTCCAAACTTCCGCGTTTCCTACGCGACTTCTACTGAAGCTCTGACTGAGGCTTGTACTCGTATTCAGCGCTTCTGCGGAAACCTGAAGTAAGCTTATCTGGAAAAAGAGCGCCGAAGACCTCTTTGGTGCTCAGCTTTCAATAGAAAAAAGGCGCTGCATCACGCAGCGCCTTTTTTGTTGTAGGTGTTTCGCGAGACTGGATGTTTAGTCCGGGAGGAGAGCATCCAGAATGTAGCTGTTGTTGACGAATGTGCCGCGGCTTTCCTCAACCAATGTCTGTGCATCGGCGAAGGAGAAACGGACGCCTGCCATGATAGAAGCGTTTTCAAGCTTCTCAGAGCGCAGGTCTGCGAACATTGTCATGCCGTTGGCGGTTTCTGTGCCTGGCTTGAACTCCATACCCATTGCGTAGATATGGCTGTCGCGCAGATAGCGGTAACCCGCGTAAAAGCGTGCGTTTTCGCTGGCGTAGTAAGATGCGGTTGCACCACCCATGACTGAGCCCGTATCGTCGATCATCTGAACGCCGATGAGGCCGTCAACAGACAAGTTCTCAAAGTGAACCTGTGCTTCTGCACCTAGGTAGCCGAGTGAACCGGCTCCACCGTTGATTTGCGCTGCAGAGCCAACAACACCGAAGTAGTTGTAGTCCTGCGTGCGGAAGCCCATGCGGCCTGTGCCAGCATAAAAGCCATAGTCTTTTGTTCCGCCTGCGGTCGCATCAAATTGTGATGCAAAGCCTGGACCCTGCCCGAAAGCAGCTGTTCCTGACAACAGGCCCAGCATCTTGCCTTCGAGTGCCCCGAAAGCAGTGGTAATGCGGGCATTGATAGGATTTGCCTGCGCGATCGCTGGAAGAGTTGCAATGGCTATTGCACCGGTTACGCCAAACAAAAGTGTCTTCAAATTTGAGCGCATTGCTGATTCTCCGTACTCAATTTCTGAGTGGAGAGTCTCGTGTTTTATTTAAAACATTGTTCTAAAGTGTCCCAAAATGGGTCAAATCATTAGGCTTAACATCTATGGTTAATAATTGGTTTACAGCTTTATGAAACCTTCCAGGAATGTAGGCTTTATCGATTATTTTGCTGTAAGTCATTCTGCATGCTGGACTTCTCGTAGATGACTTTGAGCGGCTTAAGGGATGCTTAGGGTTAACCCGGTTAGGTGACGGACAGGGCAGGCCGGTCTGTGATGCGTTTATGGTGAAAATTCTAATCACAATTTCTAACGTATATCACTAGGTAAAAATAACGTTGTAACTAAGCGGGGTGTTCACTGTGATCGAAGCAAGGCTTTGACAGTTCGTACACTTTGCTTTCCCATTGTAAAAAGGTCGTAGAGCCTGAGCACTGGAGAATAATAATGAGAAAATGCCTAGCTTTTGCTGCTGTCGCCGCTCTTGGTTTCAGCACTTCCGCCTATTCTGCAGACACACCTGCAGCTCCTGCTGAAGAGCCAAAGAAAGATCGCCCAGGTGTTGAAGTTGGATCCTTAACTTGTGATCTGGTTGCTGGGACCAACTTTATTGTTGGCTCTTCTCACGAACTGTCCTGTGTCTTTAAATCGCCAAGTGGCAAGCGCATCGAAGGATACACCGGTACGATCAATAGCTATGGCATCGATATTGGACCCGTCACATCTGGAACGTTGGTGTGGGGTGTTGTTGCGCCGAAGGCTAACCTGAAGCCGGGTTCTCTTGCCGGGAGTTACGGCGGTGTGTCTGCCGGTGTCACATTGGGTGCTGGTGTGCAGGCGAACGTCCTGCTGGGTGGTCTGAACCGCTCCATCGCTTTGCAGCCTTTGAGCTTGCAAGGGCAGACCGGAGCGAACATCACAGCGGGTGTTACAGGGTTGCGGTTGACCAAGCAGTGATCCATTAAATCTTAGGGGGATTGAGAATCCTAACCCTTTGATCTTTATAAATAGCGCCGGTTCATATTGTGCGGCGGACTGTCACGCTTCAGTCCGCCTTTGTTTTGGAGCTTGCATATCACTGTGTTTCCGAGTGACGATACTTATCCAGAGTCTTATAATACTCTGGAAGGCGCGTGTGATTTTGCGCCGCCGTGGCGCAAGCGCCCGTGCCTGCTTCCCAACCCAAACAGGGAGTATGGATCATGGGAGACAAGCATGTCGGAGTTGCCGGAGGCAGGGTTCGCAGCCCTCGTTCGGTTGCCATAATTGGACCTTTCGCAAGTGGCAAGACCACACTGCTGGAAGCTCTTCTCGCACGAACGGGGGCTATTGGGCGACAGGGAAGTGTTGACGCGAAAAGCTCGCTGGGTGACAGCAGTGACGAAGCGCGTGATCACAGCATGAGCGTTGAGGCGAACATTGCCACCTGCACCTATAAGGGCGATCATTTCACATTTATCGACTGCCCTGGATCCGTAGAATTTCTTCACGAAGGCAACAGTGTCTTAAATGGCATAGATATTGCCGTTGTGGTTGCTGAGCCAGATGAAAAGAAAACAGCAGCTCTTCAACTCATTCTCAAATCACTCGAACAGCGGAACATCCCGCATGTTCTCTTCTTGAACAAAATAGACAAGGCAACAGGTAGTGTGCGCGCGATGCTTCAGGCGTTGCAGCCAGCTTCGAGCCTTCCAATGGTGTTGCGCCAGATCCCGATCTGGGAGAATGGCACTGCGACAGGTTTTATTGATCTGGCGCTGGAGCGGGCCTTTGTCTACCAGGAAGGCAAGCCAAGCAAGACCATCGAGATTCCAGATGATGAGCGCGCCCGTGAGGTGGAAGCGCGCTATGCCATGATGGAAATGCTGGCAGATCACGATGACGTTCTCATGGAGCAGCTTTTAGAAGATGAAGCACCTGAGAGTGAGGTCATTTTTGATGATCTTGTGCAGGAAATGCAGCGCGGTGAAATCTGCCCTGTGTTTATTGGCAGCGCGATCAAAGGCAATGGCATCCGCCGCTTGCTGAAGGCTTTGCGCCATGATGCTCCAGGTATTGTTGAAACCCGCAAGCGTCTTGGGCTCAAGGAAGATGATGCCATTCTTCAGGTGCTGAAAACCTACCACACTTCACATGGCGGCAAGCTCTCTGTTGCTCGTCTGTTTGGTGGGTCTGTGAAGGAAGGTGCGCTTCTTTACGACAGACATGGGGAAGAGTATCGCCCATCTGGTCTGTTCCAGATGCAGGGTTTGCAGCCGAAGAAGATTACAGAGGCTGTTGCTGGTGATCTGGTGGCTCTTGGCAAGCTGGATAATATTGAAACCGGCATGACCCTTGGTGTTGGTGCCAAGCCTTCGCAAAGTCTGTTTGTCGTTGATACTCCGGATGCAGTTCTTTCCAAGGGGATTACGGCGACAGAACGGAAGGATGAAGTCAGACTCTCTACTGCGCTTTCCAAGTTGGTGGATGAAGACCCATCCCTGAGCATTACCCAAGTCCAGAGCACGGGCGAGACCGTACTGGAGGGACAGGGTGAAATGCATCTGCGGGTTGCTCTTGAGAAGCTGACCGGGCGCTATGGTCTGTCAGTGAAGAGCTTTGAACCTCGTATTCCATATAAGGAAACCATTCGCGGCACGACTGAACTGCGCGGACGCCATAAGAAGCAAAGTGGTGGCCACGGTCAGTTTGGCGATGTGGTGCTGGCTATTCAGCCTATGCCACGCGGTGAAGGGCACAGCTTCAACGACACGATTACTGGTGGCGTGGTGCCTAAGCAGTACATTCCCTCTGTCGGGGATGGCGTGAAGGAAGCTCTTGAAAAAGGGCCTTTGGGCTTCCCGGTCGTGGATGTGGCTGTGACGCTGAAGGATGGCTCCTATCACTCCGTTGACAGCTCCGATCAGGCTTTCCGCATGGCAGGCATTCTGGCTATGAAAGATGGTTTGAAGGAATGTAAGCCAGTTCTTCTTGAGCCCGTTGATAAGGTTGTTGTGGCCTGTCCATCAGATACCACAGCCCGTATCAATGCGATTGTTTCTGGTCGCCGTGGACAGATCCTTGGATTTGACGCCCGCGATAACTGGGATGGCTGGGATGAAGTGGAAGCGATGATCCCTGAGAGTGAACTCAGCGACCTTATTGTAGAGCTTCGCTCTGCAACAGCTGGTGTGGCAACGTTCTCTCGTAACTTTGACCACCTGGCCGAGCTTTCCGGCAAGGCTGCGGACAAAGTGATTGAGGGTGCAACAGCACCAGCCTGATACTCCAGAGCTTGCGCGCGTATTCTTGTCCGAAAACCGGAGCCACTTTTCGGGAATACGCTCTAAAGTGAGATAGAAAAAGAACCCGGGGCAATGCTCCGGGTTTTTCTGTGCTCCTGCAATCCTCTCATCTTCGTTTGATGGGCGGCAGGGAGGCTGTTTGGGCCATGAGGCGGGCGAGGATGGACCAGTCTTCGTCTGCATATCCGGCTGCGATTGCAGTCCGGAGTTGGTTGGCGATGATTTCTGCTGTGGGGAGAGGTACTCTGAGGTCCCGAGCTGTTTGTTGCGCTAGATTGACGGCCTTCAAGCCCAAGGCGGTCTTGAAGCCGGGAGTGGGGTTTTCCTCGCGGGCGATGAGAGGGGCGTATGCTTGATAGATGGGCGCGCTGAACAGTGTCTCTGTTATCAGCGTGAGGAAGGTCTCCGGATCTATGCCAGCCTTTCTTGTAAGAGTGAAGCTTTCGGCCAAGGCTTCTACTGCCGCCGCTATCATGAAATTCATGCCTAGTTTGGTGACCGCAGCTTGGCGCGGAGTTGGACCCATCCAGAACTGCCGCGTGGATATGGCTTCCAGCACAGAGCGAGCCTCGTCCATTGCACTGCGTTCGCCTGCTGCGACGGCGACCAGTTGTCCTTCCGCGGCTTTGTCTGGTCGGCCAAGTACTGGCACACACAGGAACCGGACATTGGCATGCTCATGGGCAGCAACGAGACGGTCTACCATTGGTGGGCTGATGGTGCTGTGGGAGATGGAGATGCTGTTTTCTTTGAGTGGGAGTGCCAGAGTGTCTCCGGCAAGATAGACGGCTTCAACAGCTGCATCGTCTGACAGCATTGAGCAAACGATATCGCAGTCTGCGAAGTCTTGCAGGGATGTGGCTTGCTGTGCTCCCTCCGCGACAAGGCTGGCGGCTTTCTCCGAAGAGCGGTTATAGACCTTCAGCGCATGGTCTTTGTTAATGCGCTGGGCCATTCCTAGACCCATAGCGCCAAGGCCGATAAATCCTAGTGTCATCGTGTCGCTCCTTTGCCCTGTCTGACATGCGCTGTGCGTTTCAGGATAAGTTGGAGGCGTGTTTGAAAGCGTGTCCTGAACTCGCTGAATTTAACGAAATGTATTCTGATAGGCGCAGAAGATTGTGGTGGGAGTGAGAGGCTCTCTTCTTGATCACGAACAGGATCACGGGGGCTTTACTTGAAGTTTAAGGGGTTTCGCCGCTAAGTCATAGGCCAATATTGGTAGACATTACCGTAACCCTTACCTGCTTGGAGATGGCAGCATGAACATTATTCATAGGCCTGAATGGATTATTCCGGAAAGAGAAGCGACACCTGAAGATGTGTTCTTCAACCGGCGCAGGTTTATGAAGGGTTTGGGCGCTGTTGGCCTTGGTCTGGCTGCTGGTGGAACCGGCTTGGTGAGCAATGTGTTTGCCCAGGATGGTAAGGATCCAACACTTGATCTCTATCCAGTCAAGCGGAATGCTGATTTCACTCTTAAACGCGCAATTACGCCTGAGAGTGTGACTTCGGTTTACAACAACTTCTATGAGTTTGGTTCGCACAAGCGCATTTCTGGTGCTGCTCAGGCGTTGAAGATCCGCCCATGGTCCATCACGATTGATGGTATGGTCGATAACCCTCAGACCATCGATTTTGATGATCTGGTGCGTAAAATGCCTTTGCAGGAGCGTCTTTACCGTCACCGTTGTGTTGAAGCGTGGGCTATGGCTGTGCCGTGGACTGGTTTCCCGTTGTCTGAGCTGGTGAAGTATGCTGGCCCGCAGAACGGTGCCAAGTACATCCGCTTTGAGACCTTTGAAGATTCCGACGTGGCCAGCGGTCAGCGTCAGTTCTGGTATCCATGGCCTTACGTTGAAGGCGTGACCATGGATGAGGCCATGAACGATCTGGCATTTGTTGCGACTGGCATTTATGGCAAGCCGTTGCTGAAGCAGTATGGCGCACCGATCCGTTTGGTAATGCCTTGGAAGTACGGCTTCAAGTCCATCAAATCCATCGTGAAGATCACCTTTACTGATCAGCGTCCGGTTAGCTTCTGGGAGAAGATTGGCCCAAGCGAATACGGTTTTTGGGCCAATGTGAATCCGGAAGTGCCGCATGCACGCTGGTCGCAGGCTTCTGAGCGTTTGCTGGGTACGGATGAGCGTGTGCCAACACAGCTTTACAATGGCTATGCGGAGCAGGTAGCGCACCTTTATAAGGATCTGGAAGGACAGAACCTCTATCGGTAAACGCTTGCTGATAAGCTCTTATAATGGTCTGGGTGGTTAGTTGCGAATGAGCAGCAAAGCCACCCGGGCTTTTTTGTGCGCGTTGAGCTTTGGTGCTGGATTTGGCGAATTAGCCTATTCACTCAATGAGTTTTTAGAGTTGTAGGATTAGGCAGGATTGAACTGGAAGGATAACCTGCCTGTTGTTGTGGATAACTGAAAAATGGCCTGTCCTCGTCAAAAGAGGAATCAAAACGGACCGCTGTTATTCTGCCGGAATGTGCAGAGTGATTTGACTGCCGAGCCGTTCCGCCCTGTCAGCTTCGCTTATGGCGTGGGAGATTTCGCCATAGATTGCGAAAAGTGCGCAGGCAATCAGAGTGTAAAATGCTTTTCTCAGGTCATTCACATCCATTACCTCGGATATTTGCCAATAGGTATGATTCGATAAGTAAAGGATGCAAGCTGATTTGTAATTTCGCTGATTAGGGGTGGTAAAATTTCACTGTTTGAAGATTTACCTAGGAAAAATATAGTTAATTTGAGTGATAGTTGCAGAAACTACTAGTTTATGTGAGTTGGGAATACCTTGAATCTGATGGGTTTTCCCAGGGTGGTGCTGCGCAATAGCCTGATGAATCCGCATGTCTCTGCGTGCATCTGGGATAGTTGATTTTTTAGTGTGCCTAAGAAGTAAGCGACCCTAGGTCTGTTTTTAGGCAGTGCGATTTTACGCAGTTCAACTGCGCTTGCTGGCTGCTGCTATCACTCTGCAAAAGATCTTCCAAAACAGCTCTTTAACGCGTCTGATGAGCATTCGTCTTTGTATGCTGCAGGGTATTGCAGGAAGTTTGCTGGCTAAAAGGCTTAGGGGAACCCTTGGTCATCTTCGGCGTTTGCGGGCATTTGGCAAAAAAAAACCGGACCATGCGGTCCGGTTTCGAAGTGATGAATGATAAAGCACCTAATGGGTGCAATCACCTTCCAGAGGGGAACAGTTGATCGGATATTGATGTCACTGGGAGGAGAGGTGTGACAACAACTGATCAACAGCAGGTGTATATATGCAGTGCAGCGCCGAAACAGCAATCCTTAATTTTTGCATTGCAGCTATGCATTTTCAGAGGAGCTCAAAGGGGTCGGTACTTCATTGCAGAATCTGACAACTATCAGAAAGCTAACTCTGCGTAAGATATTGTCATTTCGGGATGAAGGGGCGTAAAAAAGGCCTCTCAGGCGGTCTGAGAGGCGTCATAAGAGATCCGGGATATTTTTTATTTTGCAGTGCAAAACTTAAGGTTGAAACTCCTGAGCAGGCTAACCAAGCCAAATCAGGTCTTTTCCGGAGTTCAGGCCTAGTGTGTCCAACGTTCTGCATAGGAGACGAGGAAGTCTCTGAATGCGGTAACACGAGCGGTGTTTTTCAGCTCGGATGGGTACACGAAGTAGGTATCAAAGCTTGGCAGCTCTTCCTGTGTGACGGACATAACGCGTTTGATGCCTGCACCAGGTTCAACCATGTAGTCCGGCAGGATGGCGATGCCGACGCCGGTCTGCACGGCTTTCTTGATGCCAGACAGGTTGTTCACGCGCAGGGAAACATCGCGGCGCTCGCCGTTTGGCAATCCGGCAGTTGCAAGCCAGTTCATCGCGCGCAGGTAGGAGGCCATGTTGTCACCGATGGTGATCAGACGGTGATGGTCCAGATCATCAATAGTGCTCGGGCTGCCAAAGCGCTCAATGTAAGTTGGCGAGGCATAGACGTGGAAGTGCACTGTAAAGAGCTTGCGCTGGATGAGATCTGGCTGTGTGGGCTGGCGCAGGCGGATGGCGACATCTGCCTCGCGCATGCCCAGATCCAGCTCGTCATCCATACAGATGAGCTCCAAACGCATGTCCGGGTAAAGATCCACGAACTCGTTGACGCGGGCGGTGAGCCAAGTGGAGCCGAGGCCCACTGTGGTGGTGACGCGGAGCGTACCGCTTGGCTTTTCCTTGGTGTCTGTCAGGCGGGACTGAACGGTTTCCAGTTTCAGCAGAACTTCGCGAGCGGTTCTGTAAAGAAGCTCGCCTTGTTCTGTTGGAATCAGCCCGCGCGCATGACGGTGGAAGAGGGGGACACCCAGCTCTGCCTCAAGTGCACTGACCTGACGGCTGACAGCCGACTGGCTCATGTTGAGAGCTTCGCCTGCGTGGGTAAAGCTTCCTACCTGTGCTGCTGCATGGAAAATTCGCAGCTTGTCCCAATCCAAAGAACGGCCTGGCATTTGCTTTCCCCCCAATCTTCCCGGTTTCTTATTCTGCTGCTTCGGTTTCAGATTCCAGAGCTGCCAGGTAGCGTTCTGCTTCCAGTGCAGCCATGCAGCCCATTCCTGCAGCGGTCACAGCCTGACGGTACTGCTCATCAGTCACGTCGCCTGCTGCGTACACACCCGGAATGGATGTCTGAGTTGAATCAGCTTCGGTCCAAATGTAACCGGATTCCTTCATCTTTACCTGATCTTTGACAAGGTCAACCGCTGGAGCGTGTCCGATGGCGATGAATACGCCGTGTGTGGACATTTCTGAGGTTTCGCCGGTCTTACGGTTTTTCAGGCGGATGCCAGTCACAACAGCTGGGTTTTCGGTGCCGAGGATTTCATCCACTTCACTGTCCCAGACCACGTTGATCTTCTCGTTTTTGAAGAGACGTTCCTGGAGGATTTTTTCAGAACGCAGGGCATCACGGCGGTGAACCAGCGTAACTTTATCTGCAAGGTTTGCGAGGTAGAGCGCTTCTTCAACAGCGGTGTTACCGCCACCAACTACAACAACTTCCTTGCCACGGTAGAAGAAGCCGTCACAGGTTGCACATGCGGATACGCCGCCAGCCTGATACTTTTCCTCAGAAGGCAGGCCAAGCCATTTTGCCTGTGCACCGGTTGCGATGACGAGCGCGTCTGCGGTGTAGAGGGTGCCGCTGTCACCTTTCAGCTCAAACGGACGCTTTGAGAGGTCTGCTTCCAGAATAGTGTCGTAATCTATCTTGGTACCGACGTTTTCGGCTTGCTTGCGCATTTCTTCCACGAGCCATGGACCCTGAATTGGATCTGCAAAGCCCGGGTAGTTTTCAACATCGGTGGTGATGGTCAGCTGACCGCCAGTCTGCACACCTGTGACCAGAAGCGGTTCCAGCATGGCGCGCGCGCCGTAGATTGCGGCGGTGTAGCCAGCAGGGCCGGAGCCTACGATCAGGAGTTTGGTGTGCTTAACAGTCATTTCCTCAGAACCTCAAATTTCGTGCGCGCTTGGATAGTACCAGTGCCGTGTTAGGGAGGGGTTCTATCCGCTCGTTTGCTTTTGTTCAATCGCTTTGGATATGGCATCCGCAATATCCGGTGTAGCGTCTATCGGTTCATAAGTAGGTGCTAATATGTCTCCGGGGAAGGGATGAAGTACTCCCAAATCCTCCATTCTTGATAAAAACCTATCAAACTTTCTGTGACTACCTGTTGGGCGGAAGCCGTAGACAGGCTTTCCGGTGGCTGCAGCTTCCCCCACCATATTGGTAGAATCTGTTGTAACCACTGTGATTTCTGCGTTGGCCAGGTACTGGGCGATGGGGTTTTCACCCTCTCCATTCCAGAAGAGATGACCTTCTGATCTGCCTAGATCATGCAACTGCGTTGCCAGCTCTCTTGGGGTGCGGCGGGAGCAGGTGATCATGAGCGAATGGGTTTGCGACAGGTTTTTAAGTGCGGCGAGAAGCGTGTTGATATTGTCGGGTGTAAAGGTGTGATGCTGGGAATTACCGCCAATCAGGACAGCTGCTTTTGGCTTTGGCAGCGCTGCGATTGCCTCAAGCGGGTTGTCGCGTGCGTCCTGTAGCTTTTGCGCTGAGAAACGGTGAGGTGACGTAAGTGTTGTTACTATGTTTTTCCCAGAAATTCCGTCATGTTCCGGCGCCCAGACAAAATCAGCAAATTTGCTGTTGATCTTTGGGTCCTTGAGGAAAACAGTAAAGGTCTGGCCCTTGGAAAGCCGCTTTAGTGCGCGTAAGTAGGGCACCGCTCTGCGCCCGGATGCAATCGCGACCGCGGGATATGGGGGTGCAAGCGGGCTTTCTGGTTTATGTGGTGCGTCTTTGGGATCGATTGGTCCCCAAGGCATTGCGTAGGTAAAAAGCTTGCGGGGGGCAACTAATCGAATTTCGTAGGGAAGTCCCAACGCGTCGGCTACACCGATGCATTGTGCTACGTCTCCGATCTTGCCATCTGTTAAAACCCACAGGTTTTGCGACATTTTGTTCCCCCAGCTTTCGGGAAGTGTCTGCAAAATGCTATTTGTTGATATAGTCTGTCGCAAATAAGCAATAAACTAGCATTTCGCCTAACTTCGTATTTTAGGCAGTGTTGTAAAACAGGTTAACTGTTAATCCAATAGGACAAGCAAAGGAGACGAGCTTGAAAGCGCGTCTGGATTCGATCGACTGGCAAATTTTGAAGGAGCTGCAGGGAGACGGCCGCATTACCAATGTGGAGCTGGCTCGTCGTGTAGGAATTTCTGCGCCCCCATGTTTGCGCAGGGTTCGAGCCCTGGAAGAAGCAGGACTCATTCGCGGCTACCGCACGCTACTTGATGAGAAACAACTGGGATATGAAGTCACCGCCTTTGTCATGGTTGGATTGCATAACCAAACAGAGAATGACCTCGTCTCATTTGAAGCGCAAGTCAAGGAATGGCCGTTGGTTCGGGAGAGCTACATGGTGTCAGGTGAAGTTGACTTCATCATGCGCTGTACGGCTAAAGATCTGGAAACCTTCCAGAACTTCATTATTCGCGATGTGACCTCCACAAAGAATGTGGATCATGTTCGCACTGCACTGACCATCCGCCGTATCAAGGATGAGCCGAACGTGCCGATTGATAAGCCTGAGTATTTCTAACGGGGCTTATCCGGGAGAAACTTTTTAAACGGCCTTCGCGTAGGAAGGCCGTTTTTTTATGCGTGGTTACACCCACTTACCGACTGTGATTGTAACTGTGCCTGACTTTATGTTTTCGTTCGTTTTCGAGGGAACTTCAGGGCCGTCATAGGGGCCGACCGGATTTTCATCCATGCTGAAGCCATAGGCTGCCTGATTGAGCATGAGGGATGGTTTGCCGGAAAGGCGTGAGTCGTTTCCATCACTGTCGCTGTAGTGCAAGAACTTTGAGTAATAGTGGCATGTCTTGCCTGCCTTGTACCACTTGCTCCAATCGTTCCATTTTGTGGTGCTAAAGGCTGCCTGCGCGCTTTCTGTCGTTTCGGTGGTCAATACGCCGTCTAGTGCTACACCGCGGCACAGTGCTTCCCAGATGCTGTCCTGGAGCAGGCCTGCATCTCCTGCAGCCCCTGCCGGAGTTAAACCGACACCGAAGGACTGTTGGAAGACGTATTGGCTGCTCGTCAGGCCGCTTTCCGGCTTGTAGAAGTGGAAAGTGCCAGCTGGGCCTGTCAGCGTATAGACTTGGGTTTGCTCGGTTGAACCAGATTGTGTCTGTGTGGTGCAGCTTCCTTCATACAAACGAGGAACCGCTTTTGAACCGAGATTGATGCTCAAGACGTTTCCCGGCGAAAAGAAACGGTCGAGGGTCTCATCCCAATAGGTCGCCAGGGGATCATTCGTTGTTTTCTGGTAGTTGCCGGAGTTTGAGGCGAGCCAGTCGTTGGGGTCACAGATAGCGAAGAACTGATTGTCTACCAGCGGTGGCTGGAACCCGCCTTTTGTGAGCGGTGTGGAGTAGAGCAGGGGGAGGAAGTGAGCGGCGGCTGGATCAGCCTTTGCTTCGTTTTTCATGAACTTCGTGAAGGCCTTGGCAGTCTGAGACCGTGTCACGTCTTTGCGCATGCCATATTGCGGGCCGTCCGAGCCTTCAACATCAAAACGGAGGTTGAGACCAAAACCGCTTACCGCAGACAGGTTTAGCTGAGCATCCAGACCAAACTCGAAAACGTCAAAAGGGCCGGGAGCCTCTACGCCGGGTGTGTTGGCATAAGGGTACTGGGTGTATTGGATTGGGTTGTTGTTTGTGACTGTTAGGTCCTGCGGCTTGTCTTTGGAGACAACAAACAGGAAGCGGTCATCACCGTTGGTTTTGTCCTCTAGCACTACATCGCCGATATCCGAGAGCTTTTGAAACGGAACGCTGGTTGGCGCTTTTGTCGTGCTGGGTCTTGTGAAATTGTTTCCTTCCAAGACCTTGAAGTGTTTCTGTGACCCTCCGTTGATCCAGCCTGCGACCCAGACATGTGCTGTGGTGTCGGGCAGACCACTTTCATCAACCAGTTTGAATTTGATGGACATTGCGTTCCCTTTTTTTGTTTTTCTTCTTGGTGTTAGGGGGACGTGTCTTGGTTGACTTTGTGAGCTGCTGCTCTGGACTGCAAATACAAAAACGGCCCTCACGTGGAAGGCCGTTTTGGTGTTCTTGAATTGTCGTCGTGACGATTAAAGGCAGCGGATGCTTGAGAAGAAATGAGAGATTTCTTCTGAAATTGCTTCGCTTTGCTGGCTGAGCTCTGTCGCAGCGGATGTTGCCGTGGCAACAGCGCGTTTGGATTCGTCTGCAGTTGCCAGGATATTGCTCAACTCGCTTGTCACGCCCTTAGCATTTTGAGAAGCGGACTGAATGTTTGAAGAGATTTCGTTGGTTGCGATGGCCTGTTGGTCCACTGCATCAGCAATTGCCGTCGCTGTCGAACTCACCTCCTCAATCTTCTGAGAGATTGCAGAGATTTCTTCTACGCAGCGGCGTGTTTCGCTCTGGATCGCGCTGATCTTGGAGGCGATCTCGTCGGTTGCCTGACCTGTCTGGCTTGCGAGGTCTTTCACTTCGCTTGCCACAACAGCAAAGCCGCGGCCTGCATCACCTGCACGAGCTGCCTCAATGGTTGCGTTGAGGGCCAAAAGGTTGGTCTGCTCTGCGATTGCACTGATGAGCTCAGTCACAGCGCCGATCTCGTTGGTTGCTGTCTGCAAACCGAGGACAGTATCGTTGGTGCGTTCTGCATCTTTGGAAACAGTCTGTGCTGTTTCTGCAGAGCGGGTCACTTGCGAACCGATTTCGGCGACGTTTGCGGACATCTCTTCAACAGCTGCCGCACCGGAGTGAACATCAGATGCTGTGTAGTCTGCAGACTGGCTCGCAGCTTCTGCAGCCATTTTGCTTTGCTCGGATGTTTCGCGAAGAGTGAGCGCAGAGTTTTCGACGCGATTGCCGGCTTCTGCTGTCTGCTCTATCCGCTTGGTGATTGTCCGCTCAAACGCATTGATGGCATCTTCAAGCTGGTGGGTGCGCTCATCGCGCTCCTCTGTGTAGTGACGATGGTAGGCGGAGACCGCTTGTCCCATGTCGAACATCACTGCTTTTTGAAGAGCGATCAGGCTGCGTGACAAGCGGCCCGGTGAAAAGCGCATCTTGCTGGAGAGCACTTTGGTCAGCTCTTCGAGAATAAACGTATAACCACCAATATACCAATCCGGCTCAAGGTCGGTGTACACGTGGGCGCGGCCAATCTTGTCAACGCGCTCCATATAGGTGGAATCAAAACCGCCAGTGAACAGGATTTTCCAATGGCTTGCTTGAGCTGATTTCAAGCCATCAACCTTGCCGGATACCTTTTTCTTCAGTTCTGGATCACGCTGAACGTGGTTGTAAAAATCGCTCAAAATCTGTGTTAAGTGGCCCTCAACACTGGGCCAGAGATCTGAAAGTGTTTGTATGGTCTGACTATCGATTTTGAAAAAACCGAGCTGGCTTTTCAGACCTGAAAATGAATTGGTGGTCATAGCAGCAAATTTCCCGTCAATTTGTCGAGATCATTTGCATTTACAAGGGTTAACAGTAGGTAGATTTATCCATGCAAAATGTCGAATATATACCTATAATTGTGTTGGTAAGCGCAGATTGTGATGGGATATGAGCTTTTTAGGCAGGGATACGTGCCAGATTGTCGCAGGGTATTGTTGCTTTTTCAGATTTTTGAAGTAAATCCGTTAACTTATCGAAGAACCGATTATTTGCTCTGTAATTAGTGGATAACTCGTGTGGATTGCATAAAAAATGCCGCTCAGAGCGGCACTTTCGTTTCCTGAAATCATAAGAATCTGAAACTCAGCAAGGACTATCTCAGTTCATGAGAGGTCCTGAAATGCTGAATTCAGCTCTACAATTTACTTAACCGAATTGGACTTCAGTAATCTCGTAACCGCGTGCGCCACCTGGAGCAGTCACTTCGACGCTGTCACCAACAGACTTGCCGATGAGTGCGCGTGCAATAGGAGAGGAGATAGAAATACGTCCACGTTTTACGTCAGCTTCAACATCGCCAACGATCATGTACTTCTTTTCTTCCTCGGTATCTTCGTCAATGAGAGATACGGTTGCGCCGAATTTGACAGTATCGCCGCTGAGTTTGGTCAGATCGATGATTTCTGCAAGACCCAGAAGGGCTTCCAGTTCGTTGATCCGGCCTTCGTTCAGGCTCTGCTGTTCCTTCGCTGCGTGGTATTCCGCATTCTCTGAAAGATCACCGTGAGCACGTGCTTCGGAAATGGCTGCGATAATGCGCGGGCGTTCTCCGGTCGTGCGATGCTTAAGCTCTTCTGTGAGCATCACATAACCTTCCGGCGTCATAGGTACCTTTTCCATGGCTCGTACACCTTTCTTGCGTTGTGGTGGTGTGGCCCATCACACTAAAAAACTGACCGGGCTGAGAAGCCTCAACCCGGACCTGTTAAACTATACTAGCAGAAGTAAGATTGTAGGGACCTTACTTCAAGCGTTTTCGCTCGGAAAGCTTCGATGCCTTGAGCTGCTGCTACGGCTCCTGCCACAGTTGTGTAGTAAGGAACCTTGTTCATCAGCGCAGCTTGACGAAGTGACCGACTGTCGGAAAGTGCTTGTGCGCCTTCGGTTGTATTGAAGACGAGCTGAACTTCTCCGTTCTTGATAGCATCAACGATATGAGGACGCCCTTCAAGCACCTTATTGACCTTTGCGCACGGGATGCCTTGGTTTTCCAAGTATCTTTGTGTGCCTTCGGTGGATATAATGGAAAACCCTGATGCTACAAGTTTTTTAGCTGCTTCAAGAATTTTCGGCTTATCTGCATCCTTCAATGAGATGAAGACTGTTCCACCTGCCGGAATAACGGTGCCTCCGCCGAGCTGTGACTTGGCGAATGCGAAGGAGAAGTCGGTGTCCAGACCCATGACTTCACCGGTAGAGCGCATCTCAGGACCGAGAACCGTATCAACACCCGGGAAACGAGCAAACGGGAAGACCGCTTCCTTCACTGCGACATGATCCAGCTTTTTCGGCTTGAGGTCGAAGTTTGACAGCTTCTCACCTGCCATGACGCGGGCTGCGATTTTCGCAATCGGCACGCCAATGGTTTTTGCCACGAACGGTACTGTTCTTGATGCACGTGGGTTCACTTCCAGAACGTAGATCTCTCCGTCCTTGATTGCGAACTGAACGTTCATGAGGCCAACAACGTTGAGCTCCAGAGCGAGTTTGCGGCCTTGCTCTTCCAGTCTGGCAAGTGTTTCATCATCCAGCGTGTAGGCTGGCAGGGAACATGCGCTGTCGCCGGAATGGATGCCAGCTTCCTCAATATGTTCCATGATGCCACAGATGAAGACGTCTTCGCCATCACACAGGGCGTCCACGTCCACTTCGATTGCGCCGTCGAGATAACGGTCGAACAGAAGCGGGTTGGTGCCGAGCAGGGTGTTGATCTGGCCGGTTTTATCGTTCGGGTACTTGGCGCGCACATCATGTGGAACCAGCTCTGGCAGTGTGCCAAGCAGGTAGTTGTTGAGCGCTTCCTCGTCGCGAATGATCTGCATTGCGCGGCCACCCAGCACGTAGGACGGGCGAACAACAAGTGGCAGGCCAAGCTGGTTGGCAATGAGGCGGCCCTGTTCAACAGAATAGGCGATGCCGTTTTCTGGCTGTTTTAGATCAATTCTGTGCAGCAGACGCTGGAACCGGTCACGATCTTCTGCAAGGTCAATCATGTCTGGTGACGTGCCGAGGATTGGAATTCCAGCTTCTACGAGCGCTTGTGCCAGTTTAAGAGGTGTCTGGCCGCCGAACTGAACGATAACACCCTTCAGTGTGCCCTTGGAGTTTTCAAGGCGGAGGATTTCCAGCACGTCTTCAGAGGTGAGAGACTCGAAGTAGAGGCGATCGGAGGTATCGTAGTCTGTTGAGACTGTTTCCGGGTTACAGTTGATCATGATGGCCTCGAAGCCAGCATCTTTCAACGCAAACGCAGCATGACAGCAGCAGTAATCGAACTCGATGCCCTGACCGATCCGGTTTGGACCACCACCCAGAATGACAACCTTTTGCTTCTCGCTTGGGTTTGCTTCGCAAGACGGCAAACCCGGTGTTGGTGTCTCGTAGGTGGAGTACATGTAAGGCGTTGGGGAAGCGAATTCTGCGGCACAGGTATCAATGCGCTTGTAAACTGGCTTCACGTCAAGCTCAGCCCGAAGAGCTGCAACTTTGTCAGCAGTCGTCTGGGTGAGAACCGCAAGACGGCTGTCTGAGAAGCCCATGGCTTTGACCATGCGCATGGCCGCCGCGTTGTCTGGCAGGCCGTGCTCGATGATCTTTGCTTCCATGTCCACGATTTCCTGCATCTGCTCCAGGAACCATGGATCAATCTTGCAGATGTCGTGGATTTCTTTTGCAGAGGTGCCCAGACGCATAGCCTGAGCCACGTTGAGCAGGCGATCTGGTGTTGGGACAGCCAGAGCTTTGCGGATTGCGGTGTAGTCTTCGCCGTGACCAAGGCCTTCGACTTCGATTGGGTCGAGGCCTGTCAGACCTGTTTCCAGACCGCGCAGGGCTTTTTGCAGGCTTTCCTTGAAGGTCCGGCCAATGGCCATCACTTCACCAACAGACTTCATTGCTGTTGTCAGGGTTGGTTCGGAGCCTGGGAACTTTTCAAATGCGAAACGTGGGATCTTGGTGACGACGTAGTCGATTGTTGGCTCAAAAGAGGCGGGTGTTGCTCCGCCGGTGATGTCGTTTTCCAACTCATCAAGGGTGTAGCCAACAGCGAGCTTTGCCGCGATTTTCGCAATCGGGAAGCCTGTTGCTTTAGATGCCAGCGCGGAAGAACGAGAGACGCGTGGGTTCATCTCGATCACAACGAGACGGCCATCTGCCGGGTTGACCGCGAACTGAACGTTCGATCCGCCTGTTTCAACACCGATCTCACGCAGAACCGCAATCGAGGCGTTCCGCATGATCTGGTATTCTTTGTCGGTGAGGGTCAGGGCAGGGGCAACTGTGATGGAATCGCCTGTGTGGACGCCCATCGGGTCGATGTTTTCAATGGAGCAGATGATGATGCAGTTGTCCGCTGTGTCGCGAACCACTTCCATCTCGTATTCTTTCCAGCCGAGCAAGCTTTCGTCGACGAGCACCTGACCGTTTGGAGACGCATCGATGCCGGAGCGAACAATTTGTTCAAACTCTTCACGGTTATACGCTACGCCGCCGCCTGTGCCGCCGAGCGTAAACGCAGGGCGAATGATAGCTGGCAGGCCGATGGTGTCGATCTGGCGCATGGCTTCAGCATAGCCTGCTCCACGATCATACCCGGTGATGTTGCCTTCATCATCAAGGATTGGCGGAGAGGATGCGATTGCGGCGCGTGGATTTTCCAGCCCGATCTTGTCCATGGCCGCGCGGAATTTTTCACGGTCTTCAGCCTTGTCGATGACGTCGGCTTTTGCTCCGATCATCTCGACACCGTGTTTTTTCAGCACGCCTTTGCGGTCCAGTTCCAGCGCACAGTTGAGTGCGGTCTGTCCGCCCATGGTTGGCAGGAGCGCGTCCGGCTTTTCCTTGGCGATGATCTTTTCAACGGCGTCCGTGGTGATTGGCTCGATGTAGGTTGCATCAGCCAGATCCGGATCTGTCATGATGGTCGCCGGATTTGAGTTCACCAAGATAATTCGGTAGCCCTCATCTCGCAGTGCCTTACAAGCCTGAGTTCCAGAATAATCGAACTCACAGGCTTGACCAATCACGATGGGGCCAGCCCCGATGATCATGATAGATTGGATGTCATTGCGTTTAGGCATGGTGACTCACATATGCTCGCGTTTAAGCACCAGTGCACCCGATTGGTGCTCTGGTGGTGCCCTCTTTAGGAGTATGTCGGCTGAGCGCGCGTTATAAGAAATATTCGCGTAATGATAAACCCCGACGAACGCCTATTTCCGAAATAATCCGGTTTTTTTTCTCAAGACTTAAGGGGAGTTTATTCAGCTAAAGTCGCATTCTCTGTGGTTTTCTCACCATCAAAGTCAGCAATACCAGTGCTTAAGGCATAGCAGGCCAGCCGGACAGACTTCGGAATTTCTACCGGTTTACCGTCACGATTGCCGTTTTCATAATATTGAATCATTCGTTTTTTTAAGCCGAGGCGTTCCGCTGCCTCTTTTTGCTTATAGCCCATCGACTTGCGCCAAGCCCGAAACTGAGATGGTTTCATGATACTAACCTAATGATTCCCAGACTGAAAATTCATTGTACAGACTGATGCATAATAAGCTGCATTCGTACTATTGCATATAACAGAATGTAAAAAGCGCAAAAATTGCGTTATTTACCTTGATGAGGCGCAAATAGTGCGCTTATAATTGTGGCGTTTCAGGAAAACTCCCGTAAGCCTGTGTGATTTCTTTGCATAGAACTGAGGTGGCTTTCCATTCACGCGGCTCATCAAGGAGATAATCATGTTAAACGAACTCATCCTGTATCGGGCTAATCTGAAGGGCAAAAAGATGGATGTTCATCGTCATGCGACTTTCAGATTTCAAATCAGACGGATCGTCAATGGCCTGTTGAAGGGCTAAGCGCAAGTACGTGTTTGATGGTAAATTGAGTTTATCTGCTGAATGCGGTGTCTTTCTTATGGCTTGCACATGCTGAAGATGTTTCAATTAATGAAAATGGGTGGCCAAAATTGTGCAATGCGCACAATCTGGCACTTTTGATCTAGTGAATCTTTGGGGCATCTTGCCTTTTAATGTGACAGATTCCACATTATCCCCTCTGTACGCGACGGCAGTTCAAAGTTTTGCAGCGCGAAAAATGAACATCCTGTTTAAAAAATGTGCAGAGTGATCATTTGGTCAGCCAATTTTCGTTTTACTGAGAAAGAATAAAGTCAGAGCAGATCTAAAGAAGGAGAGTAGTTAGAAGTTATATTGCTCATTCTCGCTATCTCTTCGTCATGTTCACATATTATAGACAATATGTAATTGACGCTTCTATAGTATATTAGCTCAGATAACGCAGGAACATCTTTGGAGATTTGCCGTAAAATGTAGAATAAATCAGCGGAATTGCAAAAGTAGGTGCCGTTATTTTTTTATAATACTTATCTAGTATAAATACTTATGATGTTAATTCTCGGATGTCCTAGTGTATACGTTGCATTTACGAAGTAAAAAATGCGATGTCGGGCTATATTTTATCAGTTTCCTTGTGTAGATTATCAATTGTCCAATATGAATTATCATAGATTTCATTGAGGACTTTGAAAGTGGGGGTACTCATTCCTCACTGGGGATGCATTGAAGATTGTTCAAATGAACATCGAAAAGCTTCCGCAGTGTGAGTGGGTATCAAATGCTACTGCATAAGCTAGTACAGAAGTGGGGGAGTACAAAAGTTATTAGGGGAATTCATGGAGGCACCGGGTGGGGAGCTGAAATGATGAGCTTTTGTAACTCTTCTAAGGTTTAACATACAAACCACCGGGCAAATGGAAATGAACAGTATTCCTAGTAAGCTAGATGTCGCTGCGGATATCGCTGGACCTATTCGTGAGGACGATGGGGACGGTCAACTGCTCGCAATCTCTGAAATGTCAGAGTTGTTTAGCGTCACTCTGCGTACACTACGATTCTATGAGGAGAAGGGGCTTCTTAACCCAGTACGTCGTGGAGCACGCCGCTTCTACAGAGGTCGTGATGTGAGCCGCATGCGGGTCATTTTGCAGGCCAAGAAGATCGGTCTGACGCTGGCAGAAGTTCGTCGTATTATCAAGCTCGTTGAGGGTTCCAGCCCTCGTCCTGAGCAACTTAAAGAACTTCAGGAAATTTGTGGTGCGCAGGAGCAGCTGCTTCATGAGCAGGAGCAAGCGCTTCAAGAACAGATTGCAGAAGTTCGCGGTGTGTCTCATGCACTGAGCAGCATGCTGGAAACAGAAGCGGCTTAATTGCTTCTGATAAGAGTTACGGAACCCGGCTCCCTTGGTGCCGGGTTTTTTGTTGTCCTGACGTTGCTTAAGCGGTGTCTCCGGCCATGTTCTGCTCGCAGTCAGGCAAAAGAAAAGCGGGGTACTGGACCCCGCTTTTATTCATTCTGCTGTACCGTTTTGCTTAGAGCACGTTGCGTTCTAAGCGGCAGCAGGTGTTTTGTGGTTCTCAATCAGCTCAATGAAGCGAGAGAACAGGTAGTGGCTGTCTTGTGGACCTGGAGACGCTTCCGGATGGTGCTGTACTGAGAAGACAGGCGCATCTTTTACACGCAGACCACAGTTGGTGCCGTCAAACAGGGAAACGTGTGTTTCTTCCACGTTGTCGGGCAGGCTGCCAGCACTCACAGCAAAGCCATGGTTCATGCTGGTGATTTCAACCTTGTTGGTGGTGTAATCGTGAACCGGATGGTTTGCGCCGTGATGGCCTTGATGCATCTTTGTGGTGGTGCCACCAAGTGCAAGCGCGAGCATCTGGTGACCCAGACAGATGCCGAAGACCGGCAGGCCAGACTTCACGAGACTACGGATGGTTGGAACCGCATATTCACCTGTTGCAGCTGGATCGCCAGGGCCGTTGGACAGGAATACTCCATCCGGCTTGAGAGCGAGGACGTCTTCAGCAGAAGTGGTTGCAGGCACCACAGTTACGCGGCATCCGGCATCTGCCAGAAGGCGGAGGATGTTACGCTTTACGCCAAAGTCCAGAGCAACCACGTGATGGCTTGGTTTGTTCTGGGCGCCAAACCCGTCATCCCAATCCCAGGTGGTTTCGTTCCAGTCGTAGGTTTTCTGAGTGCTCACGCCTTTTGCAAGGTCCATGCCTTCCAGATCCGGGAGGCCGGCTGCTTCTGCTTTCAGCGCTTCCACATCAAACTCACCATCAGCGTTATGAGCGATCACAGCGTTCTGCATGCCTTTTTCGCGGATGAGAGCTGTTAATGCGCGGGTGTCTACGCCGGTCAGGCCCACAATGCCTCGTGCCTTGAGCCATGCATCGAAGTGGTTGCCAGAGCGATAGTTGGAAGGGGTGGTGATGTCGGTGCGCAGAATCGCGCCTCGTACGCCAGACGTGCCTTCCATATCTACAGTTTCAACATCGTCTTCGTTCGCGCCCACATTGCCAACATGGGGGAACGTGAAGGTGATGATCTGTCCTGCATAGGAAGGATCTGTGAGAATCTCTTCATACCCGGTCATTGCCGTATTGAAGCAGACTTCGCCGGACGCTGTTCCAAGAGCTCCAACGCCTCGGCCTTCAATGACTGTACCGTCTGCGAGAACGAGGAGGGCGGTAGGTTTAGGTGCTGACCACGCGTCTTGAGCTTTCATCACTTGCTTTCTTGATACGGTTGATGACAGTATGCGTCCATCTGAAACGCACCGAAGGGACTTGACTTTGGCGCGTCACAGTCGCATCAAGGCCGGGACCATAGGAGAAGGGGTTCCTCTGGTCAATATCACTCGTGTAGAAATAATAGCGCTCGAGTTACAGGAAATCAGCCCAAATCAGATGGATGAGACGTATTATCCGGGATTTGGAGAGCCTCTTTTAAAGTTTCCGCGTCAGGGTTCCTTTAGTATGTTGCGAGACAAAATAGCGAATGCGCTGAAAGCCGCGCAAGAAGACACTAACAAAAGACGTGCCGCCACGTTGCGCCTCATCACCGCTGCCATTATGGACCGGGATATGGCTGCTCGTGAGCAAGGGCGTGATGGCTTAAGCGACGAAGAGCTGATGGACCTCCTGCACACCATGCTAGTCCAGCGTGAGCAGGAAGCGGCGCATTGTGAAGCGAGCGGTAAAGTAGAGCTTGCTGTGCAAGAGCGTGAAGAAGCGGAAATGATCCGTGAATTCTTGCCTTCGCAGCTCAGCGAGTACGAAATGAAGCTTGTTTGTCAAACAGTTGTCGAGTGCGTTGAAGCGCGCGGACTGCGTGATATGGGCCGCTGCATGGCCGAGTTGAAAGAGCGTTATCCGGGCCAGATGGACTTTGCGAAAGCCAGTTGCATGGTGAAGCAGATGCTGCGCGCTCCGCAGTAAGTCAACGTTTTTGGAGCACTTACAGGCCGCCGCGTCATCATGATGCGGCTTTTCTTTTTTCCTGAAGCGATTAATTGAGTTAAGCCTGCGCAAATGGGGGTTTTGCTGGCTTCTTGGGGCCTTCGCGGCTATATAATACCCAGCTCAGCTGCTTTCAGGCCACTACGACAAATTGGACCATTATGCGTTTCGATCAGCTCTTTCTTGATGACATTCGCAACCGCGTCTCGCTTACAGATGTGGTGGGGCGACGTGTAACCTGGGATCGGCGTAAATCGCAGCCCGGAAAGGGTGATTATTGGGCCTGTTGTCCCTTCCATTCAGAGAAGTCTCCCAGCTTTCATGTTGATGAGCGCCGCAACCGCTACAAGTGCTTTGGCTGTGGTGAAAGTGGAGATCATTTCAAGTTTTTGATGGAGACTGAGGGCCTCAGTTTCCCCGAAGCTGTGGAAGAACTGGCTGGTGTAGCCGGAATCGCCATGCCTGCGCCCGATCCTCAGGCGGCAAAACGAGCTGCAAAGCGCAATTCTCTGACCGATGTTTGTGAGATGGCGGTACGCTATTTTCGGCATGTGTTCCAGTCTGCTGACGGGCGCGCTGCGCAAGAGTATGTGCAGCGGCGCGGTTTGAGTGCCGAGACGCTGAATGAGTTTCAGTTTGGTTTTGCGCCTCCTGGACGTGACAATCTGAAGAAGGCTTTGATGGCGAAAGACGTCACTGAAGCTGAGTTGATTGAAGTGGGGTTGCTCATTAAACCCGAGGACGGGCGTCCGTCCTATGACCGGTTTCGCAATCGTCTGATGATCCCGATCCATGATGACCGGGGCAGGGCGGTTGCTTTTGGTGGCCGAACCATGGACCCGGACGGCCAGCCGAAATATCTGAACTCACCGGAAACACCTGTCTTTCACAAAGGGACGATGCTGTTTAATGCACATCGCGCGCGCCAGCCTGCTTATGAGAGCGGACAAGCGATCGTGGTGGAAGGGTATATGGATGCCATTGCTCTCTGGCAGGTTGGCATCAAGGCGACGGTCGCGAGTTTGGGGACTGCGTTTACCGAAGACCAGATTATGCGGCTTTGGAAGTTTGCTGATGAACCAGTGGTTTGCTTTGACGGTGACGTCGCCGGTATCTCTGCTGCCCACCGAGCGGTTGATCGTATTCTTCCAGTTCTGACCAGCGGTAAGTCTTTCCAGTTTGCGTTTTTGCCTGACGGGCAGGATCCGGATGATGTGATTAATGCTGGTGGCACTGCTGCCATGTATGGAGAGATCGAGAAAGCTCTGCCACTTTCAGAAGTGGTTTGGCGCCGTGAGAGCGAGCAAGCACGGATTGATACGCCTGAGCGCAAGGCTGCGCTGGAAAAGGCCGTTGAAGATCTGGTTGGGACCATCAAAGATGAGCGCGTTCAGAAGCGTTATCGGATGGACTTGCGCCTCAAACTCTCCAACTTGTTTTACGAGGAGAGCCGCCGGAACCGTGACAAAGGCGGTGGTAGTGGTCGTCGTGATGGGGGGTGGCGCGGCCAACCAGCTGGCAAGGGCGGTAACGAAGAAAATCGCTTCAGAAGCGCTGAAAACAACATGGGGGCGCCTAACACGCCTGCTTACGGGATTGAGCGAATTGTTATTGGTATGTCCGTTGTATACCTTGATTTGCTTGAGAAGCATTTCGAGCGAATTTCTCTACTGAGCTACAACAATGATGATCATGTGAAGTTTATGGAGAGTTTTCTTCGCGTTGTTTCTCCTGAACTGGGAGATGAAACTGTCGTCCGTATGTATGATAGTCTTGGAGAGCACTTTTACCAGATTTTGGGGGAAGCCAAAGGCTTCATTGAGCGATTTGAGCCGCAGTCGAAGACAAATAAATTAATCAGCTGGGATGCTTTGGGGAACCGTGCTCAAATCCTAAAAGAAAATCCACCTGAAGATTTCGTGGAGATGTTGTTCCTGAATTATGCAGATATGCTTGAGTTGCGCATGTTGGAGCAGGAGCTTGAGCATGAAACGCGGGCCATGGAGCAGGATCTGACCGAAGAAAGCTGGGGCCGGTTTCAGGCGCTTACGCAGGATTTGGCTCGTCGCCGTGAGGATTGTCTGCGTGATGAGCAGGAGTTGGCGGAGCGAGCAGCCAAAATGCGCTCCTCAAAAGGGTCTGTTCTGGCTTGATCTGAGAGGAGGGATTGCGGGTCTGTTTATCTGCTTCCCCCAGAGGATCTGGTGATCGCAACTTGAGGTAGAATTGTGATGGAAGAACTCTTGTTTTTCAAAGTTATCCAGAAAAACAGGCAATGAACTGTCCAAAATCCCCCAGAATCAGATTGACCATGCCGAATCGCCCTTGCGAATCACAAAAGGCGGGCTACATACACTAAGTCAGACAGCCGATACGAGCGCCCGTAGACCTTAGATGTCTTTAAAGCGGCGATATCATAATCGGATAATCAGCGCTGTCGATGCCTGGAATGTGCCGGATACGGCCTAAAACGGTAGGGATGCCGGTGAGCAGTCCTGCCCGAATGAGTTTTGGGTTTTCAATTCCGTGAAAACATTTTGATACCAGGGTTAAGTCAGGTTTAAGGGACTTTGCGTTAAACCCCAAAGTCAAATGTGATTCAAATGCCGCCTGTGTGGTCCAAACACGGGGGTGATTGATTGCGTAACGCGATAGTTCGCTGGAGCACGACCAGCGACTTTGGAGCAGAATATGGCGACGAAGGCGACACAAGCTGAAGATACGCAGGAACCGGCAGGCGCAGAGGGACAAGATGGTCCGCTCTTGGATTTGTCGGTCGCCGCCGTCAAGAAAATGATCAAGTCCGCGAAAAAACGCGGATACATCACTTATGACGAACTGAATGAAGTTCTTCCACCTGATCAGGTGAGCTCTGAGCAGATTGAAGACACCATGTCGCTTCTTTCTGAAATGGGCATCAACGTTGTTGAGGCGGAAGATGCAGAAGAAGGTAAAGAGGAAGAGGAAGCTCCACCCGCTGTAGACGGCGGTGAGTTGGTTGTTGCTTCTTCTACTGCTGTTACCAAAACCACGACTGCCAAAGAACCTACAGACCGTACCGATGATCCGGTGCGTATGTACCTGCGCGAGATGGGCTCTGTTGAGCTGTTGTCCCGCGAAGGCGAAATTGCCATTGCAAAGCGTATTGAGGCTGGCCGTGAGGCTATGATCTCAGGTCTTTGCGAAAGCCCACTGACCTTCCAGGCGATTATCATCTGGGGTGAGGAGCTGGCCGAAGGCAAGGTTCTGCTGCGTGACATTATTGATCTGGATGCAACATATTCCGGACCTGATGACAAGAACGGTCCATCTGATGATGACCTTTCTGAGCAGGAAAACGCTGGCGAAGGTGAAGTTCCTGAGGCTGTGCGCCTTAAGGAAAAAGAAGAAGCCCGCAAGCGCAAGGAAGAAGAAGCCCGTAAGCCTAACGGTGCTGCCGCTGCTGCGCCTGCTAATGCAGCTTCGGGTGCGCCGAGTGAAGCACCTGCAGAAGGTGGTGAAACCACTGATGACGATGACGACGAGTACGAGGCAAACGTTTCTCTTTCCGTGATGGAAGCAGAACTGAAGCCTATGGTCGTTGAGATCTTTGACAGGATCACAGAGGATTACAAGAAGCTGCGCAAGCTTCAGGACCAGCTGGTTGAAAACAAGCTGGCTAACAAAACTCTGTCTCCGTCTCAGGAGCGTCGTTACAAGAAGCTCAAAGAAGACATTATTGTTGAAGTGAAGAGCCTGCACCTCAATAACAACCGTATTGAGACACTGGTTCAGCAGCTTTACTCCATCAACAAAATGCTGATGGGTTATGAAGGTCGCTTGCTGCGTCTTGCAGACAGCAACGGCGTGAACCGCGCTGACTTCATCAAATACTATCAGGGTTCTGAGCTGGACCCGAACTGGATCCGCAAAGTTGCAAACCTGTCTGGCCGTGGTTGGAAGAAGTTTGTGACCCATGACGGCGATATGATCCGCGAACTGCGCGGCGAGATTCAGACGCTTGCGACTGAGACTGGCCTTGAGATCACCGAATTCCGTACCCTGGTTTCCATGGTGCAGAAGGGTGAGCGCGAAGCGCGTATCGCGAAGAAGGAAATGGTGGAAGCGAACCTTCGTCTCGTTATCTCCATTGCCAAGAAATACACCAACCGTGGCCTGCAGTTCCTGGATCTTATTCAAGAAGGTAACATTGGCCTCATGAAGGCGGTAGACAAGTTCGAATACCGCCGTGGTTACAAGTTCTCCACCTATGCGACCTGGTGGATTCGTCAGGCGATCACCCGGTCCATCGCGGATCAGGCACGCACCATCCGTATTCCGGTGCACATGATCGAGACGATCAACAAGATCGTTCGTACCTCTCGTCAGATGCTTCACGAAATTGGCCGTGAGCCAACCCCGGAAGAGCTCTCTGAAAAGCTGCAGATGCCGCTTGAGAAGGTCCGTAAGGTGTTGAAGATCGCTAAGGAGCCTATCTCCCTTGAAACACCGATTGGTGACGAGGAAGACAGCCATCTTGGTGACTTCATTGAGGATAAAAACGCCATCCTGCCGATTGATGCGGCTATTCAGGCGAACCTTCGTGAGACCACGACCCGCGTTCTGGCATCGCTTACACCTCGTGAAGAGCGTGTTCTGCGTATGCGCTTCGGTATCGGCATGAACACCGACCACACTCTGGAAGAGGTTGGTCAGCAGTTCTCCGTTACCCGTGAGCGTATTCGTCAGATTGAAGCAAAAGCCCTGCGTAAGCTGAAGCACCCAAGCCGCTCCCGCAAACTGCGGAGCTTCCTGGACAGCTAAGCTGCTGCACTGGTTGAGAAATAAGAAGCCGGTCTCTGTGTGGGGCCGGCTTTTTTGCTCTTGGGGGAGAGGCGTGGATGGAGTAGTGCCTCCGATAGCATTCCATACAGGAGGTACGTGATGCGGGAAGGGAGGCGGGCATCGCTTGGACCTATTCGTAGAGTTTGAATAGATCCTGATTTGTAACTCTGAAACCAATTTTCGCGAGCTTACCCTTTTCAAGATACCAGCCAATGCTTTTGTCGGGAGTAAATTCAAAAGTGAACAGGTTGGACAACGGTTCGCGGAGCCAAAAGTTAATTATTGCATTTAGATCGACATCAGAATTTGGATTGGCGATACAGAAGCAGTCTTCGTTAAATTCTACAATATGATTGTGAATATCACTGAGTGCCTTATCTGTTGAGTTCCAAAGATAGAGTTCAAATACTGTAATGAACCTGTCGTCTTTGATAATAGCTTTTAGCTTTGATGTGAGTGCTTCATCTCCTTGTTCACTCCAGAGGTCAAATTCTCTCTTCCTGCGAAATTTCTTTTCGAGTGCTTGATTAGTTACATTGTCATATTTTTCAAGATAAATTTTGGAAAGTTCGTCTTTTGTGATCTGCTTTTTTGTCATTTTGTCCTTTCCTTCACAGTAGGAAGACCAACCCGCACTTTAGTATTTTCATCCTATGATTTGGCTCGAGCAAGTAGTTATTTGCCTTTAAACATCTGCAAAAAATCATTTATGATTGATCCGGTTCCCAATCTTCTACGACGAGACCTCTTGTTCAGTGATCTGTTCTGGCGTTGAAAGCAGAGTTCACACAGCTGCTGAAGGTCACCATCTGCTGTAATCTTTGTTTTCAGGTGATGTTTTGAGGATGTTTCTGACATATGCATTCCGATCACAGAGCGGGCGAGGTTTGCTCTGGCTATTTTGCTTTCAGCGTCGACGGTGACGTGCTCATCATTGAGGTTGAACTGATAAAAATATCCATTTGAATCGAATAGATAATACTCTTGGTTTGCTACGTCGATGGGTTCTACGTAACTCAGAACACTCTCTAATGTGTCGAAAAATGTCAGATCGCCAGCTTGCTCCATGGAGCTGCTTTCGTTCAGCACGAATAGAGTTTGGAGGTCTGACGTCGGTACCTGCGGAAACGTAAACACTGCCTCCTTACATGCCTCCGAGACTCTAGTAATTAAGTTCTCACCTCCGGCAAACTCCAGATACTCGCAGAATGGGTCGTGGAACATGATAAAGCTGAAACTGGGGTCAAACGTAAGTTCAAAACTTGAGCCAGATATTCTGGTGCAGTACTGATTCAGATATAAGTTCAAATCGTCCTTTTTGTTTGAAAAGGCAAATACATACTCATCGATAAATGGTTCGTTGCTGGCGGGATCAATTAGCTCAATCCACGAGATATCTATCAGTTTATCTGAGGGCTGTGATGCGATGATACTTAGTAGTGGCCCAATCTCATTATCATCATCACCAAACAGCACATCATCGGAAAGGTAGATTGACGTTAAGCCTAGCTGCGTTAACAGTTCCTTCTTTATCCCTTGCTCAGGAGAGGCGAAGTTGAGAAAGCTACATTCGCCAAATTCTCTAATTTCAAGCATTGTAGTATGTCCTAAAAGTCGTCGTTTCAGACCTTGACTGCTAAAACCATTCTCATTGCATTGGCTAATGTGTGTGTTCCTTCACACAGAACTTCCAAACCGACTATATCCATCTCAAATTACCTTGTTAAATAGCTGTACCTATTAGAAATATGCAATGAAAACAGAATGGATGGCGGGCTGTTAAAAGTAAAGTTTAGCAGAGGCAGTCATCTTGGTTACTTCATCAAGGAGAAAACGCCATGCTGCTGATTAAGGCGGCAATGCAGGCGAACTTTCTTGAGACCTCCATCTGCGTTCTGGATCCCGCATTGAGTGCGGGAAGACGGTGGAGAGGTGTGAAGCCGTTTTGTTTATCCCCCTGCCGTCATGCCGGACGGAGCGGAGTGGAGATCCGGTATACAGGGCCAAGAGAACTGGCGTTGGTGAGTGTTGCTCTGGGGCCCGCGTCGCACTTCGTTTGCGCGGGATGACGAGGGAGGGGATGGTTGATGTTTAGCGTATCCTTGGGGCAACAGGTGCGGGGTTGTTGCAACTTTTCGTTGACAG
>NZ_LMCK01000101.1:68570-70368 GCF_001623165.1 Pseudovibrio sp. WM33
TGTTGGATCCCAGATCAGAGTCCAGCACGGCTTGAGATCGTGACGCGACCAGACCCCGCCTCGCATGTATTACCAAACCTGAACAGTTGATGGTGGCCGCTTTTGCGGACCACGTAGCACAGGGACAGGCTCCATGACCTTACACCCTTTCTATATTGGTATCGATATCTCTAAAGCCTATCTGGATATTTTTGAGGAGAGCACTTCAAAGCACTTACAGATAGAAAATACCAGTGAAGCGATTTCCGCCTGGCTTTCTGCATTACCTGACATGCCCAGCTTGAACATTATCTTTGAAGCTACGGGACGTTATGACAGGAAGCTGACACATGCTCTCCACACTTTGAAGATCCGGTTTTCCCGGGTAAATCCAGCGCGGGCGCGGGATTTTGCTCGAGCCCTCGGGCAGATGGCAAAAACCGATCAGATAGATGCACGCATGCTGGCAGACATGGGCAAATGCCTAAAACCTGACGCCACCACACAACGAGCACCAGAACGCGACCAACTAGCGGCCTTGCACAAACGGCGGGATGAGCTTGTTGATACACGTAAGAAAGAACGCCAACGCCTGGCCCAAGCTTTATCTGAGGAACATGCCAGCATCGCACGCCATATCAGTTGGCTGAATGAAGAAATTAAATTCATTGAGCAAAAGCGAGATACACTGCTCAAAGAGACAGCCGAATTTACTCATGATAACAAGCTATTACGCTCTATTCCCGGCGTAGGCCCTGTTGCTGCAACTACTCTATTAGCTTTGATGCCCGAGCTCGGGCACGCATCGCCCAAAGCCATTGCCGCTCTGGCTGGCCTTGCTCCTTTCAATGTAGACAGTGGTCAGTTTCGCGGCCATCGGGCCATTAAGGGTGGGCGCAAACGCGTGCGGAACGCGCTTTATATGGCAGCGGTTACAGCTGCACGATCTAATTCTCATTTTGCTTCATTTGCTCAAGCCCTCATAAAAAGAGGGAAGCCCTTCAAAGCGGCAATAATTGCTCTGGCGAGAAAGATACTCATCACAGCCAATGCTCTGCTCAGGGATGGTGTTCCATTCAATGCATAAACACAGTTGCCGCATCGAGTGCGGGAAGACGGCGGGAGGGGTGCGTGTCTTTCCAAACCTCACCATCGCCGTCATGCCGGACGGAGCGAAGCGGAGATCCGGTACCCAGAGCCAAGGGGACTGGCGTTGGTGAGTGGGGTTCTGGGTCCTGCATCGTGCTGCGCTTGTGCGAGATGACGAGGGAGAAGCTGGTTGGTGTCCAGCGTATCCCTGCGGCAACAGTTCTTTTGCTTTTGCAACTTTTCGTTGACAGGTGGGCGGTTCCATTCCACATTCATATGTGAGGCCTAGAAACCTCCTTTCCACGCGGTACCCGCTCCCGTAACTAGCGGATTTTTTGTGCCTTTTTTCCAAAGGCGCAAACCCTTTGCTATGAGCGGGAGGGCGGTGAATACAACACTTCCTTCGGGAGGGAATAAACCCGCCTGCCGTGGTCAGGTTTCTAGCCTCCCGCTCGCCAGTGGGCCCTAGAAAGCTCGTTTGTCGTGCGGTTTATTCAACAGCCAACCACGTGAGGGCTTTGATTATGGACGACACTGCATGCGCCTGTGGCGCTACAAATACTCTTCAGAATGAAATTGACGACGTGAACGTTGCTGTTTCTGATCTTCAGAACCTTACTTATATACAGCATATGGTGCTGAGCGAGCGGATGAAGAACAGTTGCGAACGTGACGTTTTAATCACTTTGTACTACGCTTTATGTAACCGCCTAGAGGCACTTGATAAGAC
>NZ_LMCK01000102.1:0-7447 GCF_001623165.1 Pseudovibrio sp. WM33
CCCGGGCGTTTTTGTATGAAACAAGGTCTCCACCGAAAGGCATTGGGAGCAGGCACCATCAGCAACAAACACACCAGCCAAAGGCAAATGTGAGTGCCAGTGATAGCTAAACGCCTGCCAGTGTAGACGCCCATCGGGTGACCAGCTTCCGCTTGGTCCCTGCACTAAAGACTTTCAAGGGGTGTTTCAACGGACCCGCCGGAAGATGCGTTATGTCTCCCGGTAGCCCCGCCCAGCTCACGCTGCACTGGCGGTCGCTCCGCCAGCTGCCCGTTTACGTGAACATGAGATCAACAATAAGCCACGTTGAACGGACGGGGATAAGGTTTTCCGGGGTGCAAGCAATAGTAAGGGGCAGTCAAACCACCCCTCATTCCAGTCTGCTTCAGCTTTCGCCAGCCTCAGAAGGCTTGTCATCAATCTGGTATGGCGCGAGAACCTTCTTGGTTTTCTCCGGCAGGTTCTTCCCCCAGCCAGCATCAAGTTTGTGATCAACAGACACGCGGTCATCAAACACAAAACACTCGCCTTTCCAGAGGCTCTCGTCCTCTGGTACATTTTCCAGATAATTCAGAATACCGCCTTCAAGGTGATAAACCTCATCATAGCCTTGCTCCAGCATCAGCCCGGTAGCCCGCTCACAGCGGATACCGCCGGTGCAGAACATGGCGACCTTCTTCTTGGCGCGCAGAGAGTTATCATTGCGTTTGACCCATTCAGGAAACTCATTGAAGGTTTCCGTGTCAGGGTCCAATGCACCTTCAAACGTGCCCAGAGCAAACTCGTAGTCATTGCGCGTATCAATCACGACCGTATCCGGGTCGGAGATCAGCGCATTCCAGTCCTCTGGTTTCACATAGGTGCCGACAAGATCATTCGGATCAATATGGTTGACGCCCATATTCACGATCGCTTGCTTCAAACGCACCTTCATGCGCTTGAACGGAATTTGCTTAGCCCAGCTTTCCTTGACGATGATGTCATGAAAACGCGGGTCTTTGCGCAAGTAAGAAATCACGTCCCGCATCTGCGGTTCTTCACCAGCAATGGTTCCGTTAATGCCCTCACGAGCAATAAGAAGACTGCCGCGAATACCACGGCTTTTGCAGTAGTCAAGCAGAGGTTCGCGCATGTCTTCAAAGTCCGCAAACTCAACAAACTTGTAGAGCGCACAGACCAAAATGGGGGTTAGCGTATGTGTCATTCTTTGCCTTTGTGGGCTTATTCGTAGCAGTACCTATACCCATTTCCATCGGGTCTGTCAGCAAAAGAGACCATACCAAAACTGCAAACCTCCCCTGCCGAAGCAGGGAAGGTTGAAATGTAACTCGCACGAGAGGTCGTCACAGGTTCATTTACCGGCCCGGACGGAAGGTTTCCATAATGGTAAGAAGCGTCTGAAGCTGATCCGGTGTGCCAGACTGAGCAACCTTTTCCGTAGCACCAGCAGCTGCCATGGTATCCATGGAGTAGATCTGCATGACACCCTGGTTGGTTGCAGCCTGAGCCAGAATGTTCTGCTGCTGAGAAGCAGCCACGTTATTCTCAAAGAGAATACCGGTTGAGTGCGCCATCGTCTGGAAAAGCGAACCCATAGCCATGGCGGGTGCTTCACCAACAACCTTCACATTGGTTTGTGTGACGGCATCAGTAATCATTGGATTTACCGTATCCGGCATAGTCGTCATCCTTAAAAATGCAGCATATCTTTCGAAGAGACGAAACCGCCTTTCGAATACCGATACGCGGGAGACAGAAACAAAAGCAGTTCAGCAGAATATGAACTGCCATGAATTAAAAAAGTCGTGTCCGGTGATTTCACAGAGAACCACCAAGGGCATGCCCACCTGAAAACCAACCGGACACCATTAACTGCAAGTTGAACCAACGCCGCCAGAGGGCGACGCCTAAACCCGTTACGTTGGGTTGAAAACGCGCATGATTGTCAGCAGCGTGTTCAACTGGTCTGGTGTGCCGCTCTGAGCAACTTTTTCGGTAGCACCAGCGCCAGCCATCGTATCCATGGAGTAAATCTGCATGACTCCCTGGTTAGCTGCTGCCTGAGAAAGAATGTTCTGCTGCTGAGCGGCAGAGACATAGTTCTCAAAGAGAATTCCAGTGGAATGAGCCATTGTCTGAAAGACACTGCCCATTGCCATCGCAGGGGCTTCACCCACGACCTTTACGTTGGACTGGGTAACCGCGTCAGTGATCATAGGGCTAACAGTTGTTGGCATTCTAATAGTCCTCTTTCATACAGTTCTGGTCAAAATCCGGTTCTGCATTTCCTTGAACTGGCTCCAAAGGAGTACGCGCTACTACAACTTAAAGGATGCATCAGAACCATTCTCATCGCTCTGGCCTTTGCACCAGAAAGCGAAGCTCGAAAGTTCCGGTTATGGGTTGAAACTACGCAAGGTAGTCAGCAGCGTGCTGAGTTGGTCAGCTGTCCCAGCCTGAGCAACTTTTTCTGTGGCCGATGCCCCGGCCGTTGTATTCGCGGAATAGATTTGCATGACGCCCATGTTGGTCGTCGCCTGTGCAAGAGTGGTAGATTGAGACGCGGATGCGACTGAGTTCTGCAACAAAATGCCCGTTGAATGTGCAAGGGATGCATAGAGGTTCCCCATCGCAATTGCAGGCGCTTGCCCAAGCACCGTTACATTGGATTGCGTGACAGCATCCGTCACCATGCCGCCCTCTGGTATTACGGGGCCAATCCCCGGTAGATCCGCCATAAATCACTCCCACCTGATCAACCGAACTCATGAGCAGTTCGGTAAAAACGCAGCCCTGCTTCACCTCTGATCAAGCGCAAGCACTGCACTGACCAGAGGCAAACTCTCAATTATTTAGAAAACTCAATGGCCGTTGCAGACCGACCAAACACCGCGACTTAACGCGAAAAATACCGACACAATGTTCCGAGCAAACTCTCGTTCACCTGCTCGGCTTCCTTCGGCTCCATATGTGAAATGCTGTTTGCAGCAGCCATGGATCCAACAGAATAAGTATGCAAAATTCCCTGATTCAAAGCGGTCTGTGCAATGATGTTCTGGCGCTGTGCATTCGAGACGGAATTCTCAAAAAGCACCCCTGTCGATTGCGCCGCGGTCAGGAAGGTCAGCGCCAGCGCAAACGCGGGAGCCACCCCAAGAATTGCAATCACGTCAGCATCAACAGTTCCGCCATCGGAGGGTTTTGCTGCGCCACATTGTTCCTCAATAGTCTTTGGCATTTTTTCTCCAATATGCTTGTTATTATTGCCATTTACAGACTATTGACGCCGCTCCTCTCAATTTGTGAACTCTTTCCTAAGAGCCTGTGCTCTTTGTAAGAATTGGTTCACACATCACACTCACCTGTCGCGAGTTCTCTGTTGCAGATAACTAATCAAAAGCTCAGAGAGCTTCTCATTAAGTGGCGCAATCTGCTTTGAAAGCTCCGATTTGATTTCCTTCTTCAGAAAATCCCGCATGGCTTCAGCAGCCTGTACTGCCATCGCTTCCTGATTGGGAACCCCGCCCTGACCGGGCAGGCCAGAGGCCGGAAACTGCCCTAAGCCAGGACCAGATTGCGGCACACCTTGCCCAGGTGCTATTTGCGGTTGCGGTTGCGGTTGCGGCTGCACAGGCGGCGGCGCTGGTTGAGGTTCCTCACCTTCCTCCCCGGTGCCAATCACACTCTTAATCGTCGAAATCTCTTCATCAATGGAGGTGCACAGCTTGGCTGCCGCATGCTCCACCTCAGACACAATCGTCTGCGCTGAGGACGTTGCATCATCACAAGCCCGATTGATCTGCGCCTGCTGCTGCCGGATTTCAGCAACCACCTCATTGTAGTTTGGAATGCCCTGCCTCAGCTGCGCAAATTCGCTGGCCGCCTGATCCACATTCTGCTTCACTTTGGTCAGCTGCACGACAGCATCATCCAGCGCAGAGTTGAATTCTGGACCCGGTGTCGCCGTGACCTTCTGAGGACCAGCATCTGCGGCCCCTGACGTTTCGTTTGCGGCTGTACTCATCGCCTCACTCCTCAAGTCCAGTCTTACCAGTTGTGATCTGAATTCCGCTCGGAACTACGGTCCTCTCCCCGCGCGTCAAACTCAATGTCGCCAGTGGAGGTAAACCGCGCAAGAAGCTCCTCTTCCACCCCATCCTGAATCAACCGGTCCTCGTCTTCGCGGTCCTCATATCGGTCGGCCTCTTCCTGCAATCGCTCATCGCGAAACCCGAGCACCACATCCGCTGCTGAAATGCCATCTTCACACACCAGCATCCCTTCCGCCTTCACCAGCGCATCCCGCGCCAGACTCAGATGACACAAAAGCCCTGGCAGCGTCTCAACACCAGACCGCGACAGCGTAAGCGTCTCTTCCTGCTCGATAACCCCTTCCCAGCGGCGCAACTGATTGAGGATCACCTCCTCCAATTCCTCTCGAATGTATGTAACGTCCCGTTCCATATCTCACCTTTAGAGCTGACCGGGGATCTGCCTATCGCGTCAGAGCCCGAAGAAAAGTCGCAAGCAAAATGTAGTCCTATTGAGAAAACAGCGTTATTTCCTGAAGCAGATCCACCAGCCGACCCACTTCCGCCGGGTCACTCACTCACATCTTGAAACGCCGAGATAGCATTGGTCACCATGACGTTCAGCTCCGTCAGCGCAGGTGTCGCTGCCAACGCAGGATCCTGTGCGATCTTCGCAGCCACAATCGCCTGTGCAGCCATCGAGATTTGCATGACACCGTTCATGTAGGTCTCTGCATTCTGCGACGCATGCCCGCTGGACTGCTTGGTCATCACATCATCAGGAATGGAGATCATCGACTCCAATCCTTGGTAATTTTGAAAGTTGGTAAACTGCACGGCCTGAGTAATCTGTTCGTTTAAAGCAGAAGTTGAAGGCGCAGAGGTTGGCAATGGTGGATAGGATGGCCCGGAGGACTGTTCCTTCCCGGTATCCGTGGATGTGCCCTGCGACTGCCCACCCGTCCCGTCAGAACCGGTAGTATCCTCAAAGTCTGCACCGCCAGCAGATCCCTTTTCACTATCCATCACCATGGTTTGTTGCGCTCCGGATTGACTGTTGCTCTCACTTGCTGTGTTGACGGTTTCCGTTGCCGCCTGTGAGGACATTTTGACCGCTGGAGAAGATCGCTGAGCACCCTGTGTTCTGGATGCCTCAGCACCGGACTGAGTTGAGGAACGCAAACTATTATCGCTCAAAGGTCCGTGGAGCAGAGAGATCAGGCGCCGCCGACGCATAATCGCATTCTCATACTCTTGAGAAGCTGAACTCTCACCTCTCTCCCTCACCATCAAATTCCCTCAAATTAACCACCTGAAGGTTTAGACTCCGCTCCAGAGGTCGGGCCTATTTCCATAATCAGCTGCACGCCTTTGGACACAACAGCCGTCGATATCTGGTTCATGGATTGTTGCGCATGGGTCGCATTTTGAACCGACAATCCCGTCGCATTGCTAACCACTTGGTACAGATTGGCAATTGCCTGAGAAGGTGCTTCACCCACCACCTTCACATTTGTCTGGGTAACGGCATCCGTCACCTGAGCATTTACAGTATCTTCCGCCATGCTTTCGCCCTCGCAGTCTAAATTCGTTAACTATTCGGAGAGACGCACTCCCAACCCTCCTGTGAACATTCAATCTGCTCAATTGAGCCGCTTACGCTTCTTGGAGCGGGCATCTCTCAGCTTCTCACGCAAAAACTGCACCCGCTTTCGGGCCAAAGCCTGAGAAATATTCAGCTCCTCCGAAATCTCGCTGTAACTGCGATCCTCGGCAAATTTCATGGAAAAAATCTGCTGGTAGATAAGAGGAAGCCGCTCCAGCGTCTTGCTGATCAGCATCAGCTCTTCCTTCTGTGCCAGCAACACTTCCTGCGGTGCGCTTTCAATCTCTGTGTTGGCCAGATGTTCGTCGTAAACATCCTTATCGCCATCACGAAACTGATATTCATAACGCTTCTTCCGGTACTGACTGATGAACTCGTTTTTGAGCGCGTACATAAAAAAGGCGATTGGCTCCCTCATATTCAAGGGACGCTGTTCAAAGTGCGATGCAACCTTAATGATCGTTGCTGACATCAACTCTTCAGCCGCATCCATATCACCACCCGTAAGATGAAACGCTCTTCCAAATATCTTTTTTCTATGCTCGTTCCAGTATTCCCAAACAGGCGTCAGGTCCTGACGCCCATCAAGATGTTCTAGTCGTGTATTCTTGTAATACATCCGCCACACCTCAATGTATTACAGACTAAATCCCTGAACACCACAAAGAGACATCACGAAACACACACCAACACTGGCATGGAGAACAGATATCAACTTTATTTCTAGAGAATTCGTCCGCTTCGATATAGATGAAGCTACGGATATTCTTGTTTACGGAAAACCAACGCAATTTTATGGGTTGTATAAATTCACGCTTACAACCCTTGATAATATAACGTGAACCAGATTAGAAATTTTAAGAGGTTCCAGTCACTTAACGACCTTCGAGTAATCAACCTTGCAGAATTACAACACAACCAGAAACACGACGACGACCTGTTAACAACCTATAAGGTGTATACTTGAGGTTGATACAACCCGAAAAATGCATAAGCCCAATCTCATAGAGCGCCATCCACCCTGCCCTTAATAGACAGCCCGCCCGACGTTTTGTGACATAAGCGATTCTACAAATTAAAGGAGAGATTGTTTTTCCAGGTGCTCAATCACAAACCGCGCACGCTCTTCAACGCACACTTGCGGCACGTCAACCAACTCATATCCATAAGCACGATAGACCGAAACATTCGCCGCATAATCCTGGCATGCAAAGTCAAAGCCATGCGTTCGCTCCGCATCATGTTCAAAAATCTCTTTCCACGGTGCGCACACAAAAAAAGGAGAAGCAAACCGCCTCTTTTGTGCAGCAATCACCATGCTCTGAGGAACAGAAGCCCCAATAATTGCACTGTAAGCAATCGCCTCAAGAAAACTGCGATCATGGAAAACAGGCTCATCTGATCGCACCACCCACTGATCAAACGCCGCAATGGAACGCTCAAACAACAAGTCCCGAAAGGCAACGCAGTCCTGATCAGGAAGGGCAGAACCGTCAATCCCCCGTTGCTCCCGCACCAACTGGCGCCCAACCTCCTCCCGGCACGCATACCCAAGAGACTTGAGATACTCCAGCAAAGTAGATTTCCCAGCACCAGACGCACCAGTAATGACAAAGTTCATCGCAAAACCTCGCAAAGAATGAGCAAAACAAGACGATATATTGGGGGGAGAGTTCGAAAACCGGAATGCAAGGAGCGCAAAAAGGGTAGTGCTTTCGATCTGAAGCAAGGCACACATAAGCACCACTGAGGCATAAATGCCTTCGTGAAACTGATCAGCCCCACTTGAGTGGTCCGGTTTGAAAGTTAG
>NZ_LMCK01000103.1:0-3276 GCF_001623165.1 Pseudovibrio sp. WM33
CCTTATCAGACTGTAAAATGAGCCACATTGCTTTCAACCAAATTTGCAACGGGAGCTTGGTAGCGTGCAACGGGGTGCGTGTGGTGACTGTAAACTGGAAGCGACAATAACTGTTTGAGCACTGATACAAGCCCGGCCGGGATCGTCCTCTTTCACTGTCACGGCCTGCAAGAGAAATTGAACGCTTATAGCCACAAGCAGGGCAAATCCGTCCTTTAGGCCATACCATGCTCTCAACAAGCTGACGGCATTTGTCCTCGCTCTGAAATGCCAGAACCATATCATCTAAAGTACGAATGGACTCCAGAACTAAAGACGATGTTTCAGACATGCATACCTCTCATCTCACCGCAGAGATAACTTAGCATAAATAGCTAAATATAACGAACCAGCTGTCTTTGGTTGATAAAGGTTCTGAACGCTTAAATCTGCCTTAAAGTAAGGTGGGTAGTCAGTGCTCAAGCAAGTGAGGTCAGTGTAAATACTGATCATTTTTTACTCTTCTTGCGAAGACAGCGCTGGGTGAGGCGTCAACTCATCATTCAGTGGTTTCTGCCAATTTTAGCACTCCCCGAGGTCCGTATGAAACGAGCATCTGCGCTTTGCATCCCTATTTTGAGCCTGACATTGCTTTTGACAGGTACTGTGTATTCTTCAGGTTATCTGGCGCATGCCGAAAAAGTCCCTGACTGGAGAGAGACAGGCACACCAGAAGAGCAGTTGAAAGCATTGGTGAAAATTACGCCGGGCACATCACACTGGATGCCCGAAATCGCCTATCGCTTCCAAACTATGTACTGGGCAGGCAAGCAGGATAAATGGGAGTTTGCAGAGTACCAAATCGAAGCCATGGAAAAAATGATGGCTCGGGTTGCTACAGCACGCACCAAGCGGGCTCCTTCTATCAATATATTTCGTGAGAACGTTTTTGGAGATTTGGACGAGGCGGTTAAAACTCAAAACTTTGAGGTTTTTGAAGAGGCTGTTGCTGTTATGAGCTCAGAGTGTATGGCGTGCCATACTCGAGAAGGCTTTTCCTACATCACAGTACCCGCTGTTCCTACAAAGCCAGATAGCATCGTTCTCGACTGAGGCCTGCGCTCGAGCAGGGTTGATGAAAGACTTGCCGTAGATCATCAGAATGCTAGCCCCTGAAGATGGTCAGGGGCTAGCATTTTAATTTACATTTGGTGCTGTTTGGAGCGTTGAGCGTGATAAAGAAAAGGGGGAGGCAGTATTGGCGAGCCATAGACGGGATGCCGATTTCTTAGAGCCTAACCGGCTGGTCCAAGATACTCGGGCAATGCATCCCTTGGGTGCGGCATCCGACTATCCGGTTATGGTTCGCTGAGCTAGCTTCGGGCTCGAAGGGCATCACTTAGATCATGAGCGCTAGGCGTCGGAGACCCGGAGGCTGTCGGTTAGGACAGCCCCATTTTCATGCGGGCGACGTAGAGGGACAGGATCGCGGCGTTGGAGACGTTGAGGGATTTGATCTCTCCCGGCATGTCGAGGCGGGCGAGGGTGTCGCAGTTTTTGCGGACGCCTTCACGTACACCTTTTCCTTCTGAGCCGAGGACCAGCAGGGTCTTATCCGTGAATGTTGTATTTTCGACGGAGTTCGGGCCTTCGCTGTCCAGTGCGATTGCCTGATAGCCTTTATCTCTCATTTCATCGACAAAGCGAGACATGTTTGGGACGCGGACGTGTTTGATCATATCGAGCGCGCCACTTGCTGTTTTTGCAAGGACCGGGCCTTCTTCAGGTGCGTGACGGCGGGTGGTGACAACAGCGTCAGCACTCAAGGCGACAGCGGAACGTAGGATAGCGCCGACATTGTGCGGATCGGTAACCTGATCGAGCGCCAGAACGAGCTGACCGTCCTGGAGTTCTTCCGGGCCATATTCAGGAAGGGCGTCCACCAGCAGTGCGGCGCCCTGATGCACGGCATCTTTACCAACCAGCTTGTCGATATCGCGAGGGCTGGCCTCTTCAACCGGCACGTCAATCTTCAGATTGCGCTCTTCCAGCCGCCGTAATGCGTTTTGCGTTATGAGGAGCTTGTGGCGAGTGCGTTCCGGATTTCTAAAGGCGGCTTCAATGGTGTGAAGTCCATATATATAGAAAGGGCCGTCTTCAGCAGCTGATTTCTTCAGCCAGGGCTTGCCCTTTGAAAATCCACCAGACGGTTTTCCATCGGGCCGGCTTTTCTTATGGGGGCGATCATTGCTTCGCTCTGGGCTTTGCTCAGGGCTCCAGCGGTTGCCGCCTGCGCTCTTTTGTTTTTTAAAGTTGCTCATAGCCTCTCGATACTCCGGTGATGTTTTCGCTTCAAGGGAATAAAGAGGGGAGACTAAACATTCCTTTTTTGCTGCTTATATAAAAAGAGCAGGTCCAGTGAATTTGAGAGGGTGTTCATGTGTGTGATCTTTTCACTTTCCCAAAAAAGAATTTGCACCAAAATTGCCGGGTTTGGTGAGAAGAGCTGTGATTTAGCAAGGTCATACGTAGATTCCGACGGTTAGTTCTCCGACAAAAAAGGGGGAAAACTAACTGCCTTGTTGATTTTGCACAGGCACATGCAAAAGAGGCGTTGACAGATGGCGTTCTCAGCGGCATAAACCGCGCCACAGGACGCGGCGCAACTGCTTAGCGGTTAAGCGGCGTGTTTGGCAAAACGAGTTTCAAAAAATTCTCTTTTAGAGAATTTTGGTCGATCTCGGAGGAGTGCCCGAGTGGCTAAAGGGGGCGGACTGTAAATCCGCTGGCTATGCCTACGTTGGTTCGAATCCAACCTCCTCCACCATCGACTTGAAATTGGTAATGCGGGTGTAGCTCAATGGTAGAGCAGCAGCCTTCCAAGCTGAATACGAGGGTTCGATTCCCTTCACCCGCTCCAATCTCTTCTCGCTCTTTGCTGAAGGTATCCTAACAGAATCCTTGGGGTCTTTTATTGGCTTCAAGCCTTGATCGACGGAACTACGATTAAATAGAGAGCTACGCCCATGGCGAAGGAAAAATTTGAACGTAATAAGCCGCACGTCAACATCGGCACAATCGGCCACGTTGATCACGGCAAAACTACGCTGACTGCTGCGATTACTAAATCTTTTGGTGATTTTAAAGCGTACGACGAAATTGACGGTGCTCCTGAAGAGCGCGCACGTGGTATCACTATCTCCACTGCGCACGTTGAGTATGAGACCGAAGCTCGTCACTACGCACACGTTGACTGCCCAGGCCACGCTGATTATGTGAAAAACATGATCACTGGTG
>NZ_LMCK01000104.1:0-282 GCF_001623165.1 Pseudovibrio sp. WM33
CTCTCCGAACACCTGTAACCTATGTCTCCGGTATGTACACACCGAGCCGGGATGACACAGGGGGAAACCAATTGGCTAAAGAGTAAGCCCACTTATCTGCGGGCACATGAAAATCAGCCGAGAACCACGCCTACCGCCTTCTCTTCACGCAATCACCCTCCCTCGTCATCCCGGACAAGCAACGCGCAGATCCGGGATCCAGAGCCACACCCACAATCGCTTCCACTCAAACACACGAAGAGGCTGGCCTGCGGGCACACTTCGCCCGGCCGCAGACCAGCA
>NZ_LMCK01000105.1:0-2777 GCF_001623165.1 Pseudovibrio sp. WM33
CCTTATCAGACTGTAAAATGAGCCACATTGCTTTCAACCAGATCTGCAACGGGAGCTTGGTAGCATGCAACGGCGTGCGCGTGGTGACTGTAAACTGGAAGCGACAATGACTGTTTGAGCACTGATACAAGCCTGGTCGTAATCGTCCTCGGCCACTATCTCGATCAGCAAGTGAGATCGAATGCTTATAGCCACATGCAGGGCAAATCCGCCCTTTAGGCCATACCATGCTCTCAACAAGCTGACGGCATTTGTCCTCGCTCTGAAATGCCAGAACCATATCATCTAAAGTACGAATGGACTCCAGAACTAAAGACAATGTTTCTGACATGCATACCTCTCATCTCACGATTGACACAGGATAGCATAAATAGCCTAATATAGCGAAATAGCTGTCTTTGGTTGATAATGCCCCGCCCAAATATGCAGCTATGTGCCCACTAGGCCAGGTAGTCAGCGCAGAAGGCTTCTAGCTGGTCCCACAAGTCAGCCGCTTTCTGGCTGTCTAGGCCGGCATCCCCTTTGGGGAGCTCCATGATCCCGCACACGTTGTGCCAGTAGGCACCGGTTGGAAGATCTTGCGTTGCCGCAATGAGAGACGCCTGCGCCCCTTGTTCTTCATTGATGGCGACTTTCTTGAGGAGCCAAAGTGCAATCCCCTTGGGGTTCATGTCGCCCAACCCGCTCATGATTCCACCGGGATGTACAGCCGCCGCATGGATTTCGGGGTAGCGCCGGGTCAGCTCGAATGCCTGCCACAAGTTGCCCAATTTGCTGCCGCCATAGACAGTGTTCATGCTGAATTTTCCCGGGTTCGGCACGCATTCTTTGGCGGCAACATATGCATCACCAGAGGTCATCACGATCCGGGGGGAGTCGCCGAATAGGCCGAGCTTTGTCAGCAGCCGATACAGCAGGTGATGCCCAAGGACGTTGATCGCATAGGTCATCTCGACACCGTCAGCGGTCGTCTTGCGGTCCTTCATGACAACGCCCGCATTGCAAAACAGAATGTCAATCTTCTGACCGTTCAACTGATCAACGGCGTCTCTGACGGATGTAAGATCAGCCAGGTCACATTTGATCTGCAGCACGTTGTCCAATGCGCCTTTGCTTTCAGAGACGCCGCGCGACATAGAGATCACCTTGGCTCCCCGCGCCAATGCGCCTCGTGATACGAACTCTCCCACACCCGACGCGCCTCCTGTGACAAGAACGGTCTTTCCATCCAAGCGGGGCAAGTCGGGACAAGCAATTGTGCGAGACTGCTGGCGATACATGCATTTGATCATGCGAGGCACCATTCCACTCGCTGCACGATAGGGTGTGAAATCAAGTGTCATTTTGGATTCCTTTTAAGACTGTCGGCTTTGCGCTCATCTGGGCGGGTATGCGATCTGAAAATGTCAGAAGGAGCAGCGAGAGCAGGCTGGTTGCGAATATCCCGAAAAGCAGAGGGGTTACGGTCACGTTAAAGACAGCACCGATTGCGGACCCAATGATCATTGCAATGCAGCCAGACAAAAAACTGAAGGCAGAGTTCGCCAATCCAGCGATATGCCCAAGCGGTTGAAGTGCAATGGCATTCATGTTGCCCATCGTTAAACCGAAGCAAAAGAAAACAACCGAGATCAAGACAAGGAACGCAAAGAGCGGCAGAGAAGCAATCAGTGAGATGGCACATGCCAACCCGCTGGACAGGATCATTCCATAAAGGGCCATCCTGCACACGCGTTCTGGGCTGTAGCTTTCAACAAGACGAGCGTTTGCAAGGCTGGCAATACCAATAAATCCTGCGCCGATCGCAAAGTAGATCGAAAACAGATCGCCCGCGTCAAAGACATCTCGATAGATCTGTTCAGCTGACATAACATAGGCCATGAAGGCCCCCATGATCAGCCCGCTTGCTATTGTGTAAGTGCGGGTGGTTCTGTTCGACAGCGTTGCGAGCAGCCCGTCGCGGATCGGGGCGAGGCCGCCTGCACTGCGGCGCTCGACCGGAAGCGATTCAGGTTGGCGAAGCCAAACCCAGACGCTCGAAGCCAATGTTATTCCCACCATGAACCAGAAGATCGCCTGCCATCCTGCCATCGTGAGCAATCCCTGCCCAATCATCGGGGCGACACAAGGCACAATGATGAACACCGCCATGGTCAGGGACATGATACGCGCCATTGCTGCCCCTTCATAACGGTCGCGGATGATTGACATTGGTACGATCCGCAGCGCGGCGGCCCCAACGCCCTGAAAGAACCGCCCCACCAGCATCATGGCCAGATTGTCCGCCAGAATGCATGCTAGGCTGCTTAGCACGAAAATAGCCATGCCGATGAATAGCACGGGCCTGCGTCCGTAGCGATCCGACAAGGGGCCATAGGCCAGTTGCGCGATGGTCATCCCCAGAAACAGAACGCCGACGATCTGTTGCAACGCGTTTCCATCCGCCATTCCAAAACTCTCGCCGATATCGGGCAAGGCAGGTAGAACTGCATCAATCGACAGCGCGCCAAGCGATGTGGTCAGAGCGACAAGTGCCACAAATTCAAATTCGCTTTGACGGTGTGTTGCTGACATATCTAGCGATCCTCGCTGCAAGCCCATCAGTTGGGTTGGTGTTGCGAGAAATATCTTTCTCCCTCATAATATTAACAAGATGCATTTCATTGAGGTCACACATGAAAAAATCTGATCTAATGAAGGTCAATGTTAAACTGCTGACGATATTCTGTGCAGTTGCGGTATTGCCAAATTGTTTTGGATGAGTTGCTAAGGGGCAA
>NZ_LMCK01000105.1:2787-37382 GCF_001623165.1 Pseudovibrio sp. WM33
TAATCGGTGAAGTTGGATCCGAAACAGCCATTGCAGTTCAGGCCGAAGGCCGCATCCGCCCTAATGACCGATTGCCGAGCCGAGATCGATCCAGTATTGAGCACGCAGTCCGAGGGGGGGCGAAGATGTCGTCCAGATCCTGTCCGTTGGCCGTCAGCTTCAGAATGCCGTCAATGAAACTGGTGTAATCATAGCCGTCGAAAATACCAAAGCGGGTATGATCGCTGATCCTAAGCAGATGCGATATGAATTATGGCTCACGATTAAATCCCCCTCAATCGCGATGGAAGCTACTTTATCGACGATGTTGCCACAACAATCATTTTTTTAGACACTTATAGCAAAAAGCTATAGGTGCTTCGGAACCGGCATCCTGAAAAGTAAAAGGGTAGTGATACATTCACCGCAACTAATACAGGTGGCGAGTAATATTTTCTAACTGTTTGATGCAGCTATGAAAATATGTCCTTGTAGCGTTTCTGGCCACCATGTTCTCTGACCTTTCGTGAAAAAATACTTGATAATTTCACGGCGATTGGTGAAAATATCGGGAAATATTTCACGGCATCGCGATACATGACCATTACAAGCACATTGGGAGAAGATCTGAAGGCGCTTCGTATTGCGCGCGATTTGACGCTGGAAGATCTGGCAAAACAACTCGGTCGCTCGGTCGGCTGGCTCTCTCAGGTGGAGCGGGATAAATCCACGCCGCGCCATACGGACCTGAAGCAGTTTGCCGAGGTGTTTGGTGTTCAGCTCTCCCTGTTATTCGGCAATGCAGACGCGCCGGAAAATGAGAGAGGTCGTGTAGTGCGGGATGGCAACCGCCGGGTGATTGGCGAGCGTGACAAAGGCCTGCTGGAAACACTGGTATCACCAGACCTGACCGACAGCTTTGAGATGATCCATTCCACCTTTCAGCCGGGCTCTCACCGCAGCGAGGCGATTACCCGCCCAACGCAGGAGGTGGCCTACATGGTCTCTGGCAAGCTGGATGTGTGGATTGGAGAGGAGGCCTTCACAGTGGAGGCTGGAGACAGTTTCCGCATCAAGGAGACATCCTATCGCTGGTCCAATCCGTACGCCGAGCCTGCCGTCGCCATCTGGGTGATTTCGCCGCCGGTTTACTAGGGGCGTTCCTCAAACATACGTTTTCAAGCAAGAACAATACCCGTCTCACAGAGAAAACGGGAGAGGACTACATGATAAACGAATAGATTTTGGAGGAGGTGCGCATGTCTATCCCAACCACCGCGCGGGTTGTTATTATCGGCGGGGGCGTTGTCGGCGTTTCCACGCTGTACCATCTGGCAAAACTGGGCTGGAGTGACTGCGTTCTTCTGGAAAAGAATGAGTTGACGGCAGGCTCCACGTGGCATGCAGCGGGCAACTGTCCCAACTTCGCCACCAGCTATGCGGTGATGAACATGCAGCGCTACGGCTTGGAGCTGTATCGCAGGCTGGCTGATGAGGTGGACTATCCCATCAACTATCATGTCACCGGCGCGGTCCGACTGGCCCACAGCCACAACCGGATGATGGAGTTTGAGCATGTGGCGGCCATGGCTGAGCATATGGGCCTGACCATGGATATGTGTACGCCTGAGCAGCTGCAAAAACACTTCCCCTTTATGGAAACGCACGATCTGGAGGGCGGTCTTTGGGATCCGCTGGACGGCGATATCGATCCGGCGCAGGTGACACAAGCCCTTGCCAAAGGCGCACGGGAGCTGGGAGCCCGCATTCTGCGGTTTACCCCTGTCACAGGCGTGCGCCGCGAAGGTGGGGAATGGATCGTTTGTACTGAGGCAGGCGAGATCCGCTGCGAGTCTGTGGTGAATGCAGCCGGCTATTATGCTGCTCGCGTGGGTGAATGGTTTGAGCCGTATGGCGGGCGCAGTGTGCCTTCCGTTACCATGAGCCATCAGTATTTCATGACAGAGGCTGTTCCTGAGGTGGAGGCATGGACCAAGGCGCAGGGCCGCAAGCTGCCCATGCTGCGTGATCCTGATACCTCCTATTACCTGCGGCAGGAAACAGGTGGGTTCAACCTGGGCCCCTATGAGCGGGCCTGCCGAACCGCATGGACCTCATCAGACGACCCTATGCCGGATGACTTCAGCTTCCAGCTCTATCCCGATGATCTGGAACGGTTGGAGTTTTACATCGAAGATGCCATGGCCCGCGTGCCTTTGCTCGGAACGCAAGGCGTGAAACGCAACATCAACGGCCCAATCCCCTATGCGCCTGATGGCTTGCCTATGATTGGCCCCATGCCCGGTGTGCCCAACGCGTTTGAGGCGCACTCCTTCACGTTCGGCATTGCGCAGGGCGGCGGGGCTGGCAAAGTGGCGGCAGAATGGATTGTACACGGCCAGACCGAGTGGGACATGTGGGCGGTCGATCCAAGACGGTACACCGATTACACCGATAAGCAGTATTGCATCGATAAGGCGAAGGAAGTCTACGGCCACGAGTACGCCATGCACTTTCCCCATCACGAATGGCCAGCTGGTCGGGACCGCAAGCTCTCCCCCAACCACACCAGACTGCTGGAACTGGGTGGACAGATGGGAGCTTACAATGGTTGGGAACGGGCCAATTGGTTTGCGCAAACGGGCGACGATACCTCTCACGAGGCCACGCAAACATGGACCCGCTCCGGCCCATGGGAACAGCGGGTGAGTGAGGAGTGTGAGGCCGTACGCGACCATGTCGGCGTGCTGGACCTCCCCGGCTTCTCGCGGTTCAAACTTTCCGGCACAGGCGCCGCTGACTGGCTGCGAGGGCAGGTCGCCGGAGGTCTCCCCAAAGTTGGCCGCATGACCCTTGGCTACTTCCCCGATGATCGTGGCCGAGTCCTGACGGAAATGTCGATCCTGCGTCATGGTGCAGACGAGTTCACGTTGATCACTGCTGCGTTGGCCCAGTGGCATGACTTTGAGCTGCTCAAAGCCTGCCTGCCAGAAGGATTGGTTCTGGAAGACCAGACAACGGACACAACAACACTGATCGTCACCGGCCCAAAGGCCCGTCAACTGCTTGCTCCCATGCTCAAAGCGGACCTGTCTCTCAGTTGGCTGAGCCTGCAACAAGCCACCATGCTTGGTAAGGCTGTGATGTTGGTGCGCGTCTCTTTTGCGGGAGAATTGGGCTGGGAAATCCACGCCAACATTCAGGATATGCCAGAGATTTATCAGGCGGTCCTTGCAGCTGGGGCCAAACCGTTTGGCATGTACGCGCTCAATGCCCTGCGGTTGGAGAAAGGCTATCGCAGCTGGAAAGGAGACCTCTCAACCGACTATACCTTGCTGGAGGCTGGTCTGGACCGGTTCGTGAAGCTTGATAAGCCGCAGAACTTCCCCGGCAAAGCCGCACTGCTGAAAGAACAGGCAGATGGTGTGAACCGCCGCTTCGTGACGATGATCGTGGAGGCGGGCGAGTATGACGCTCCTTACATGTCCACCATTTGGCATGGGGATCACATGGTGGGGGAAGTCACCTCTGGCGGGTGGGGCTACCGCGTCAATGCCTCCATCGCGCTTGGTGTCGTGCAGGCTGATCTGGCAAAACCGGGAACTGAGCTGACCATCAAAATTTACGGCAAGCCCTACAAGGCAATCGTACAGCCGGATGAACCACTTTGGGACCCGGAGAATGAGCGCCTCAAAGATCAAAGCACGCCTGAGAGTGTCGTTGTGGAAGGGCATATGGTGTAACCCCGTTCATCTGATATGATATGCGGCATCCATATCTCTCCTGCTCCACACGACTGAAGCAGAAAAATATGGGTGCCGTAATAGTTGGGTGTGCGATCTATACTTATAATTCTTCAAGATTATGCATTGATTAATCTCTATTTGTATTTGTGTGTACTTCGTATTGTGACATAATATAGCTTTGCGTGATGAGTTTACGCGCGATGTTTGCATGTTGACATCTAAGTAGTCAGTCATATTTAATTGTATGTCAGACATGGATAGGGTTGTCTTATCTTTCTGCTCTTTTGATGAGGCTGAAGCGTGATGGTATCGACATACACTCAGGATCTGCGAGATCAGATCACCGAGGAACTGGCTCGGCAGTTGTTTTCTGCTGAGCTCAAGCCCGGTGACTTTCTGCCCAAGGAACTTGAGCTCACGGACCAGTTTGGTGTGAGCCGCGCCACCATGCGCAGCGCTCTGGCAACCTTCACCAATCACGGCATCATTGAGCGAATTTCCGGCTTTGGCACACGCGTCAAAGACTATCAGGAATGGAACATCCTCTCCCCGCAAGTGGCCACGTGGATCGCGCAGTATGGTGGCAACACATTGATCTTTGCCCGGGAGATTTTCCGGTTCCGCACGTCTGTTGAACCGTTTATTGCTATGGAAGCCGCCCGCCGGGCCACGGCAAAGGATCTGATGAAGATAGAAGCGGCTTGGAACGGCATGTATGCGGCCATGCAGAAGGACGACCTGACCTATCGCGACAAGCACTTCCAGCAGTATGACATTCAGTTTCACGAGGCGATCTATCAGGCGACCCATAATCTGGTCTGGGTGCAGATTGGGCGCAGCACCATGCCTGCGGTGTATGTCCTGATCAAGAAAACCACGGAAGCTGCCAGCGAACTCAGTGACAGTCTGGAACGCCACCGCCACCTTCTGGAAGCCATTCGTCTGCGGGATGCGGAGGCGGCTCGTAAAGCATCTGTCCGCATTATTGACCGCGCGGCCTATGATCTTGATCTGGATGAACTGAACGAAGAGATCCGCGAGAACTCATTGGCCAACGTTGTGATGCAAAACGAGCGTGACCGCCTCGCCTCTGACTGAGCTGTCATCCCCTCTCCCCAACTCCTTTCTCCGAGACACAACATGAAAATCACCGGCATTGAAACCATCAATCTCAAAGAATTTCGCAATGTAACCTGGGTGCGCGTGCATACGGATGCGGGCAGCTTTGGTCTGGGCGAAACCTTTTATGGCTCAGATGCGGTTTGCGGGTTCATCCACGAAACACTGGGGCAGGAACTGATTGGCCGTGACCCAACCCAGATTGATGCCATCTCTCGCCTGTTGCTCAACCCCATTTGTGGGTTCAACTCCACGGGAGCTGAAATGCGGGCCGCCTCTGCCATTGATATCGCGCTGTGGGACCTTGCGGGCAAGACACTTGGCGTACCGGTGCACCAACTGCTGGGTGGCAAAAGCCGAGACAAGATCCGCGCTTACAACACCTGTGCAGGTTATGAGTATGTGAAGGACAAGCAGGTCAACACCACAGAAGACTGGAGCACGGACTCTGTCTCTGAAGGCCCCTATGAGGATCTGAAGGCTTTCCTCTCCGATGCAGGCACTCTGGCGAAAAGCCTGCTGGATATGGGCTTTCGCGGCATGAAGATCTGGCCGTTTGATCAGTTCGCTGTCAAAACCAACGGCACCTACATCTCGCCGGAAGATCTGGAGGCCGGTCTGCGCCCGTTCAAGAAAATTCGTGAGGCTGTTGGGGATGCCATGGACATCCATGTGGAGCTGCACAGCGTGTGGAACCTGCCTATGGCTGAAAAGATTGCTCGTGCGCTGAAGCCCTACAACGTGTTCTGGCTGGAAGACCCGATCAAGATGACCAACGTGGATGCACTGGCAGAATACGCCCGCCGTGCTGAGACTTGGGTCACGGCCAGCGAGAACCTTGCCACCCGCTGGTCTTTCCGCGAGCTGTTTGAAAAGCGGGCCACGGATGTCTGCATGCTGGATATCGGTTGGTGCGGCGGCCTGACAGAAGCCAAGAAGATCGCCACCATGGCAGAAACCTACGAGTTGCCCGTCGCGCCACACGACTGCACCGGGCCGGGGCTTTTGACCGCAGCCGTGCACCTTTCCATAAACCTACCCAATGCACTGGTTCAGGAGATGGTGCGGGCATTCTACTTCGGCTGGTACAGCGAGTTGATGGAAGGTTTGCCAGTATTCGAAAATGGCTACCTGCTCGCCCCCACCGCACCGGGTTTGGGCATCGCGCTCTCCCCAAAGGTCTTTGAACGCAGCGACGCAACCATCCGGATGACGGGCTCAAAGAACAGTTAGATTGCGTATGGCATGACTGTGGGCGCCCGCTGGATATGAACTCTATCCTGCGGGCCTTCACCCGTTGTGCTTGTTACACGCTGGTCTGTGAGCTTACTCGTTGACTTCCTGAAGCGGTTTCTCACCCACTGCAATCTCAGGAATGGTATCTGTCAGCAGTTTTCCAGCCACCGCAATATTATCATATGAATGTTCCTCAAGATGAATCACGAGGTGGTCTCTGGCTAAACCTGTTGTGGTGCAAAATGCTTCGGTTAAAGCTGCAACACAGGCAGCTTTCTTTTCGCGGCTAAGACGAGGGGAATAAACAACAATATGAGGCATGGCTTGTACTCCTTAAAATCAAGGCACTTTGAAGTATAAGGCAGCCAATTTTAAAGTGCTACAGAAGCACGCTTAGGAATATGTCTTGGGCAATCCCACTCAAGTGCTTTTGTTTTAATAGTAATAGCGCGCTCTGGATCAGCCTTATAGTTTGCAGGCATGAGATCCATGACAAACTCCCGGTCTTCCTCAAGGGAGGTAATCTGCGCCTCACCCCAGATTTTGAGCCTCTGCTGTGTTTCATAGTCCACCAGTATGAGAGACACGCGGGCGTTTTGAGAGATGTTTCCAGCACTGAGATATTGCCGGTTGCCGCGATAGTCGGCATACGCAAGATGCTGGTCATCCAGCACCCTCAGAAAACCTCTTGGCCCGCCTTTAAACTGCACATACGGCCAACCAGTCTGTGAGAGTGTTGAGAGGTAGAACCCGTCCATACGGCTGATGAATGCGGCGTGGTCTGGTTCAATTTGATGACCCGTCAACTCCTCCCCTTCCAGAAATGTAGCGTAGGCTTCTTTGGTGCCATAGCGGTCCTGAAAAGATTGAGCAGCAGGCGTAAAGGCAATCTTGGCAAAGGCTTTGGGCATAAAAACTTCCGAGATATCTGATGAATATCTCTGAATATAGGAGCTACAACAGAAAATGCGACGGTCCTTTGGGTAGAAGGAGCCGTCGCATTGCTCTGGGTGGAGCGGGAGGAACTGGGATAGGTCCGCAGTGTTCTGAAAAGGCCAAGTCGATGGGGCCGTGCTTGGCACTTGAAGCGGATGGACGCATTCCTCCGGTGGAGCTCGTTATAAGTTCATTTCGGACAGACCCGGGTGGTGATCCGGGCGGCGGCCAAAGGGCCAGGCAAACAGGCGTTCGTTTTCGTTGATCTCCGTATCGGTGATGCAGGTGATCCGCTTCTTCATCAAGCCTTTGGTGTCAAATTCCCAGTTCTCGTTGCCGCAGGAGCGGAACCACTTGTTGTGTATGGTGCGCCATTCGCTGACAATGCGAATTGAGAAACGGTTTTGGTTATAACTCCAAAGCTCTTTGATGTGGCGGTAGTGGAGCTGGGTTTTCCATTTGGCGGAAAGGAAACCCATAATCTGTGGTCGGCCTTCGATCGTCTGGTTCCGGTCATGCCACATGCAATCGCGAGACAGGTTTCGGATAACAATAGTCGGGCAGCGTGAGTTCCACGCATCCTCCGCAGCTCTTACCTTTGCGAGTGCCGCATCTTCTGTCAGGGGGCGCATAGATAAGTTGAGCATATTGTTACCTCTTATTGTTTACTGATCGGTACAGTGCTGATTGCTAAGGTGTACCGATCTGTTCATTTGGTCAATTCACCAAATCGCGAGGTGTGTGATGCCCGTCACGAGACTTAGAAAAGCCCTTTGATTTTGCGGCTAAAATGAATTCCCTTGTTCGGCCATATTTTTTTCGTTATATGTACTGATCAGTAAACCCAGAGGTTGGTATGCGCAAAAATAAACGAGATGAACTCGTACAACAGGCGATGGAAACCTTCTACAGAAACGGATTTCACGCAACGGGCATGGATATGCTGGTGGCAGAATCCGGCATCTCCAAAACCTCCATGTACAAGCATTTCAAAAGCAAGGATGAACTGATCCTTGCTGCGCTGAAGCTGCGTGAGGAGCAGTTTCACAACTGGTCTGCACAGCGGGTTGCTGAGCTGGCGAGTGAACCCAGAGATCAACTGCTTGCGCTGTTTGATGTGCTGGATGAGTGGTTCAAGGAAGACACCTTCAAGAGTTGCATGTTCATCAAAGCCAGCTCGGAATACCCGGAACCTGACCACCCCATTCACCAGCAAACCGTTGAGCAGCGAAATGCCATGTACGAGGGTGTGCTGACACTGGTTGAAGCGGCTGCTCTGAAAAATCCAGAAGCGTTGGCGCGGCAACTGCTTATGCTACAGGAAGGCGCGATTATTACCGCGCATTTTGGCAACAGCAAAGACCCGGCAGGCGAAGCCAAGATTGCGGCCAAGGCGTTGATTGACGCTGCTTCCTGACAGCCTCTACCTGCGAAAAATAATAGTGTCCTCCCAGGATGTAAAAGACGGTTTGAGTACTGTGCGGTCCCATGCACGTGGCTGCACATCTGCAAGACTTACTCTGCGGAAAATATTTGCGTATACATATGAATATGTTTAGCGTGGTCCCTGAGAAATCTTACGGGACGGTTGGTTTCTCATATTAAAAATGTCCACTTTCTGGGAGGGAGAAAGAGGGATGCTGACCAAAAGCATATTGGAAGACCTTGGCACAAAACTGATTACTGGAGATGTGGAGGTGATTGACCTGTCAGGTCGATTGGGGCCAGAAACTCCCATTTTACAACTGCCACCTGACTTTGCCAAAAACACGCCGAAAGTGGAGATTCATAAGATCTCCGAATATGATGCGGACGGACCGTTCTTTGCGTGGAACTGGATGAAGCTGGGTGAGCACTCCGGCACTCACTTTGATGCCCCGCATCACTGGATCACCGGAAAAGATTATGCAGATGGATATACCGACACCATCTCACCGCAGAATTTTGTGGCGCCTGTCAACGTGATTGATTGCTCCGCCGAGACTGCTGCAAACCCTGATTTCCTGCTGACGGCTGACCGTGTGAAGGAGTGGGAAGCTGAGCATGGATCGATCAATGCTGGCGAATGGGTTGTCATGCGCAGCGATTGGTATCACCGCAACACCGATGAAGCAAAGTTTCTCAATGTAGATGAGAATGGACCGCACTCACCGGGGCCAACCGTTGATTGCATTGAGTATATCCTCTCCAAAGGCATTCTCGGCTGGGGTAATGAGTGTATTGGCACAGATGCGGGATGCGCCGGAGGGATGGAACCACCCTACCCTGCGCACAACTTGCTGCACGCTGCCAACCGCTACGGCCTCGCCAGCCTCGCTAATCTGGACAAGCTACCTCCAAAAGGCGCCATCCTGATCGCCGCTCCACTCAAGATCGCCGATGGAACCGGCAGTCCCATCCGTGCACTCGCACTGGTTTCTGCGAGCTAGCGTAGATGCTCTGAAACGCGCTGATTGGCGGTGGCTTGTGAGCTGCCGCCGATCAAATGTGGTTTCTCAGGGGCTCTGAAGTTGATAGTCTCACCTTGTTTGCTGGCTTGCTTTACCTGTTTGGGGTTTATGGCACTATCAACACAATAGCCACGCTATTTGGATACAAAGGCGAAGCTGTTGCCTTAAGAAAATCTATATTTGCTCTTTGGCCGTCTGATGAAGAGGTATGCCGTATGAAGGCTGGAACTACCTCTAAGTTGTACGCTCTCTGCTCAACACTGATCAGACATTCGATTGCAAATGCGCTACTGATACATTACGCAGATACCTCTTCGGAGCAAGACAGCTCTTTGTAGGCTTCAATAATTGAAGGGCTATATCCGAAAATTCCGGCTCTTTTGGCAAATGCGATAATATCTACCGTCAAAGCACTGGATAGGACGTTTGAGAACTGTTCGTGAAGATAACAAGCAGCAAGTCCCCAAATAGCGTTAGGTGGTATCTGCAAAAAGAACAAGTTGAAGTAAAACTGACGTCCTTCTTCTTCAGTGTCGAATCCGAAAGACGCATAATTTGCCTCAATAATGAACTCAATTACGAGGGATGAATGCCAAGCATAGTTGGAGAAAGTGCTTTGGTGTGACGTGTAAAATCCCGTCCACTCGTAGCCAACTGTTTTGCTTTGTACCTGATGATTGTAATTTTCAAGGGTGACTTCAAAGGCAATCGCACCTTTGTTGTGAAATTTGCTCTTTGGATTACCTTCAGTAGCTACTTCAAGCACTTCTGTGTTTTTTCGCAAGAGCTCAAACAGATTGCTTTCGAATGCTTGTTTTCGATTAACCCTATTTTGCTCCTCTAATGCCTCTCGCTGCTCATCTAGCATAGTCTTGGTGCGAGTTGCCTCATGACGAGCGATATTCAGTTCATCCCGCGCTACGTTTAATGTCACTTGCTGCTGCAAAATTCCATAGACAAGACCAGTCAGAGCCAACCCTGAAAATAAAGCATTGACGGCTCCAAACTGGTCGCCAAAAGTCCCTCGTTCTCTTACTAGTTGCATCTCTGGAAGCCCAGGAACAGATAGTTCCAGATAAGGTAAATATAGGTTTCCTACCCATGCCAACAAAACCACCGACCCAGCGAAGAAGAGCCACCAGATTGATATCCCTTTGTGTTCAAAAACTCCGTCACGAGTTTTCGTATCGGTTACCATGTTACCTGTTACGCCTGCACCTACTTCTGAACTCATCATTCTAATTCCACAAACAATCTGAAGTTGAGTAACGTGACTCCGCTATGCGTCAAAAACCATTGGGGGCAGAAACTCTATGCGATAGTATTCCACACTGAGGCGGTACGTCCATTGCCATGATTGAACACGATGATGGGATGTCCCTTTCTTTAATTTCCAGCGATAGTGGATAGAAATGCTTTGCCTACGCGTTTGTAGATGAAAGCAGGGTAGCGAACAATGCGCTGACCACGTTGGAGAAATTTAGCTGAAGGTGTGACATGGGAAGGATTTTCCGAAAGTAATGAACTATGAGTAATACACCAATAACATCGCATTTTCCGGGTGGTTTCAATGGTGTTGTGAAAGCTTGAGATGAGGAGAGTGCATGTCCCTCTCCAATGCGGATCCTTGAATATAGTTGATAAGCTATATAGTAATGTTGCTATATAGCTTGCTGCCTATATGTTATTTACATGAGCTTGATTGAAATCCTTAAAACTCTCGCCAATGAGAACAGGTTGACCATTCTGGAGTGGCTTCAGGACCCTGAGGCGCATTTTCCGCCGCAGAAGCATGGCGACCTGATTGAGCATGGGGTTTGTTTGGGAGCAATTGCTCGAAAACTCGGCATTTCTCAACCCACAGCAACCAACCATATGAAGGTGCTGGTGAATGCCGGTCTGGTGACGCTCACGCGCAACAGCAACTGGGTGTATTTCCGCGTAAACAAGGAGACTGTTTCTCTCTTTCTGGATGATCTTCAAACCAAGATCGCCCCATAAAAATAACTCGCCGACGCAACCTGCAAGCTGATCCTCCTAGGCTGATGGCCTTCTCCCACCTCCCCTGATCTTCAGCAGATTGCTCTTGTGCCGCGAGCCCTACTATTCGTTCCTCATCCAATTATGACTGGAATACAGAGTGAAAAGCTCCGTTTTTGTGTTCTTTGGCTCCATGTTTGGTTCTCGTTTAGGAGACCAACTGCTGCTTTTCGTCGTTCCTCTTGTTGTCTTCCAAACCACTGGCAGTGTGTCGCTTTCCGGCCTTGCCTTTGCGGCTGAAACGCTGCCGCGCATTCTGTGCTTTCCCGTCTGCGGAATTCTGGCAGACCGTTTTTCTCCGGTCACGTTGATCCGCATTTCTCAGGCAGGCCGCTCACTGGTCTGTGCCCTTGGCCTTGTTGGCCAATATTTTATGCCTCATGTGGGCTGGATTGTTGCCATCGCGGCCCTCTCAGGCGTGCTCACGACACAAGGGTTCATGGCTCGCGAAGTGATGCTGCCGCAAATCTTCAAAGACGTGACCTTCACTAAAGTGCAGTCCTACGCGCAGAGTGTTGACCAGATTTGCATCGTGTTGGGGCCGGTTATTGCCGCGGCTCTGTTCAACGTGTTCGGCTGGGAAATTGTCGTGGTCATGTCAGGCGCGCTGTTTGTTTGTGCCGATGCGCTCATCTCCATCTGGCGCCGTCTCAGTGACGTGGAGCTGAAAGAGGCCAAGCCGCTGGATGGGCATTGGACCAAGCCATTCCGCATTGCGCTCAACCATCTGTTTTACCTGCCGGGGTTGAAGCGCATTGTGGCGCTCACTGCGCTGGTCAATCTGGTCTTCGGTGTCACACTGGCAACCTCTGCCAGTATGGTCACCGGCCTTTATGAGCAGTCCGAGGAATTCTACGCGCTGCTGCAATCCGTTGGGGCGATTGTCACCTTTGCGGTTTTGCTGGTTACAGGTGCGAGCCGCCTGAAGCTGACTCATATCGGCATTATTTCATACAGCGGGTTGGTTGTTGGCGGTGTGATCACCGGGTTCACGAGCAACTACTGGATTTACCTGTTGGGGTACTGTGTGATCCTTGGCTTTGACAGCATGTTTAACGTCTACATCCGCAGTGCTCGGCAGAAGATCATTCCGCCAGAAGATTATGGTAAGACGGTTGGTGTGATCATCCTGTTCAACAACTTCACTCTGCCACTCTCCGGCTTGTTCGTTGGTTTCGTCACATCGGTTGAATACACCGGATGGCTGGTGCTTGCCCTCACTGCGTTCATTGCGTGTGCGGGACTGGCACTCAGCCTTGTTGGCGACTCTGTGCAGCAAGCAAAGGTTAGCGAAACACAATAGGCTCCCGCCAAACAGTCAGGCCACACCCCTGAATTGCCATGGGGTGTGGCGGTTTCTTTGGCCGGCGTAACCACTTCACCATGCAGCATCCTTATGGTGTCTGAAGTGCTTCTTAACTGAAGCACTGGGGACCAAAGGCACTTGCAAGGGTGAGTTTCATGCCAGCCGACTCCAGCCTGCCAGATCAACCGGAAAGCTCTGGCCCGTTCTTCTCCAAGTGGATGAAAGAGGGGCGTGAGATCATTCCTGGCCTTATTATTGCAACAGTGATCGCCATTGCTGCGCGTTACATCTCCGAGCATCAGGGCGGGCCGGTGATGCTTTACGCCCTGCTCATTGGTATGGCCGTGCATTCTATTTATGAGGATGGAAACTGTCAGGCAGGCCTGAGTTTTGCGGCTAAAAAGGTGCTGCGACTGGGCGTGATCCTGCTTGGCCTGCGCGTCTCCTTTGCACAGATCCTTGCGCTCGGTTGGCAAACGCTGGCTCTTGTGATCCTCTCGGTGCTGGCCATGCTGTTTGTTGGCCTTGTGGTGGCTCGGTTACTCGGTCGCTCCGCCAGTTTTGGATTGCTGACAGGAGGCGCTGTTGGCATTTGCGGAGCATCTGCGGCGCTGGCAATTTCCTCCGTATTGCCAAACTCCAAGGAAAACGAACAAAACACGCTGTTCACGGTTATTGCCGTAACAGCCCTCTCAACCCTCGCGATGATCCTTTACCCCAGCATCGGACAGATGTTCGGCCTTACCGATGTGCAGCTCGGCATCTTCTTTGGCGCGACCATTCATGATGTGGCGCAGGTGGTGGGTGCTGGGTTCGCGGTGTCAGACAGCGCAGGTGAGATTGGCACTGTGGTCAAGCTGATGCGGGTGATGATGTTGCTGCCGGTGATTTTCATCATCTCTGTGTGGTCCGCCAAGTGGTTGCACACCAAAAGCAACGCCGCAACGACTGCTCTGCAGACCAAAGCCCCTGTCCCTTATTTCGCCTTCGGGTTTGCAGCACTGGTTGTGGTGAATTCACTGGGCTGGATACCTGAGACACCGCGCCTGATCCTCGTCGATGCTTCCACCTGGTGCCTCGTCATTGCGATCTCAGCACTTGGAGTCATGACCACCCTGAAAACCCTCGTCAGCCTCGGCCACCAGCACCTGTTTGTTATCGTCGCGGAAACACTACTGCTGCTTGGCGGTATCGTTCTGGCGATCAAGTATCTGCTTTAGAGCGTTTTGGAATGCGCTGCCAATAGACGAACACGTAGCCTGCGGTGCAGGCAAGGCCGATGAAGATGAGGAAACCTTCGAGCATTGTAACTGACGGCGTTGCGATGACGGGCATGAGCAAAATGGCTGTGCTGGTGCCAGCCAAATAGCTGATGAGGTTGGCGCCAACAGGGAGCCTGAGCCGTGTTCTTCTGAGAATGAGATGAAAGACAATGGCAGCCGGTAGAGCGGGCCCTGCAATGAAAGGGATGATCGTTGTGAGCGGGATCCTGTCTTGCAGGATATACAAGATCACAAAGCCGATAGGAGGAAAAATAGCAATCAGGTAGAAAGTGAGACAGGCCGTGATGCCTGCGAGTGCCAGCGCAAAAAGATAAACCGGATACCCTCGCAAAAACTCGAGAATCTTGCTCTTTGTCATGCCACTCATATTTTTCTCCTGAAGACAACAAAGCAATGATTGAATTGCGCAATGACGTCCACTCTGTGCACTCAAATATGTTGTTTGTTACTAACTTTAGTCTCTACGCAAAACTCCTGAATTCGCTGATGCAATTCGTGGTTCTGCGCGTTATAAGTTACTGGTGCAAGTTTAGGGGTGACACGCGGGAGGTGTGCGCCGCTTTAATCAATTTTGGGGAGGTCCCGCCACATCCGGCGGGTCTATAACAAGACGTATAGGTTCACAATATGGATACACGCGCCGCTGTTGCTTATAAAGCCGGAGCCCCTCTTTCCATCGAGACAGTTCAGCTGGACGGCCCGAAGCCTTTTGAGGTTCTGGTTGAAATCATGGCAACAGGTATCTGTCACACAGACGCCTTCACCCTGTCCGGTGATGACCCGGAAGGTCTGTTCCCGGCCATCTTAGGCCACGAAGGCGCAGGCATTGTGCGCGAAGTGGGCAAAGGCGTTACCTCGCTGAAGCCGGGCGATCATGTGATCCCGCTTTACACACCGGAATGCCGCGAGTGTGAGTACTGCCTTAACCCGAAGACCAACCTGTGTCAGTCCATCCGCTCCACACAGGGTGCAGGCGTAATGCCAGACGGGTCCAGCCGCTTCTCCATCAATGGTGAAAAGATTCACCACTACATGGGCACCAGTACCTTCTCCAACTTCACCGTTCTGCCTGAGATTTCTCTGGCGAAGATCCGCAAGGACGCGCCGTTTGATAAGGTTTGCTACATCGGTTGTGGTGTAACCACAGGTGTTGGCGCCGTGATCAACACAGCAAAGGCTGAGCCGGGTTGTAAGGCTATTGTGTTTGGTCTTGGCGGTATTGGTCTTAACGTTGTGCAGGGCCTTCGTCTGATCGGTGCTGACCAGATTGTTGGTGTTGACCTCAACCCAGGCAAAAAGGCGCTTGCGGAACAGTATGGTATGACTGACTTCGTCAACCCGAAGGAAGTTGAAGGCGATCTGGTTCCTTACCTTGTTGACCTGACAGGCGGCGGTGCGGATTACACCTTTGAGTGTATTGGCCACCCAACCACCATGCGTCAGGCGCTTGAGTGCAGCCACAAAGGCTGGGGCGAAAGCATCATCATCGGTGTTGCTGGCGCAGGTCAGGAAATCTCCACCCGTCCATTCCAGCTGGTGACAGGTCGTTCCTGGAGAGGCACTGCATTCGGCGGCGCGCGTGGTCGTACGGATGTGCCGAAGATCGTGGACTGGTACATGGATGGCAAGATCGACATTGACCACATGATCACCCACACCATGCCGCTGGATGAGATCAACACTGCGTTTGATCTGATGCATGAAGGCAAGTCCATCCGTTCGGTTGTGACGTTCTAAGCCATACTCTGGGTTTTCGTATTGATAAGGTCTAAGCGGACATCTGCTCTGCTTAGGCCTTCATTTTAATGCGTATTCTTGTCCGAAAACCGGAACCGCTTTTCGGAAGTACGCTGTGAGAGAGCTATTATGATTGAGCTGATCCAAAGCTGGCGCTGTTTTGATGGCGAGCAGCGTGTTTATCGCCATGACAGCAAGTCCACCGGCACCCCAATGGAGTTTGCGGTGTTTCTGCCGCGCCGTGCGTTGAATGGCGAAGAGTGTCCTACCCTGATGTTCCTCTCCGGTCTCACCTGTACCTGGGAAAACATGGTCTCCAAAGCTGGCAGCCAGCGTGCAGCAGCAGAGATGGGCATGATCATCGTTGCACCGGATACGTCTCCACGTGGTGACGATGTGGCGGATGATGATGGCTGGGACATGGGCAAAAGCGCTGGCTTTTACCTGAACGCCACGCAGGAGCCTTGGGCCAGGCACTACCGCATGGAAGAGTACATCACGCAGGAGCTGCCGGAGATCTTGGAGGAACACTTCCCGATTGATCTGAGCGCTCTGGGCCTGACGGGTCACTCCATGGGTGGTCATGGCGCGTTGACGCTAGCGTTGAAGAACCCGGGCCTGTTCAAGAGCGTGTCTGCATTCGCGCCAATTGTGAACCCAATCAACTGCCCGTGGGGTGAGAAAGCCTTCTCAGGTTACCTCGGTGAAGATCGCTCCACATGGGCAAATTATGATGCCTGTGAGCTGGTCAAGTCTCGCGGCTGGAAAGGCCGCATCCTGATCGATCAGGGCTCTGCCGATGGGTTCCTGGAAGAGCAACTGAAGCCTTGGGTCTTTGAAAAGGTTTGCCGTGACGAAGGCGTTGACCTGACTCTGCGCATGCATGGTGGCTACGATCACAGCTACTATTGCATTGCCTCCTTTATGCAAGACCATATCGCCTGGCACTATGACGAATTGGTTTAGCGGTTAACCTATACTAGACCATTGAGGCGCTTGTAGTTTGCAGGCAATAGGGTTAGGTAGCTGCAACAATTGGGAGGGTCCTGCCCTCCCTGAACAGAAAATAGCCAGAGGAACAGATGTCCGAATTCATCCAGAAGATCGTATCCGGAATCAACGGCAAGCTTGATGGCGTCGATATGTCAAAGTCGATCGCGCTCAACATCAAGGATGAGGGCTTCATCATCGTCGACGAGAACGGCGCGCGGGCAGAAGAAGCAGAGGCTGATTGCACAATCTCTTGCTCTGCGAAGACCTTCAAAGGCTTGGTGGATGGTTCCGTCAACCCTATGACAGCTGTGATGATGGGTAAGATCAAGATCGGCGGCGACAAGATGGTTGCCATGAGCCTTGGCAAAATCCTCGGCTAAGCAAATATAGCGTCAGTCCGCGTTGCCGTGGACTGACGCCTTTAATTCCCTCCTCCTCATGGCTCATAGAGCCTCTTCAAATTCCATTTTAAAATTGCGATATCGCCACGTTTCCTTGAGAGATCAAGCACATGAAACTTTCGTAGCCATTCGCGTACTGATTACAGTTTTCGAAAGATCAACAGGACTGTGCGGATAGGTAATTAAGTGTTTTATGGCTCACTGCGCTCTAATAAAACCAGAGAGCTGTAGTCATGAAAAATGGTATTGACGACGAAAATCAGTTTGATCCGGTTGCAGATATTCTTTCCAGTTTTTTTGAGCTTAACAACGCTTTAGACTTGGAAGCTGCAGGCAAATATGATGAAGCCGCAGAGGCCTTTGAGGACATTCTGCGCAATGATCCAGAAGATAGTATTGGCGCTGCACTTCATCTGGCAGCTATTGGCAAAGGCAATGTACCCAGCAGTATGCCTGAAGCACATGTGCAGATGCTATTCGGCCAAATGTCTGAGACCTTTGACAAAAGGCTACTGGAAGGCCTGAGATACGCCCTCCCTGAAAAAGTTAAGGAGAGAATGGCTGCGCTTGAGGTTGGACCTTTCAAGCGAATGCTGGACCTTGGTTGTGGAACAGGACTCTGCTGTGAGGTGCTCAAGGATCAGGTCACACACACAATCGGTTTAGACCTTTCTGCTGAGATGCTTGAGAAAGCAAGAGAGAAAGAGATTTATGATGTCTTGCATCAAGGTGAGATCACTCAGTTTCTGAAGCAAAGCCGTTTTGAACCCTGGGACCTTGTGATCTCTACAGATGTCATTCCATACAATGGAACTTTGGATGAGATGTTTTTAAATATTGCCCGGAACATGGCTCCCGGTGGTATTTTCCTCTTTTCAACGGAGACCCAGCCGGAAGAGGCATTTGGCGGCCAGCCTTATCTCATGGGAAAGTACTGTCGCTATGCCCACTCGCAGGATTACCTTGAGTACCTGCTGAAGCAGAACAATCTCGAACTCCTTGATCGGACTGAAATGGTCCTACGTTTGGAACAAGGACATCCAATCGCCGGTCAGCTGGTGATTGCAAAGAAAAAAGACCCGAAATAGCCTCACAACTCTATGGCAGTGAACAGTAGTGCGGTCGGGCGGAAACCAAAGAGCATTATTCAGGCAAGAGTAGATCAGGATACTCTGAACCTCCTTCCCGTTGTTCTATGAAGGCTTGAAAAAGGACTGACTCCAAGTCATGGTCGATGCAGGAGACATGGATGCTGCTCAGATTTCGACATTGCAAGAATTAGTGGGTGAAGCCCTGATTATTGAGGGTGAACATGAGTAGTGTCTTTCCATTTTGGAAGACGTTTTCACAGGCCATATTGTCAGGCTTCTGAAAAAGGAAGAAGGCCAGAAGGTTATTGATGACTACATCCATGAAGATTTTAAAATTGGAGAGGCGATTCAAACAGGTGTGATCAGTCACGACTACACCGCGAACAATCGCCAGAATGTTATTGAAAGAATTTAAATGAGTGCAGACCAACTCATCTTGTATTGCATAGCTATTTTCTCTGTGTCGATTATCCCCGGTCCCAGTATGGCGCTTGCGTTTGCTGAGGGCGCACGGGGGGGCGTGAACGGTGTTGTTCCGCCTGCGCTGGGGAATGTCACCGCCTCTTTAGGGCAAGCCCTGATTGCCTTTTTCGCCTTCCGCTCCGTGGTGTCGCTGGAACCCCGGGTTCTGCTCACAGTGCAGGCGGTTGGAGCGCTGTATATCGCCTATATCGGCTACATCTTTATCCGCCACGGCAGCAGCTTCCGGTTGGATACTGCAGGATCGGAGAAACAGCTTTCCAAAGCGACAGAAGGGTTTCAGACTGGATTTCTGATTGCCTTCTTCAACCCAAAAGCGATCCTGTTTTTTGTGGCGTTGTTTCCGCAGTTCGTTAACAGCGAAATTGTAGCAAGCGTTGGGGCGTTGAGCTCTGTTTTTCTGCCCATCGGTCTGATCGCTCTGATCTGCTTTTTAGCCTACGGTTTTCTGGGACAGATCTCGCTTCAGGTCTTTGATGAAAGCAAAGTGTTTAACTGGGTCGTGCCGGGCTTGGGTGGCTTTTTGTTGCTAACAGCGACACTGGGCCTTCTGGATGCAATCGGCCAGATTTTCTGAGTGCAGCAGAGCAGTGACCCGTGTTGGCTGACCTAATCTCTCAGAACTGCCTGTGCCGCCTTACCTTTCAGCTGAAGGGTGAGGCAACGGACTGAACCGCCCAGCTTACACACTTTGCTGGCTGGTACCGGAATAACCGTCTTGCTGGTGTTGGCTTGGATGGTCTCTAAGACATCATTGCTGTTCTGGTCGCCAAAATGCGGCATGTAGATGAATTTGCTGGTCATCGTCGCGTTGACGTTGACCCCGCAGGCGCTGGACAGATCAGCTTCATCCCACATAGCGTCGACTTCAACAATCTTGATGCCAGGAAAAGATGCCTCCAGTTCCTCGGTGATCTCGGTCCTCATGGGATCATCGTAGCGGTTGAGGATGATGGTGTTGTCTTCCGCAAACATCGCCATGCCATCGCTGTGGGCCATCACCTCTTCATCTGGAGGCAAGATCGCGACTTCTTTCGCGTTCAGCAGCTCCTTCAAAACTGCCTTGCCGTCTTCATAGGACAGGTCATTGTCTTCCAGAAAGCGCGTTGTGGTGATCACCCGGCCTGCGTGGTTATCAACGATATTACCGCCATCCAACAGGTAGTCGGTTTGAGCAAATGTCAGCCCTTTCGCATTGGCAAAGGCATTGAAGCCGCCCTGCATTTCATCTGCGACCGACTGATCACCTTCAAAGGTGACAGGAGTATAGCGGAACTGAACTGGTTTGCCTGGGTTGATGACGGTGTAATCCCGCGCCCAAATGTGCGGGAGATAGTCATTGATAAGGACCTCGTCCGGCACCTTGCCTTTAAAGTAAGACCGCGTCTGTGCATCTACAACGATCCGCACCTCGTCGTTGCCATAAATAGCATTTGCGTAGGTGATGTCGAAATCCACGATATCCTGAAACAGCGCTGCATACTCGGGGTCATCGTAGGTATCAGCAATGGATGGTGCAGCAATGAGGATCAGGTCCTGATCAGACGCTAAGGCCGCTGTGAAATGACCGCTCGTCAGTAATAAGCTCACGCTCGCAAGCAACGTACAGGCCATTAGCTGGAGATTCGATTTGAGGTTTTTCATGTGTTCTCCAGCTGGTTTATCAGTGCCTCACTTGTAAAAACAGGCGAGTGAACGGGCGATGATCATTTCGTTTGAATGTAAAAGGCCCTGCATCACCAATGGAATGCAGGGCCTCTTCAAGTCATTACGCTCCTAAGAGGCATAGTGCTTAGGCGGCGCGAATATCATCCATAAAGGAGTTGATGGTTTTGCGCAGGAGCGCTGCGTTGGATGCAACTGCCTGCGATGCGTCAAGCACCTGAGAGGCGGCTTCCTGCGTTTCCGTCACTTTCACAGACACTTCGCTCACGTTGTGTGCTGCGCTGCGGGTGCCCTGCGCTGCCATCTGAACGTTCTCGCTGATCTCCATGGTCGCGGATCCCTGCTGTTCAACAGCATTGGCGATGGAAGTGGCGTGTTTGTTCACTTCGCTCATGGTGTCGCTGATGCCAACAATGGCTTCCACGGTTTCCTTGGAGGAGTTCTGGATGCCTGAGATCTGCGCAGAGATTTCCTCGGTTGCCTTGGAGGTCTGGGTTGCCAGCTCCTTCACCTCGGAGGCCACAACTGCAAAGCCTTTGCCCATTTCACCAGCACGTGCTGCTTCAATGGTTGCGTTGAGCGCCAGCAGGTTGGTCTGCTCTGCAATATCGCGGATGAGGTTGACGACTTCGCCGATCTTTTGCGCAGCACTGTCAAGCGCCTGAACCTTCTGGCTGCTTTCTTCTGCTCCACTGGTTGCGGCGCCCACCACACGGTTGGTCTCACCCAGCTGGCGGCTGATCTCTTCAATGGAGGCGCTCAGCTCTTCAGCTGCGGTCGCAACCGTCTGCACATTGGCTGAGGCTTCTTCGGAGGCATCACGAGCGGTGTTGGAACGCAAAGCAGAATCCTCTGCAATGCCGGTCAGGCGGGTGGCGGTGTGTTCCATTTCCGCAGAACGCTGATCCACACTCTGCAGTGCTTGCGTGACTTCGGCACCAAACTGGCTCAACAGGTTCTCGATGCGGCTCTGACGTTCTTCGCGAGCACCGGATTCCTCATCGCTTTGCTCTTGCAGGCGAATACGCTCTACGTTGTTCTGGCGCAGAACTTCGATCGCTTGCGCCATCTCACCAATCTCATCAGAGCGAGTGGAATACGCAATCTTGATGTCCATCTTGTTCTCGGACAAATCACGCAGGGCCTTCGTCATCACAGGAATCGGCTTCAGCATGAATTTGAAGCCGAAGTAGGCCATCAGAACAAGAACAAGCCCCAGTCCAAGTGCGGCGTAGAGCAGGTTCCAGGTGACGTTATCAACCTGCGCTTCAATGTGGGATTTTTCAACGCCTACATAAAGAATACCAATCACGCGATTGTTGCTGTCAAAGATTGGCTGGTACAGGGTGTAATAGGCCATGCCGAGGATGTCGGCTTCACCGCGGAAGGTCTTGCCAGACTTGATAATTGGATAAACACTGCCAGTTTTGCCGAGTGGTGTATCGACGGCGCGTTCACCCTTCTTGTTTTTGATGTTGGTGGTTTTGCGCCAGTAATCCTGGGTTGCGTCATCCCACACAAAAACAGTTGCGGTCTCGCCAGTCAGATGCCCAATCTGGTCAACAAGATCGTTCCCTGAAAAGCTCAGAGGATCATTTGTGATGATTTTGGCAACATTAGAATTGTGATCCAGCTTCACGGTTGCTGATGGGAGTTCCTGCTGGAACTGTGCAGCCGCGATGCGAAGATTGATATTGTGACGTTTGTCCACCTCATCGCTCAGCGTACCCCAGAGTAACAGGTCTGCGGCCAGCACAAGAACACCGATTGTTACGACAATGGCAAATGAAACGGTTGAAGCTATTTTGGTGGTCAGGTTAATTCCGGAAAAGTGCATAAGTGCCCCGTTGCTATTCTTATTTTCCGCTGCGGGTATTTTCTGAGAATACCACTGTTAGTTTTAGGGGTATGGTGCACTTACTAATAACAAATTAAATTTTGAACTATTCCGCTCGGTAATATGCAAAAATATAATGAGAGCAAATACTTATATTATTTCCGATAGGGCACATTTCTGCGCATAAGCTGTTGCCTGAGGGGCAGAATGCGACAATCCGCGCAAGAAAAAACCCCGCCTCCAAGGGAGAGGTCGGGGCTGAGGAGAGGTCTCCACCACAACTTACGCCGTCAAACTTGCCTGAAGCTCGGCGAGCAGTTCTTCCAGTAGGCCCATACCGGCATTCCAGCCTTGGTTCATGCCGCCGATGGCTGCCTCGAAGCAGGCTATCTCGGCCTCTGTGGCGTCATGGGGAACCCATGTGAGGCGCATTTTGGTCTGGTCGCCGTCTTGCTCGAAGGTGACGGTGGTCAGCAAAACACGAGGCCAGTCCTGCATCATCGGGCTGGCAATCACATTCCAGTCAGCGTCAGACGTTGCGTGCAGCCATACCAGTTTTGAAGGTTTTGAGACCTCTGTATATTCAACGCGTTGGAAGTTGGAATTGTCTCCCCACTTCATCTCATGCAGCCAAAGGCCGCCTTGTTTGACATCCAGCTGGTGGACGATGCTTTCCACGTTGGGACCGTACCAGCGCGAAATAAGATCCGGCTCGGTCCATGTACGCCAAACCAGCTCGCGCGGGGCGTTAAAGGTGCGTTCCAGTACATAGGTTGGTAGTTCACTCATTCCAATTCCCTCCTCAACTCTCGGATTTCTTCAATTCCTTCAGAAGATCATCCAGCTGATCGAAGCTGGATGACCAGAACTTGCTAAACTCTTCCAGCCATTTTACCGCCTCACGCATGGGCTCAGCTTTGAGCCGTGCCGGGCGGCGTTGCTTGTCTATGGCGCGTTCAACCAACCCTGCCCGTTCCAGAACCTTCAGATGCTTTGAGACGGCAGGCTGGCTCATGCAAAATGGCTCAGCCAGCTCGTTGACCGATGCGTCTCCATTGGCGAGCCGGGTCAGGATTGCACGGCGCGTAGGATCGGCCAGTGCTGCAAACACGGCATCAAGGTTTTCTGGTTGGGGTGTCTGGTTCACCTGTTGCATAACCGTATGGTTATATAATAATTGAAATTGGTCAAGCCCAAAGTCTTGAGAGTGTGTCAGAGCAAAAGAAAACCCCGCCGTCCTGATGGAAAGCGGGGTTTCATATCTCGTGATAACGCAGGAGACTAGGCCAGCTCTTCACTGCGCTTTTTGGCAGCTGCAACAGCGCGGGAAAGGAGTGGCGGCATACCGTCCTCTTCGTTCATAAGCACATCGAGCGCCGCGGCTGTGGTGCCATTTGGAGATGTCACATTGATGCGCAGCTGGGTAGGGTCGTCGCTGGCATCTTCTGCCAGCTGTCCTGCTCCGCCAACGGTGGCTTTAGCCAGCTGCATCGCCAGTTCTTCCGGCAGCCCTTGCTCTGCGCCTGCTTTGGCGAGGCACTCGATCAGGTGGAACACATAGGCAGGTCCAGAGCCGGAGACTGCCGTCACAGCATCCATCTGACTTTCGTTTTCCAGCACAACGGTCTGCCCGACAGCGGCGAGCAGTTCCTGTGCCATAGCCAGATTGCTTTCCGAGCAATGGCTGTTTGGAATGAGTGCGGTAATGCCGCGTCCAATAGCTGCCGGTGTGTTTGGCATGGCGCGGATGATCGGACTGCCCTCACCTACCAGAGAAAGAAGTGTGGTCAGGTTTGTGCCTGCTGCAACGGAAATGAAAACGGTGCTGCCACCGCCTAGCGCGACGACCTGAGGGGTTGCATCCCCCATCATCTGTGGCTTCACAGCCAGAATGCACACTGCGGGAGCTTCCGGCAGTTGCCTGTTCAGGCTTAGGCCGTGATCTTCCAGCGACCGCAACCAGTCAGATGGATAAGGATCAATCACAGTTGTGCTGGAAGGCAAAACGCCTGCTTCCAGCCAGCCCTTCAGCATGGCTGAGCCCATCTTTCCGCAGCCAAGCAAAACGAGGCCGTTTGTGTTTATCTGTTCAATCTGACTAGGCTTCGACATCGATTAATTTCCGTAAGTCGCTAAATTCAAACGCGGGTCATCCAGTTCCAGCGGGAACTTACGCGGAACCAGACCGGATTGGAACCAGTTCACGAAGGTGTAGATGGAATAGACGGGCAATCCGGTGAGTTTGCGGATGTCGTTGGCATAGGGCACCATATTGGTGCACTCCAGCACGATCGCACCAATGCCTTCGTTTTTGGTCACCAATTCTGCGGCAGCGTCCAACAGATCCAGACGGGCATCTTCAAAGTTGATGGCGTCATAGTCATCCAGCACTTCGCGGGTGAAGTTGCGCAGACCATCTGTGCCCACAATCACCGTATCTTCGGGTGCGCCTGCTGCTTTCAGGTGCTCCTTGGTCAATGTTTCTTTGGAAATGGTGATGACGCCGACGCGCTTGTTCTTCGGCAGAAGCTGCTGCACGCTTGGGATCTGCATCAAGGAAGATGTTGCGACGGGTACGCCAAGCGCTTCCTTCACCTCGTCCTGAATGAGAGCCAGAAAACCGCAGTTGGTGGTGATGCCATCGCAGCCTGTCCGCACCAGATCGCGGCCAGCTTCAACAAACAGGTCCACCAGCTCACGTGGATCATTGCGCACCACCTTGTTTGGGGTCGCACCGCGGACCACGCGATAATGCACTGGAAACGGCCATGTCTGGGCATTGCCGATGTCGCCGTAAATACGCGGGAACTTGGTTTCCAGCATGAGAATGCCGACTGAGGCACCAAATACGGTCTTGCCTCCATACTCAACGGACATAATTCAAAACCTCTTCTATAAAATTGGGGGGCAAAGCAGGTTAAGTGTTGGGGACCTGCGACCTGCTTTGCTTTTGGTACTCGCGTTAATCTGCTGGAACGTAGAGCTGCGAATAGGCGATGCGCACCGCCTCTGTTGCTTCATCGCGGCGTCGTTCAATATGGTGACGCATAGTGGAAACGGCTTTGTCTTCATCCCGGTTGATCAGGGCGGTCAACACCACACGGTGGGCCGAAAGCTGGGCTTCCTCCTGCGTAGAAACAGGTGTCTTGCCGCGTAGGTATTTCAAGTCGACAAGACGGATGTAACGCACGCGGTCATTCAGGTTTTCCAGAATGCGGACCAGCTCGTTGCTTTGAGACAGGGCGGCGATGCGCATGTGATAGGCCTCATCCATGCTCAAAAGCTCCATCGGGTCGTCGCTGCTGTCGTAGTCCGGTTCAGTGGACTTCAAAAACTCCATCAGATCCTGAAGTTCTTCATCACTGGCCCGGCGGCAAACAAGGCGGACAATCTCCGTCTCAATGGCGACACGCGCTTCATAAAGGTCAAGAATAAGTTTCGGGCTCAAAGGGCGGCAAAAGAAGCCGCGGCCACTCTGGAATGTGAGGAAGCCTTCTGCCACGAGACGATTCAATGCCTCGCGCAAGGGTGTGCGGCTTGCGCCCAACTCTGTGGATAATGCGCTCTCGTTGATACGGGCATCCGGCTTAAATTCAAAATCGGCCGCCATTTTCCGTAGTTTTTCGTAGATGCGGTCCACGTTGCTATCAGCTTTTGTCATTCCAAAATCGCTCTCAATCCTGCCGTTGCAGGCCCCAAAAATCGGCTCAGCACTTACCATGTCATAGGTGAACTGTACATTCCATTTGACCTGCGCTCAATATTGAATATTGTGCTGTATACAATTTTGAGTGCAATCGATTCTGCATTCTTCGGGTTTAGTAAATTGCCTGCTTAACGGGTGGGACGGGTCTGATAGGTGACACTGTGACGAATAAGATGAATGGTGCAGAAGCCATGGTAAAAATGCTGGAGGCGCAGGGCGTCCAGCACATTTTCGGTCTTTGCGGCGATACAACACTGCCGTTTTATGACGCGATGTATAAGCTTGATCACAAGATGACCCACGTTTTGACCCGTGATGAGCGCTGTGCCACTTACATGGCCGATGCGTATTCACGAGTGACCGGACGTCCGGGTGTGTGTGAGGGGCCGTCTGGTGGTGGCGCAACCTACATTTTGCCGGGTCTGATCGAAGCCTCTGAAAGCTCTTATGCTGTGCTTGGCATCACGACAGACATTTCTGTTGGATCCTACGGCAAGTACCCACTGACCGAAGTGGATCAGGAAGCGCTGATGCGTCCGCTGACCAAGTGGAACACCGTGATCAAGCGCGCTGACCACATTCCGCGGATGGTTCGTAAAGCCTTCCGTGCCATGACAACCGGTCGCTCCGGTGCGGCTCATCTCGGCCTGCCCTACGATATTCAGTATGATGCGGTCGATGCCTCTGACATCTGGGCAGACCAGCAGCTGACATCATATCCAGCTTACCCTCAGGCCCCTGCTCCAGGTGCTGCTGAAGCTGCGGTTGATGCGATCCTTTCTGCGAAGAAACCGCTTATTGTGTGCGGCGGCGGTGTTGTGATTGCTGGTGCTATGGAAGAACTGGAGCGTCTGGCATCCCGTCTCGATATTCCGGTTGCAACGTCTATCTCCGGTCAGGGTTCACTGGCTGAAACCCATCCAAACTGTGTCGGTGTAGTCGGGTCCAATGGCGGAACGGACGAGACATGGGAAGCCATGGCCAATGCGGACCTTGTGGTGTTCATGGGGGCTCGTGCCGGCTCCACCACCACTTCCCGCTGGGAAGCGCCATCTGCTAAGACCCGTGTTGTTCACTTCGACAACGACCCAATGGTGATCGGTGCCAACTACGAAGTGGAAGTTGGCGTTGTTGGTGACCTCAAGCTGTCTCTTGCGCAGGTCAACGCTGTTCTCGACAAACGCGATCAGGGCGCTGACACTTTCGGCGGTGCTGCTGCTGTTGCAGACATCAAGAAACGTAAGTTCGAGATCTTCAACAAACTGGCTCAAAGCGGTGAAGCGCCAATCCGTCCTGAACGCGTGATTGATGCGATGATGAAGGTGTTGCCGGTTGATGCCACAGTGATCTCCGATCCAGGCACCTCCTGTCCGTACTTCTCTGCTTATTACCAGCTGCCGCAGTCTGGTCGTTACTTCATCACCAACCGCGCGCATGGCGCATTGGGTTACTCGCTCTCTGCAGCGCTGGGTGCATGGTATGGCCGTCCAACCAGCAAAGTGGTTGCCATGATGGGTGATGGCTCCTTCGGCTTCACCTGTGGTGAGCTAGAGACTGTGTGCCGCTCCCGTGCGCCAATCACGTACATCGTGTTCTCTAACTCCAGCTACGGCTGGATTAAAGCGAGCCAGTATGCAGACACAGATGCGCGCTACTACAATGTAGACTTCAACCGCACTGATCAGGCCGCTGTTGCCGCTGCTTATGGTGTGAAGAGCTGGCGTGTTGAAAATCCTGATGATCTGGAGCGTGTCCTCAAAGAGGCAATCGAACATGACGGCCCAACGCTGATTGATGTTGTGACGCAGCCTCTTGAAGAAGCAAACGCCCCTGTACGTCGCTGGATGGGATAAGAGCCATGAACGCTGAACAGAAAATCACCGGGATGGATGTCTGGCACGTACAGCTGCCAGTAAATGCCCGCCGCGACCATGGCATTGGTTCTGTTGAACACGCCGTTGATATTGTCATCCTCCGCTTAACGGCGGAGGGGGGCGAAACCGGTTGGGGGGAAGCCTCGCCGTGGTCTGTCTTCACAGGTTCTGCAGAAGCCACCTTTGCGGCGCTCGACCGCTACATCCGTCCGCTTGTTGTTGGCCGCACCATTGGTGAACGCGCCACGATCATGAAGGACGCCCAAAAGGCGGTTGCTCATTGTACCGAGGCGAAAGCAGCTCTGGAAACAGCACTGCTCGACCTACAGGGCCGAATCTCTGATTTGCCGGTCTGGGCGCTTCTGGGTGGCAAATGCCGCGATACGATCCCTCTTTCCTGTTCTATTGCTGATCCTGATTTCGATCGTGATTTGGCATTGATGGAACGTTTGAAAGAGGATGGTGTGCGCATCATCAAGCTCAAAACCGGCTTTAAGGGTCACGAGTTTGATATGATGCGTATGGAGCGCCTACGCATGAGCTATCCTGAGTTTTCCATTCGCGTGGACTACAATCAGGGTCTGCACCACGATAGTGCCCTAGCGTGCGTTCGCGACATCGCGAGTTTTCAACCAGATTTTATCGAACAGCCGGTTGCGCATAACCTTCGGGAACTTATGGCAACTATCCGAAATTCCATCGATGTGCCGCTTCTTGCGGACGAAAGCATCTTTGGGCCAGAGGATATGCTGACCGCGATTAACATGGGGATAGCTGACGGTGTTTCAGTCAAAATAATGAAGAGTGGAGGCTTGACTCGGCCCAAACTGTAGCCCGCATGGCCGCAACCGCTGGTATGAGTGCTTATGGTGGCGACATGTTTGAATCCGGCCTCGCCCACCTTGCCGGAACGCATATGATTGCTGCAACGCCAGAAATCACTTTAGCTTGTGAGTTTTATCAGGCAAAATACTTCCTAGTAGAAGACCTTATGGAAACGCCATTTGAAACCAGAGGCGGCGATGTGATCGTTCCGCAAACGGCAGGCTTGGGAGGCCGGCCGGATCTGGAGAAAGTTGAGCACTATGCGATTTCCAAGAGTGCGGTGCTGGGGGCTGCATGAATAAAAATAATGTCGTCGTCATCGGTGCAGGGATCGTTGGTGTATCAGCAGCTTTATGGTTGAAGCGTGAGGGTCATGATGTGACCCTCATCGACAAGGGGGAGCCCGGCATGGGCGCATCCTTTGGCAATGCGTGTGTTCTGGCCAGCTGCTCCGTGGCGCCAGTCACAGCGCCGGGTTTGATCCTGAAAGGCCCAAAGCTTCTGCTGGATCCAAACTTCCCGCTGTTCCTGCGTTGGAGCTATCTGCCGAAGCTGGCGGGCTGGCTGGCACGTTATCTGTCGCACGCAACGGATAAGGAAACCCGCCGCATTGCGCAGGGGCTGACGCCGATTGTTGGTGACAGTGTGGACCAGCACCATGCATTGGTGGACGGAACCAGCGCTGCAAAGTGGCTGCAGGAAAGCACCTACAGCTTTGCCTACAACGACAGAGCCGCCTTTGAAGCAGACGCATACACCTGGGAACTGCGTCGCAAAGCCGGGTTTGTGCCGGAATTGATTGAAGGCGACGCCGTTCACGAGATGGAACCAATCCTTGCCAGGAACATCAAACTGCTGGCGTTGATGCGTGATCATGGGTTCATTCAGGACCCGGGTGCATATGTTCAGGATCTGGTGCAGATTTTCAAAGAGATGGGCGGCACGTTTGTGCAGGCTGAAGTGAAGGATTTCGATCTGTCGGGCGGCTCAATTTCAGCTGTCATGACTGACAGAGGACGTTTTGAGTGCGATCGTGCCGTTCTGGCAACGGGCGTCTGGTCCAAGCCTTTGATGAATAAGCTTGGCATCAACGTGCCGCTGGAAGCCGAGCGCGGTTACCACATTTTATTCAAGAACCCGAGCGAGCAGCCGAGCCAACCAATCATGGTCGCCTCCGGCAAGTTCGTGGCAACACCAATGGCACAGGGATTGCGCTGTGCGGGTGTTGTTGAGTTTGGCGGGCTGGAAGCTGGTGCTTCCAAGGCTCCTCTGGCTCTACTACGGAAAAAGGTTCGCGAGAGCTTCCCGCATCTGGAAGCATCAAGCGAAGAAGAATGGTTGGGCTTCCGCCCTGCGCCATCGGACAGTCTCCCCCTCATCGGTGAAGTGGGCAAAAGCGGTGTTTATGCAGCGTTTGGGCACCACCACATCGGCCTGACGGGCGGTCCAAAAACCGGGCGGCTGGTCTCTGATCTGATCAGCGGTAAACGCCCCAATAACGATATAAGCCCTTACGATCCGCAAAGATTTAATTGAGGGCATCACTAATTTTCTTGGAGGAGAGAACATATGAAGAAGTCTAGTCTACTGGTCACCTTGAGTGTTTCCGCTATGGCGTTGGGGGCAACTGCTGCTTCTGCGGAAAAGTGGGACCTGCCAATGGCATACTCAGGGTCCAATTTCCATTCAGTAACGGGTGCAGAATTTGCAGCATGTATTACGTCTGGCACTGGTGGTGAAATCGAAGTAACCACTCATCCGGGGGGCTCCTTGTTTAAGGGCGGCGACATCAAGCGCGCAGTTCAGACAGGTCAGGTGCCAATCGGAGAGCGTCTGCTTTCCGGTCACCAAAACGAAAATGCCTTGTTCGGTGTGGATTCCGTTCCATTCCTCGCAACATCTTTTGATGATGCGGCAAAGCTTTGGACTGCTGCAAAGCCAGCGCTTGAAAAGGTTCTTGGCGAACAGAACCTGACCCTGCTGTATTCTGTGCCATGGCCTCCTCAGGGTCTGTACTTCAAAAATGCAGTCAACTCTGTTGCTGACATGGAAGGCATTAAATTCCGCTCTTACAACACCGCAACTGCGCGTCTTGCTGAGCTGACAGGCATGCTGCCAGTTTCCATTGAAGCAGCTGAAATCTCTCAGGCGTTTGCAACCGGTGTTGCTGACTCCATGGTCTCCTCCGGTGCAACTGGTTACGATCGTAAAGTTTGGGAAAGCCTCAACTACTTCTACGAAGTGGATGCATGGCTGCCACGCAACTACATGCTCGTCAACTCTGATGTGTGGTCTGGTGTTTCTGAAAAGAACAAAGGCATCATTCAGGGCTGTGCGGCAACAGCAGAAGCAGCTGGCCTCAAGCGTTCTATCGACTACACAAACTTCACCCTTGATGGCCTGCGTGAAGGCGGCATGAAGGTTGAAAAGGGTAGTGACCAGATGAAAGCTGACCTGCAGGAAATTGGTGCAACCATGACTGCAGAATGGCTTGAAGCTGCTGGTGACGATGGCAAGGCTGTTGTCAGCACCTTCAAAGCAATGAAATAAGCACGCAAAAGCCGGAGAACCTTTTGGAACTCCGGCTTTTCTTTTTTCGAGGGGGAGAACAATGAAGCTGACACGCGCACTGCGCTTAGGGCTGGATGGGATCTACAAGACAGCTGGAGTTCTTTCCGCGCTTTGTCTGATTGCCATCCTCGGACTGATTGTCGTGCAGATGCTGGCACGTTGGACGGGAGAGGTCTTTCCGGGCGCCGCAGAATATGCAGGCTATGCCATGGCCGCCGCCAGTTTCCTTGCATTTGCCAATGCCTTGAACAAGGGCATCCATATTCGCGTATCCATCCTGCACCAAATGCTGGGCAAGACCGCACAGCGCATTCTGGAAATCTGGTGTTTTGCCATTGGCTCCGCCACGATCTGGTACTTCGTGTACTACGCCTACCGTTTCGTTTACTGGTCCCACAAGTTCAATGACATCAGTCAGGGACAGGACCGCACACCGCTTTGGATCCCACAGGGCTTCATGTTCCTTGGTGCCTTGATCCTTGCGATTGCTCTCACAGACCACCTCCTTCAACTCATATTCACTGGCAAGCACCGTATTGCGCCTGAACTTGAAGAAGCAGTTGCCGGAGAATAAGAGCAATGGAAAATATAAGCATTATCATTCTGTTCCTGTTTGTCATGTTCACCTTGCTTGGCACCGGCGTCTGGGTCGGTCTGGCACTTATGGGTGTGGCATGGGTTGGCATGGAACTGTTCACCACCCGCCCTGTTGGCGACGTGATGTTGACGACCATTTGGTCGGCCTCCTCCTCCTGGACACTGACGGCGCTGCCGCTGTTCATCTGGATGGGTGAAATCCTGTATCGAACCCGATTATCGGAAGATATGTTCCGTGGCCTTGCCCCTTGGATGGCCCGCCTTCCTGGCGGTCTGGTTCACACCAACATTGTGGGCTGTACAGTCTTTGCAGCGGTCTCTGGTTCTTCTGCCGCGACACTGACCACCGTTGGCAAGATGTCTATCCCTGAGCTGCGTAAGCGTGATTATCCGGAAAAGATGATCATTGGCACGCTGGCTGGTGCAGCAACGCTGGGTCTGATGATCCCGCCATCTCTGACGCTGATAGTTTATGGTGTGACCATCAACGAGAGTATCTCCAAGCTGTTCTTTGCAGGCATTATGCCGGGCATCGTGCTGGCTGGCATGTTCATGGCGTATGTGGCCATCACCTCCAAAGTCTCTTCTAAATGGAATCCGAAAGCGGAACCTAAGATGAGCTTTACTGAGAAGGTGAAGAACACCCGCTTCCTGCTGCCTGTGATCCTGCTGATCCTCATTGTGATTGGCTCCATGTATCTGGGCTACGCAACGGCGACAGAAGCTGCAGCCTTTGGTGTGATTGGAAGTCTGATCCTTGCAGCTTCACAGGGTTCGCTGTCCTGGAAAAGTTTCACGAGCAGTTTGATGGGGGCGACCTACACCTCCTCTATGATTGCACTGATCCTTGCCGGTGCTGCGTTCCTGTCGCTTTCCATGGGCTTTACGGGTCTGCCGCGCGGTCTGGCTGACATGATCGCAACGCTGGAGCTCAGCCGCTTTGAGCTGCTGATGGTACTGCTGGTGTTCTACGTGATCCTCGGCATGTTCCTGGATGGGATTTCGTCCGTGGTGCTGACCATGGCGGTGGTGGAACCAATGATCCGTCAGGCTGGTATTGACCTGATATGGTTTGGTATCTTCATTGTGGTGGTGGTTGAGATGGCGCAGATCACGCCGCCGATCGGGTTTAACCTGTTCGTCCTGCAAGGCATGACCAACTATCAGATGGGGTTCATTGCGCGTGCAGCGTTCCCGATGTTCCTGATCATGGTTGCGATGGTCTTTGTTCTGATCGCGTTCCCTGAGGTTGCCACATGGCTGCCTGAGAACATCCGCAGCAGGCCCGGAGGTTAGCGCCTCCTGAACCACCTGCCGTAAGTGCCGATCTCTGGATACTCTGATCTACGAAAGTAGGTCGGGGTATTTACTTAGAGTAAGCAATCTGAAGTTCATCAGCTTAGTTTGATTAAACCATTAAGTGCGCACAGACGCTGGATTCCTCATTTCTAGATTTCCGGATTTGTCCTCTTCAACTGACACTATTATCCACTTTGATTGCCCTGATTTGCCGTTGTGTGGTCACTTTTAAGGTAAATATATGACCTAAACGGCACCTTGGTGATATATTTTCACTATAAAATGAGTGTCACCCTCATATTTTTTGTGTTGACACGCACATGAGTGTGACATGCATTACGTCACATGGGGTAACTTACTCAAACGTAAGGTGATTTTTATCGATAAATTTTTATGTAAGATAAATTTAATATATCATAAGTATAAAAATACTGATATTTCAATAATACCTAGAGTTGTATTTACACTAAACATTTGGATAACATTTATTCTAGATCTAAGAGTATAGATTTCTTCGCCACATTTATGCCCCAATTACGGCCAAATATTGAACTCAGATCAGGTCACCTCCCAAAACGGGGATGTGTAACTGGCGGATTGCATCGTATCTGCAATGTGTATTCAAAGTGGTATGATGAGATTAATGCAAGTTATGCATAGGGGATTTGATTAGGACTTCAGGTAACTGAAGTTGGTTGGGTGACACTAAACGTTACTCAAAACGTTTGTCGCTATGAGGCACGCTCATTGTGAGCATTTAGCGAAGCTGGGAGGCTAGGCTATGACATGTATTCGTAGTGTAGACTTGCATTCCGAATGCGGCATTAGCAGTATTCAGGTGCGTCCAGGGACTTCTCCGAAATAGAGATCCGACTTGGATTGGGACCCTTTGAAGCCAACACGTGACGTGTAGCCATCTGAAGGACCTCCTGCCAGCGGTATCACACCAACAATTTAACATCACTGTACCTCGGAGTGCGCTCCGGGAGCGGTGAAACTTATCTAACTTTTGTCTGAAAGGGATAAAGACATGGGCTGGTGGAATCCATTCAAAGCAATCGCAAACGTCGTAACCAAAGCTGTTAGCGCAGTGATTGAAACCGTCTCCGATGCATTTGGTCAGCATGAGCTTGGTCAGAAGATCGCAGGCGTATTTGAAGCTGTGGTTGACACTATTGTTGACGTTGTTGTGGACATAGCCGTGGGGGTTGCCACATCAAACCCAGTTACGGCCGTTGTCAGCGTCATCACCAACATCGCTGAAGGTATTAAGGACGTTTATGACGCCCTCAACCCTGCATCTGAAACTGTGGAAGTTGCTGCAGCAGATGCACCAGTGCTGGAAGGCAATGCAGACTACGGTTCTGATGACATGTTGATGTAATCAGAACGGTTCGGGCGCCACGAGCTTGGGCGTGGCGCCC
>NZ_LMCK01000106.1:0-476 GCF_001623165.1 Pseudovibrio sp. WM33
CATGATCATGGGCCAAAACACTCCCTTATTCAATTCAATCAATCTGTCCATAAGGCGGCGACGGGGAACAGTTTGGGCGAGTAAGTTGGGCATCTCCTACCAGACTGATGAAACCCCTTGGTGTGGTCTGTTTGTCGCCCATTGCATGAGCCTTGTTTCTGATCGCCTGCCAGCAAATCCTCTAGGGTCTCGGCAATGGGCAAAATACGGCAGACGGTTAGATAAAGGGGTGCCTGGCTCTATTCTCGTCTTCTGGCGCGGTAGTCCTCGCGGTTGGAACGGGCACGTTGGTTTCTACGTTTCCGAGAGTGCCGGCCACTATCACGTGCTTGGTGGCAATCAGTCCAATGCCGTCACAACTGCAAAGCTTTCAAAGCGGCGGCTCTTAGATATCCGGTGGCCGGAAAGCTATCCAGTGAAAGGAGAGCGGGTGTTGCTGAGCCTCCCCCATCCACCCCTATAGTTAGGAAAGCGGA
>NZ_LMCK01000107.1:0-1741 GCF_001623165.1 Pseudovibrio sp. WM33
CCCACCCACGCCGCGGAATGGACGGTCCACTCCTGCCCGATTGCGTGGGCACAAAACTAAGATAAATCCAGAAACAGCAAGGGGAATAAGTTTTTGCTCAACCACAGCCTCCAGCCATAAAGTGCACCTTTCTTGATTCGTACGCACATATGACGTACAAAAATACAAAGGCGACACAGGCCAAAGGAGGTACGCGATGCTTGGATTCAACGATGAAACCGAAGAGATCAAGGGCCGCAACACGGAGCGGATGAACTTCCGCACCAAGGCCCCCATAAAGGCGACTATACAGCATGCTGCAGCATTGTCGGGCGTGGACGACTCCACCTTTACGATGAGCGCCGCCCTGCGAGAAGCAGAACGCGTGATTGAAGCGCATGAGCACACCCGCCTCGAAGCCGTCGATCATGCTGCCTTCACTGCTGCTCTGGAAACACCATCAGATCCAAATGAAGCACTCGTCACCGCAGCAAAACGCTACAAGACACGAGTGACCAGCCGTTGACGGACGTAAGCGTTCAGGAAAAGTCATCATCTGCGGATGGGGCTGAACCGCAGTTTTTCATTGAAGCTTTCGATCCTGAGAAGCATGACAGAGCGAGCTTTTCTTGTGGCGTTGAACAGGTCGATAATTATTTTAAGAAGACAGCCAACAAACTCAGGACTGCGGGCAACACGTCAATCTACGTGATGGTCAGCTCCAATGGAGACACTGCAGGTTTCTATGCCATGAATGCCCATGCAGTCCATTATCAGGACCTTCCGGGCAAATACAAACGGACAGCGCCGCGCCATGGTTCAATTTCTGCCGTGTATATCTCCATGATCGGCAGAGACATTCGCTACCGGGGGCAAAAGATTGGAGAAGACCTTCTGATCGATGTCCTATGCCGTGCTTCTCGCGCATCGCAATCTGGCTATGCTGCTGCTGTAATCATGCTTGATGTACTCGACTGCGGAAACCCGGAGAAGGTCGCCAGCAGAAAAGCAATCTATGAGAGACTTCAGTTTCAAAGCCTCCCATCTAACCCCCTGCGCATGTTCATGCCCATGAAAACTGCAGATATCCTCCGCCAAGAGCTGGTGCCTAAGGCGTATCGCAGAAAAGCAGACGCAAGGACCTACATCTATCAAAAAAGCTAAATTCTGGCACTTTGCAGCTCCCCCCGAACTTGCATAAGAATTTTTCCCAATCGATTGAGGCCATTGCCGTCCGGCCCAACTCCCCAATAAGCATCCATTGGTGCATTCTCAGCAATATGCGCTAGCCCGGTCGATAGGAGTAGATTGCGTGGATGTTCATGAGTTTTGAACTTGCATTTCACAGCATCTAACATGATTTGGTCTTTAACTTCTTCCCAATCCAATCGTAGAGGGATTTCCCTTGTCATGCCAAGGGCCTTAGCATGCTTCGGCTTACTACAACTCCGAATACGCTCACGATAATCACTATCGTGGAACTTCATTGCTTGAAAATAGTGCTCTACCGTCCTCCACCAACGCCCATCGAATGCAACGCCATACGGCGCGAAGTTCGAAAACTCTGAATACTCGTCAGTTTGCGCATAAAAGTAGACTGTTTTCTTTGATTCATTGATCATAAAACGAGTTTAACAAAGCTGATGAAGCCTGCAAGTAGGTTTAGGCGTGCGTGTTTTGGAAACAAAAATTCCGTACTGCCCAACACCGGTAAAGGCCTCTCACACACGAAGATGCTGGCCTGCGGGCACACTTCGCCCGG
>NZ_LMCK01000108.1:0-516 GCF_001623165.1 Pseudovibrio sp. WM33
CGAGCTGCTCGAACCTTGCGCGCTGGAAGTCTCCAAAGACTAAAAATGCGGAATGAAGAGGGGCTTTGCCTCTCACGGAATATTCTGGCTTGGGAAGCGTGATGCTTCTCAGGCCTTTTTTGATTGGTGACTAGCAGACAGGTCCTAGTTGTATTGCCTTTGCTGCAGCGCGTTTGTGATCGATGCCGCCTAGGAAACGTTGTGCTCGTTTGACTGGATCACCCCAGTATTGGTCTGGACCGAGATGTTTTTGGCGATTTAGCTCAATGGTGTCTAAGAGTGAGAAGTCAATTCTTTTGATATCTGCTTTTCATCCGAGGCACTTTTTTGACCAGCCGGATCGAAAATGGTTGAACAAGCTTTCTCTCAATGAGTAGCCGTGAAAATCAAAAGCCAAATAGCCATCGGTGACATACATATGATGGCCGCTAAAGCCTTCATGTGGCACTATCCATTCTCCGTAAAACCCATCTAGAGGCTTTTTCTGCAGATAGACACCTGCCAGTATGTGGCGGG
>NZ_LMCK01000108.1:526-5075 GCF_001623165.1 Pseudovibrio sp. WM33
TCCGAAACCGAAGAAAATGCGATCAGGTTGGTTCCATCGCTTTTATGGATCTTTTTTATTCCGGGCTTGGGCCAGTACATGATGGACCCAATCCAAGGTTATTGGGGAAACGTGATGTCAAAGTGTGTGTTTTGCGAGATTGCAGAAGGTCGGTTGGAGCCAGATGCAAAGGTTTATGAGAATGAAAGTGTGATTGCTTTCTTTGATCGCGGTGCGATTGCTCCGTATCACACATTGGTCGTTCCGAAGCGGCATTCTACCAATATCTTTGACATTCACGAGGATGATCTGATTGCTGTTACTCGTGCTATCAAACACATATGCCTGATGTACAAAGAAAGGCTGGGTATCGCCGATATTCAGATTGTTTCTAGTAATGGTAAAGAAGCTCAGCAGGATGCTTTTCATACCCACTTTCACGTTGTACCGCGTCACAAAGGGGATGGGCAAGATATTGTTTGGACTCCAGATCCAACGCTGTCTGCCAAAAATGAAGAGTTTTTGGCCCGCCTAAATGGGACTTAGTCGAGTCTGACAAACACTGACAACTGACTGTCAGCTTCCGTTTTATCAAACCCCACAGAATGCCTTGCCTCTGACGGCTAGTGACGGCATTCACAGCTTTTCCAGTATTAAGTTGAAAGGGAATTTAGAGGGGGTAGGAGGGGCGAAATCCTGCTTACCAAAACGCCCATTTGCTTACCATATGCTGACAAAAGCCAGAAAAGCAAAAAGCCTCCCGAGGGAGGCTTTGAAATTTCCTTGATAAATCAAGGAGAAGAGTGGTGCCGGCAGCAGGGATCGAACCCGCGACCCCCTGATTACAAGTCAGGTGCTCTACCATCTGAGCTATACCGGCGTCGTCTTCGTTGAGGGGTATTTACGGGCGCTGGCGGGGTTTGTAAATCCCAAAAATGCAAAAATTTGGAAGAATTCACAGGGGAACGAATTTTTTGGGTAAATTCGGGGTTGATCTGGTTGTTTTAGGGCTTCTTTTCCACATGCGGAGGATGCAGCCTATTGATATTGATAGAAAATTTCTTGGTTTGCGCGTCTGCGTTGTTTTGTGCGTTCGTTTGAACGGTATTGGGAATTTCTGCGTTCCTATGGGGTGGTGGCCGAAAAACACCGGCTGATTAAAGGAGTGGTGGCAGTGTCGGTTTGGGTGTGAGTTATGCTTCTTTATTCCCCCTTGGCGGCAGCTGGAGGATGGAAGGGGAGTGGAGCTGATGAGTTTCCGCTTCGGCAAATTTTTGAAAGTGAGAAGCATACATATTCAATGAATGTCAGTTTTGCCTTTGTTGGTGTCTTGGCAGCTGTTGCTTTTGGTGGTGCTTGCGGGCCTGCGATGAGGTTGTTCATGTGAGTGGACGTTTTGGGGTGCAGGTCTTTTGAGCAGCGTTCTTTGTTCGGTAGTCGGGGTGTCTGCCAGAATGTGGAAGCTTTGGTTGTTGGGTGAGGAGACTTAGCTTGGTGCGAAAGGTGTCCTGTTGGTGAGCCGAAGGGTGTTCTAGTGAAACTCAGGGCGTCGCAGGTGCAAAACGATAGGTACCGACTATAACTGCTCTCTGGATTACCTGTGCTCATGATGGCCGGAATAGTCTTGCTGTTTGTTGTGGTGACAAGCTGAGTGTCGTGATGAGAACGACCAGTGATGTCCTCAAAGTGGATCCTGTCCTATCTTGAACTGGGCCACCAGGAAACGTGTGCAATATAAAATACTGTCTGTTGTAAGCTGACCCGGTTGCTGCTGGTCTTGCAGGACAAGTGAGTTGTATCTGCATCATGAAAAGTGAAGCAATGGTGCCTGCCTACACATTACAGTTCCTATCTAAGGGTTGAGAATACTGGGTTGGCTATTGTAGAGGGTTGAGCAAGGCTTCGCACAGGACGCAAGGTTTTGGGGCTTAACTTTGGCTTAAGCTTGAGATGTACCATGTGCATATGTTTGTAAGTGTCCTGGTCAACAAGAGAGTTGAATGCGGATTTTAGTAGTGGAAGATGAAAGACGTATCGCTCAGCAAATTGAAAAGGCCTTGGTGGCTGCTGCGTTTTCAGTAGATCAGTGCGGATGTGTTGAAGATGCGCAAATGCTCATGAAGTCTGAGATGTTTGATGCGTTAATTGCTGATCGAATGTTGCCGGATGGAGATGCGATTGAGTTTGTTTCGTCAATTCGGAAGGAAGGTAATGATCTGCCAATCCTGATGCTGACCGCCCGTGATGCAATTGAAGATCGCATTGACGGGTTGGAGGCTGGCGCAGATGACTATCTGATCAAGCCGTTTGCGATGTCTGAGCTTGTTGCAAGAATGCGAGCTTTGTTGCGCCGACCAGGATCCGTGTTTGGCAAAACTGAAACTGTCGGCAGTCTTTCTTACAACTTTAAATCTCGAACAGCCACGGTCAACGCGGTGGCTTTGCCCTTGCCAAGGCATGAATTGCTGGTTCTTGAGAGCTTGATTAGCAACCGTGGGCACGTTGTGACCAAAGACGATCTCTTGAACAAAGTCTATGGGCTGGAGATTCCAGAGTCGAACACTATACCGGTTCATGTTCACAACCTTCGGCGCAAGTTCAAACAACTGGATGCGGGGTTGGAGATTCATACCTATCGAGGGCTGGGCTACATGTTGGACAGCTTATGAGTAAGCTTCAGTCTCTTGAGAACAAGCTTGTCGTTCGAATCTCAGTCATTCTTATCGGCTCGTTTTCTGTGATCCTTGGATGGCTCTGGGTTCATTTGTTTATTTTGCATGAGCCACTGCAAGCCAGCAGTCATCAGCAAGCCTTTATGGAGCTCTTTTCAAATGTTGGCTGGGTCGTTCCGGTTATGATGCTTGCAACAATTTTTGTGACTGCACATACGTTAAGACGCAGTTTGAAACCTCTTCGGCATCTTTCGCGTCTTACGGCTCAGATTAAACCGAAATCTCTTGACCAGCGGCTCCCTGTGAGAGATTTGCCTTCCGAAGTAGCCCCGATGGTGAAAGCGATAAACGCCATGCTTTCTGGCATAGAAGATGGTTTTACAACGCAGCGCCACTTCACCGAAAATGTTGCGCATGAGCTAAGGACGCCGTTGCAGGTGTTGGGTGCTGGTTTGGAGGACTTGCAACAAACGCCTCAAGTGATTGCTCTAAGGGGTGATCTTGATAGAATGACTCGTTCCGTGGATCAAATCCTGACAATTTCCCGATTGGAAACGCGATCTGAAGAGCAGGAAAAGGTTAGTGATCTAAATGCTGTAGCTGTCACTGTGCTTTCCTATATTGCACCTTTGGCGACGAAAAAGAATGTCAGGCTCTCCTTGGAAAAGGAAGCAGGTCCTCTTTGGGTGCAGGGTGAGAAAGGGCTGATTGGAGATCTGCTGCGTAATCTCGTTGAAAACGCTCTTGCAGTGTGTCCGTCAAACGCTGGTATTTGCGTTCGAATTAGCCCCGCAGGAACACTTGATGTGATTGACGAGGGGCCAGGTATTCCATCTTGCTATAGAGACAAAATTTTTCAGCGCTTTTGGCGGTTGCCAGATAGCAAAGTGCAGGGAACTGGTCTGGGACTGGCAATTGTCAAAGATATAGCAGTGCGCTGCCGGGCAGAAATATCCATCCATGATAATCCGGGTGGAGGGAGTGTTTTCCGTGTTGTTTTTGCTTCTGCCACGGCCTTAACCTCCTGAAGTGAAGGTCTTTTACTCTGACATTTCGAAGCTTTAAGAGTGGGAGCCCGAGCGATAATCATAAAATTTCATCCAAGGCCGACCGTGTCGGTTGCGGTGCTCCTGAATGAAGGGTTTCAGCGGTCGCGTACGCCTGCGAAACCGGAGCGTTCCTAAAACTGCGTTAAAACAAGGGTTTTATGGGTTGCCGGGACTCTTGAGCAAATTCAGGAGTTAGATAGCGGTGAAAACCGTTGCCCCATGCAAAATCAAAAAACATGAGACAATCTTCATGAATAAAAGAAGTACGCTTGTTTTAATGCCAGCGCTCGTTTCCTTTTTACTCTCAGTAACCGGTTCTAACGCAGGTGCAATCCATACAATCAGAATGGATCGGGATTTCTTCAGCCCTGCCTATCTGGAAGCACAAGTCGGCGATACCGTGCGGTTTGTGAATGTCAGAGGAACTCACAACACCGTCTCAATTTCCGGGATGATACCTGCAGGAGTATCGCCCTGGCGAAGCAGGCTAAAGGCGACCTATGACCTCACGCTGACGAAGGAAGGTGTTTATGGATATAAATGTCTTCCACATTTCGGCAAGGGAATGGTGGGGCTGATTGCTGTCGGCAAGCAATATAACAATTTACCGCAAGCAAAAAGCACCAAGTTGCCAGCCAAAGCAGCGGCGGTTTTTCAAAAGCTATTTCGCAGAGTTCCACAAAACTGAACGCGGGCATTATCAACCAAAGACAGCTATCTCAGATCTGATGGAAATACCACCGTGCTGGGTCCTGCGCATTTGACGCCCGACAGCATTGCGCAGCAGCTTTGCAATTTGCAGAGCAGGGGGAACACGTGACCATATGGTTCTAAGTTTTTTCTTGCCAT
>NZ_LMCK01000109.1:0-42231 GCF_001623165.1 Pseudovibrio sp. WM33
CAGCCACACCTTCCCCTTCAGCCACACCTTCCCCTTCAGCAGGACCTTCGTCTAGCCCAACATCATAACGGTTGTTGTCCAGATTAACAGGTTCGACTGTTTCAGGGGTGTCCTCTTGGCCGAAATATTTTTCTTTAGCCCTCTCAAAATACTTATAGTAATCACAACTCGCAAGACCAAATACCCCAGTGCCAATGGCTGTATAACCCAATGCATTATGATCGATAACTACCCTGGCTCCACCAAGAGCAAAGGTGGTTGATGTAAAAAAGGTGCAGGCCCCTTGCTGAGGTGTTATCGGTGCATGTCCTGTAGGGTCCGTATACTTTATCGGATTGTTGAGGACGTAAGCATAACTATTGAGGCCATCAGGTGTCAGAGGACCGGCTGCAACCTGAGTATCGGCACTGACAAAGCGCCCTGAGAAGGTGTCATAGTGGCGTGCATTAAAGTCGTATAGGCCTGTGGCTTTTGAATACTCCTTACCACCAAATAACGGACGAAACTTATCGTGATCGGCAGGGGCGATGCTTGGAGTGCCCCAGGGGTCGTATGTCACTCTGGCGTAGGTCGCGCCGGTTTCTTCAGTTACCACTTTGGTGCTGGCTACTTGATCACGGTGGAAAATGAGTGACTGCGGTTCCGCTACTTCGAATGCTTTCGACTCGAATGAAACCTCTGTTCCAAGAGCGTCAATCAACGCTCGGGCGTCCTGCTCAGGCAGTGGCTCGGTAAGCGCAGCAAACTTTCCCTCGGCGTCGTTTAGATAGACAGTATATTCTGCCCCCCCCCCGTTGGAAAGAGTGACCTCATAGTCGGAGGCCAGGTACACGACTACATGGTCGACGGTGCTTCCATCATTTTGATAGACTGTTTTGACCACACGACGTCCGAAGGGATCATAAGTCGAGCGCTCATGAGTTTTTTCATTGAGTTTCGTTTCGAGCAACCAGCCGTTAATGCTGTACTTCAGTCCTAAACTAGTGTCCAGATTATCCCCGGTTTTGCGTTCCGTCATCTCTCCGTTTGCATTGTAAATAGCGCTGAAAATTGGAGCTTCATCATCAGTCCCACTCTGGACCTGATTACCTTCATAGACAAACTCCACACCGTCGCGAGTAATCAGATTGCCAGCGTCATCATAACTGTAAAGGCCCACCGCCGAACCGCTGACGCTCTTCAAGCGCCGGAACATATCGTAGACATACTGTACGCTTGTATCGTTTTCAGCTTCACCAGTGTGACCAGCGCAGGCAAGCTGGCCGGAATTACCATTGTAGTTGCAGTCCAGAATAGATTCGAGATCCCGGCGCTGGTTCCATCCAAAGGCTTCATTGAGCAGTATGGTACCGGCCCCATCGGCAACCCTGTGTGATGCCAGCAAGCCATCTTGCTGGTAGGACCACATCTCGCTGGTCTCGTTGCCGTAAACTGCTGCTTCAGGTTGGTTGTAGGGGTTATATTGAGAGAGCTCAAGCCAAGTATCAAAGCTCTCTCCATCTGCTGCATATGCAACTTTGCTCAGTTGGCCATTTTCCGACCAGTAATTCATTTGAGCTACAGGTCGGGTTCCGTTGGCCAGCGGATATGACCGCGTTAACACACGCCCCAAAGGATCATAACTTAACCCAAATGCTTGTTTGGCTTGTTTCCCCAGCAGCAGGTCCCTGGAGATTGGGCGAGACCATGAATCGTAGCTGTAGTTGTAGCTGATCGCAGGCTCATCAGGCACTGTAATACTTGCTGTCGTCAGATGACCCAAGGTATTGGTATAGCTTTGATCAGCCGCGACATCGTAAGTCATTGTCAGGGATGATTGTAGGGTTCCATTAGGTGATGAACATAAGTCGACCGGCGCACCTTGCGGGGACTTCTCGTAGAGCTTTTGAACCGTTGAGCGTCTCAGAGGATCCCAGAACAACTGGGCGGTTTGGCCCAGGCTGTCGCCTATCCCACACAAATTGCCATGGACATCGTATTGATAGGTCTTAGTGCCTGCGCCGCTGTCACTGCGCTCAATCACGCGACCAAGACTGTCGTATCTCAAACTGTCTATGACCGACGCGCCTGATTTTGGCTTTGGATTGGTCACCTGGGTGATCCGGGCCAGTCCATCGCGCTCAATCGTCGTTTTAAGATCTCCGATCTGAGCTATGTGAACCTTCGCTTGCCGGCCATAATAGCGAAGAGTTCGCGTCTGTGTCATGCTTTCGTCGGTTCCGGCGGCCTGTGTCACTGTCACTGTATTCGGATAGGAATAGGTCCAGGTTTTTGTTGTCGTGGCAGAATTACCATCCATATCCCAACTTGGTTGGCTTGTTTGCCTCCGGCGGCCCAAAGTGTCGTAGTAATAGTCCACCCAGTTCAAAGGATCGCTTGCAGAAGCCGGCAGAGAGTGGCCACTGACATGAGACGCATCAAGGTACTTGGCTTGCACCCCCTGGGATATTCCTTGATCATTCTGGTAGTCGACGGCCACTGTCCGGCCCTGGCCATCCAGAATTCGCGTCAATGAGGTCCAGTCGTCATCAGTCCAAGTATTCAGATAATGTTCAACCACACTCATTTTATTCTGGTTCGGATCGTTGAGATACTCGTGCTTCTTCGTCGTCGCTAGGTCAGTATTATTGGTAAACTTCGCATCAAGATAAGGATAGAGTGCCTTATCAAGGCAGTTGACTGATGCAGCAGAGCCTCCTTGGCGTGGACCCTGAATAGCCGTTGGGCGACCAAAGTCATCAATACAGCTATTGATCAGGTTTCCGTTGGCATCGCTACTCGTCACCTTAATACCAAACCGGGCATCATAGGCATAGTTCTTTGTCAGCGGTCCCTTGCCAGTGCCGGGATCCGGCGAGGTCACCGTTTCCACAAAAGTTGCAAACCCCTTCTCCCGTTCGATATGGTAGGTTGTGTTGCTTACTTCGACTGGCGTCGCTCCGCTCAGCTCAGTCACCGTTTCCACTAAGCCCTGATCGGTGAACGTCATCTTGGCTCCGAGCCAAATATCGTTTTGATCATCCCAACGGAGCCGTCTGGTTCGATTGTGTGTCTCTTTATCGTAGTCGTACTGCTTGTGCTGGAGGTCACCCTGCTGCCATTTCGAGATATCGCTGGTACAATTTTTTTGGGTGGTCTTTTTTTGGTACCGTAGAAGTCCGAAGGTCCAGTTTTTCTCATCTACTGGAAGAAAAGATTGGCAGGTATAAAGAGCTACGCTGGAGGGATCATTTTGATCACCAAGCGCCGAGATCATTGTGAGATTGCCCCAATCATCAAAGTTGAGGTTAGTAGCCACCTTGCTGCCTAGGGTCTTGTCCTCGATGGCACTTTGTTTGGGTGTGACATAAAACACCTTCGTCGCATCGGGATTATATGCAACGTTATTCACCGTACATTGCGACAGGGGCTGAGTGCCGCTCTGTGAATTAACACAATTCCAGGCAATGCTGTCATACTTGCGCACTAAATCAGAGCCGCTGACGCAGGTATCTGGTGCTGGATCTTGCATGTCGCAGACTGTTCGTGTCGCTACGCGACTGTTGAATGGGAAATCTTGTCTATAGGTTGTTGTGGTCTGTGCCTTAAGCTGGGGGTCGTTTACCGTTACGCTCTCAAAGCCTAACCAGCCCCGACCAATCAAATTGATCTCGCCATTTTCATAGCTATAATCATAGCTATATTGAAACGCTCCTGATTTATTCAGATCTGCATCGTTCTTATCGGTGTAACTCGCGACCACATAGCGAGCGTTGCGCAATCTCTGGACCGGATAGCTTTGCACAAGCATAGGTGATAGCGGTGTCGTACTATAAAGGTTTGCGATTCCGTTGAGTACGGCTCCAATTTGAGGCAGCTTCGTGTTTTGGTACACCGAACCATCAGTAACTGGCTTGGACGTCAGCACGATCTGACGGCCATAGCCATCGGTGACCGTATTGAGCATATCGGCAGCCTGGTTCGCATCCGCAACACTCGTCTTACCGGTTGAACTCTCATATGCTCCCGCATAATTGAATACGCTTTGGCTGGACCTCGCGGTGAAGATGTCGGTGAGACCATCACCGTTGAAATCTCCGAGAAAACTATTTTCATCAGACAGAGACTGTAAGATTGCTAACTGCGAACCTTCCGATTCAACCGTGTGAAACGTGGTTCCATTGCCCAGATACATTAGTCCCCAGTTATTGCCTCCATTGGGAGGGTTGCCGTTGTTGCAAATGGTATTCGGGGGGGGACTGTTGCTGTTGCAACTATAATATACATTGTTTGTAAAGAAGTCGGCCAGACCATCGCCGTTAAAATCACCAACAACGCTGTTTTGATTTATTTTTAGTCCTTTTAACTGCTGACCATTTTGGAACCCGCTGCCGGTACCATAGTTAATATACCCGCTGCCATCCCCGTTAAATACTGTGACATCAGTGAGGCCATCAGCGTTAAAATCAGCGATCCAGTGGTAATCCCCCTCCAATTCAGCGCTCTGCAGGGAAATGCCTTTGGCCAATGTAGTTTCGCCGCTGGAGTTACCTTCCGATATGTAAAGTTGGTTTGCACCACCGCTCTTGAGAACCAGTAAATCGGCCCTGCCATCACCCGTAAAATCGGCGATATAGTTTTCACCAGAGTTGTCCAGCTCCAGGCTCGTACTGGTATCACTTGCCTTTTTGAAAACGGTTCCTTCGCTTAAGTAAATCGTCCCGGCACCAAATTGAACCGTCAACAGATCACTGAGCCCATCACCGTTGAAGTCACCGCTAAGCAGAAAGTCTGGCTTAGATATGCCAAGGTCATTGTTATGACAAGTGAAAGGAAGATTGGCGGCGCTCAGGCACAATTGGTACTTTCCATTACTTGCCAGCAAGAACACATCGGTAAGACCGTCACCGTTAAAATCACCATAAGTATGGTCGGCATAATCATTAAACTCAACACCGCTTGGCCATGGATTTTTCACGCCTTCAAAACCAGTGCCCGTGGGGTTAGTTAAGTAAAGTTGATCCTGTTGATCACCCCAAAGAATATCTGTGCGACCATCACCATTGAAATCACCGACAGTGCCAGTCTGATTATCTGGAATGTCTGTTCCAGTAGTTTTAAAAAACAGGCTATTAGCCCCGGAGGTCCACGTAAATCTTGTGGGATTAAGACAGATGCCTGATGACGTGCATTGTGTCACAGATGCCAGGCGACTGCGTCCGGTTGTCGGAGCCTGATCGTATGCCAGATTATAGCTCATGACCGTCTGAGGTTTGCAGGCACCACCATCGGAACAGACCGATGGATGAATGCTGGTTTCGATCTGAGACAGACGGAGATTTGTCCTGATGATCCCACCTCCCAGATATCTATCAATCGGATCGCTGCGGGTCTCATAGACAAATTGGATTTTGCGAGCATCCGGTTGAATTAAATTCTCCGACCCGCCGGGAGAATATTGGATGGTATCCAGGTAGACTTGTCCAGTGTCACCCTGATTTGACGTATTTCCATCTTTACAGGACATCTGCATGCACGGAGTCTGGGTGTAATGAAACGACATAGTATTGCCGTTGGCGTCTTTGACGGTATCTTGCATCCATGCTCGGATCGATCCTGCGGGGATCGAAGTACCACTTAATGCGTTGACTTTGATCGCCGCTCCGTTTGAGTATCCAAAAGTGCTGTAAGTCCCATCTTTACGCTCAACCTTGAACGAACAAGGTCCTGAGCCACAGGTTCCCGTCGATGTGATCCGCTTCCAGCTTTCATTCTGGGTTCGGTATTCATTGGGACCGACTTTGATCAGGCGCTGACCATTGAGGCAAAATTGATCACTACTGGAGTAATTGACACCACCTTTGACGCCATCAGTGACAATCTGAGTGCCGCAACGTGTGATTGCACTCACTCCCCGCAGGTGAACACCTACCCCGAGGATGCCGTTACTCGCCCCGGCTACATAATCCAAACTCAATGAAGGCTGAATGCCGCGCGTTCCCGGAGGGAGCGTTAGTGGCATCTTATAGCTTGCGCTGCCCTGAGAGACCACAAACGAACCTTTGATCGAACCTGCAACTTGTGAAGGGGACGGCGATGCCTGAACTGAATTCAACTTCAATTCGAAGTTTTCTACGTTGAATATAAAAAGACAATACCCAAGTGCGACAGCTAATACATTTCTGATCATGATATTTAGTCCCAATGAATAAACCGGTTCAAGTATCAGCTATCGCTTGCTCGGGTTCGTGCAAAACGTCTGATGTTATTTGTTGCTCAACTGTGACGGTGTAATCATTATGGCCATCCTCATCAGGGCTAATTGTGGCCATGTATCCGGCATCAGAACTGAAGGTACATTCCGGTTTTTTTTGATATCCCTTTGGAATGATCTGGCAGGTGAGGTCATTGCTAATGTTATAGGTCAAGTACACGTCAGGTTTATTCGTATATTCTGGGCAGCAGTTTACTATTAGGGTTTGACCAGGTCCCACTGAAGAAGTGCCATTAAGAACCATTGGCGGAGTGCTCTGCTTAGGACCTTCAACGGAATCGTTATTAAGTTCACGTGGCCCCTCATATTTCTTGAGCGTGAGCCAGCTACCCAATGTGTTGTTGACGTGTACCTGCGTTGTTGGTGTATAGGCAACGTGTTGGAGATTATCTTTCAGATCGCGGTGGACTGCAGCGTCGCGACTGTACACATTGACTCTAACAGTCAGGTCATCGTTTGATTCTGAATAAAGAGTACTGTTCTCCACGACCACAAAGTATTGATCTTGCCCCAGATTACCGGATTGACTTTCGAGCTCCACGAAAACAAAATTTTCATAAACTCTGGGTTCATATTCTTCTTCGTAAGTGTCCCCGAAGTAAACAATATTCATATTTACTTTATTGGGGAGTTCGTAGGTTACATAACCTCTGGCTGGGTCCGAATGACTATTCGCTTTGCCGCAGAATGCATGCGGTTGATGCCCATTCCCCACAGAGTTATTATCTGGATAATTTTCGCCAGAGTAGATCGATGTAATAGTATAATTATAATTGTCCTCGATTGATCCTTTCGCGTAATAATTTTCTTGTTGAAGTATAACCTCGCTACCATCAAGATAGCTATAGATATCTACATAAATGTGTATTCCCATTTCGTACCCCAAGTTAAATATGGTCTATTTCATTGTTTTTACTGATGTGGATGATTTAGTGCCGAAGCCAACAAATATAAAAATATTATATAATATATAATCAAGTTATATTAAGTATATAATTTAAGTAATATTTAAATATTTTTATTATCCTAAAGGCGCCATGCTGCAAATAGTATTAATCGTTACTTGAGCTTGTTTTACTCGTAGTCATGTCTAGAGTTACTCTGCGTTTGATGTCATTTCAATGAGAAATAATTGAGAGATCTATTGCTTTTGTCTATAGCGGCAGATAAGCACTTTCTTGATGTTATCTTGTTGCCGTCAATCTCCCTGCTCAGGTGGGAACACATCATTTTTTCGGGAGATTTCAACCGGCGCTCTGATGGGGTAGAGCGCAAAATCGTGAGACCGTTGAACATAACGCCAACGAGGTCGGCGTTGTTGCAGTATCCCCCTGACGTGGAGTATCTTCTCTGAAATTTCCTTTTCAGAAGATCTACTTAATGCCATTTAAACAGACTGCTGATCGGCGTCACAAGTTCGATAAAGCCCAATTCAAAGTGACGAACTGGTCGGACTATAACGCGAGCTTGCGCCGCCGTGGTGACATCACGGTCTGGATTGACGAGGACGTCACTGAAGCCTGGGTTGCCCCAGTGAGTACCCGACCCGGAAGAGCCGCCACGTATTCGGATCTTGCCATTGAAATCTGTTTGCGCGTCAAGTCTGTGTTTAGTTTGGCTTTACGGCAAACACAGGGATTTGTTCGCTCTGTGTTCGCGTTGTTGGATCTGACCTTACCAGTTCCTGACTATAGCACGGTGTCGCGTCGAACTGCTGGATTGAACCTTACCCAAGTCAGGTCTGACAAGACTGCAGGCCCGGCTAGCCTTGTAATCTCATTTTGAATTGCGCAACACGGCCGTATGGCACCATCAAGTGGACATGCCAGAGTCCGTTTCGCCCCAACCACAAACGGCAGAACTGGTTCATTGGCGTGTTTGAGTTGCCAGCCCTGACGGAGGACCGCGGAGAGCCGAAACCGGAAGAGCTTCGGTTTGAGACTTTGCGCGTTGGTGGCCCGGGTGGCCAACACCAGAACAAGACTGAAAGCGCGGTGCGTGTGACTCACGTGCCGACAGGTCTCGCTGTGGTGGCCAGAGATGAACGCTCGCAACAAGCAACTCGCTGTGCAGCGCTTACAGGAAAAAATTGCAGGTCTTTCTGTGACAGAAAAGGACCGCCTGCGGAAAACACAGCGACAGCTTCATCATGAACTAGAACGTGGAAATCCTGTGCGCTGCTTTAAAGGTGCACGATTTAAGGAGATCTAATGTGAACAGCCACGAAGTGGCTCTTTAAGATAGCACTCGTGGTTCAGATTCGGGTTTAAGGGAGGCTCTTGGATGACTGATATTGTGAATGGGCTGCTGCTGCGAAACAACCATGTCCTTATGGGGCTTCGGTCCCCGGCCCGGCGGAATTTCCCGGGCGTTTGGAGCTTCCCCGGTGGTCATGTTGAAGCTGGGGAGGAGCTGGAAGCGGCTCTTTTGCGGGAACTGAAAGAGGAAGTGGACATTAAGGCAGAAGCCTTTGCCAAGGTCACTGAGTTCAGAACTCAAGTTAACGATCAGCACAATGCAACCGTCTTTCATCTGTTCACTGTGACCCAATGGCAAGGTGACACAAAGAACCTTGGTGATGAGCATACTGAACTGCGATGGGTGAATTTTCAGGGGGCTGTCAGCCTGCCCGACCTTGCGTTTCCTGAGTATCGTGTGATCTTTGGCGTGCTAAGAGGACGAGGGGAGCTGTGAGACAGCTCCAATAGATTAACTCTGCGTTTTCTGCTGTGTGTCTGCACCGGCAATTTTGCGGCCCCACTGGATGTTGGACCAAACCATCTCATGCAGGAAGTAGAAAATGAAGCCGAGGATGGAGCTGACGATGGCAATGCCGCCGCCGAGCGTGACGGAGCCCGTAAAAATAAATCCGATCAACGTCATAGTGAAAAGTCCCATGACTTGCCAGGTAATTGATTTTGTAAAAATGCGTGATGCAGAGTCCATATAAGATGTCCAGGTAAGAATGTAATTCCTCCTCTCGTTGCTACCGGAAAAAATGCAGATTGGACATTTGGTATATTAGCTGCAATAAATTCATTTTGTTGATTTTATTCTGCAATGGTGATTTTGATGGACAAGCGTGACAGAGCGACTTTGTTTCGAAACAGGTTGTTTGAAGCGATGGCTGAGGCCGATGTGACGCGCAGCCAACTGGCTCGCAATGCGGGTGTTGATCGCTCTACCGTTGGTCAGTTGCTGAACAATGAAAACCCGCGGTTGCCCAACAGCCAGTTGCTGGCCGATCTGGCAGCCTCGCTCAGGGTGAGTGCGGATTGGTTGCTAGGGCTCACCAACAGGCCAGAGCGTCCGGGTGATATCATTGCAGCTGCAATGGCCTTGAGCCCGGCGGAGCGATCCTCCGTTGATGAGCAGATCCTCAACTGGCACAAGGAAGCAACCGGACTGAAAGTGCGCCATGTGCCAGCCACTCTGCCTGACATTTTAAAAACAGACCGTATGCTGGCGTGGGAGTATGCCTCGTTTCGCGGGTTGGACCCTGAAGAGGTGGTTGGGTCTATCAGCGGACAGCTGGACTGGTTGCGCTCGCGTCAGTCTGATTATGAAATCGCCATCCCGCTTCATGAGATACAAGCCTGCGCGCAAGGCATTGGCTATTATGCGCATCTGAATAAAGAAACGCGGGTTGAGCAGTTGAAATTTGTGGCAGATACCTGCCGCCAAATGTTCCCTCGCTTGCGCCTGTTTCTCTTTGATGCGCACAAAGTCTTTAGCGCACCGATTACCATCTTCGGACCAAATCTGGCGGTGGTCTATGTAGGGCAGTGCTATCTGGCATTTCGTGAGGCGGAAAGGGTCAGCTCGCTCACTGATCATTTCGACTGGCTTGTCCGCGAGGCCTCCGTGGATGCCAGAGACGTCGCAGATTATGTGGAGACCCTGATCGCGTAGATTAGCGGCTCAAGTCACTTCGGTTCTCTCAATTTCGGTCTCCCATGCAGGCTCGGGCAGGTTGTGCTCTTTCAGGCAAGAAAAGATCTTGACTGTGAACAGCAGGCCGAGCCCCAGCTCGAATGTGCTCAGGGAGATCCAGATGAGTTGAAGCGCACCCTCCTCAATGCTCCAGTTGTAAGCAATCAGATAGGAGGCCGGGACGCTGCCAAACCACATGGTGAGGATGCGGGTTTTGAAAACATATGTGTTTTGGTGAAAGCTCTGCAACATACCGCTGGCGATGAAGGAAACAGCAAAAGCCACCGCATAATACCAGATGTGTGAGGTGACGGAGACTGACAGCTCGAAAATGTCCTGCCCATAATTGCCAAGCGAGAACAGAGAGGTGATCTCCCGATCAAAGCTCTGCAACAGCACCGTCACGACTGCCACATAGGAAAAGGCCACAAACAGGGAGGCGCTGGCAATTTTAGGAATACGCTCAAACTGATTGCGGCCAATGGCTTGGGAAGACAGGATCGTCGCGCCATTGGCAATGCCGATCACCGGAATGATGCCGACATAATTGAGAATGACGTTGAAGTTGTTGGCCGCCAGTGCGGTGGCCCCCACCATGGATACAGCCCAGATGATGGCGGTGTTGCCAATCTCATCCGTACTGTCATGTGCGCCCAAAGGGACACCGCGTTTGAAGAGCGCAATCACCTCAAAAGCCCGCCGTGATTTACTGATCAAGGCCTTCGCCTCATTCAACGCTGCAACCCGCAGGGCGCGAGGTGTTTGAGTGAGGTAGACAACCAACACAGCGAGGGACCCAAGCACCGTGCCGATGGCGGAACCCGCCATGCCAAGCTCGGGAAATCCATAGAGCCCGAACACCAGAACATAGGTCATGGGCATGGACACCAACTGGCCTGCAATGCTGGCCTTAAAAATGAGGCGTGTGTTTCCAACAGCGCCAAAATAGCAACTCGCTGCGCCATCAAGGATCATGATGGACCCAAACAGCATGGCCCAACTGAGATAAATATTCTCCAGTGCAATGATTTCACCCGGTCGGGAGCTGAACTGCGACAGGTTCATCAGTAAAGGCAGTGTGAGGATGAGGCCCAATACGCACAGGATTGCGACGGCAAACAGTCTGCCACCCATCTTGTGTGCCGCTTCTATTCCGCTGCGGGCATAAGCTTCTGCGATGACTGATCGGCCAATCTGGGTGACGCCGGAGAAGAAGGAGATTGCGGACATGCCCATGAAGACCGCCGGGCCAGAGGCCGTGAGGGTCTGTTCGGAATAGGCGGCGAGACACAGTCGGTCTACGATCATCATCAGAGTTCTGCCGGACATGGCCAGCATCAAAGGACCTGAAATGCGCAGAACCCGCGTCAGTTCATGATGGAACAGCGGAAATCTAAGCAACTAAGAAATGTACCTTACGGAAATAAAACTAAAAATCGTAGCCAGTATATATAGCTCTTTCTAATTATAGGTGCACTTTTACGCAATGCACATGGCTATACACATGAATGAGAGTATGTGTTGCTACTCCGCCACAAACGGTGTATGCCGCTACGTTTTCAGGCCTCGCCGACTTAATGAGGTGAGGCCTGTTTTTTATGGCTTTATAAGCACTTGCTCAGTATGAGAGTGCGCTTGAGGCCTTAAGCTTTTGCCGTCTGTTCTCTTTCATTTACTGGTTGGCCAAAGTAAGCCCGATACATGAACATGACGATTGAAAAGATACCCCAGCTAAAGACAATGTCTCCGGGCACGCGTGCCCAGACCAATGCAGTCATAACCGGGCCATGGATCGTTTCTGGTGCACGAGCGAGCCAGTAACTCTCAGTAAAGCTGATGTAGGACTGGTAAATCCCCTGCGGTATCAGCGAGAGCCCAAGCATCATGGCAAGGCCGATATTGAGCCCCCAGAACGCTTGCTGCAGCCACTTGTCACTCCAGCGATTGTCTGGAATGAGTGAGCGCAGACAGAACAACATGAGGCCAATACCCAGCAGGCCATACACACCAAACATGGCGGCGTGGCCGTGGGCTGGTGTGGAATTGAGCCCTTGCATGTAATAGAGCGCCAGTGGTGGATTGATGAAGAAGCCGAGCAAACCGGCACCAACCAGATTCCAGAACAGAACCGAGGCGAAGAAGTTAAGCGGCCACTTGTAGTGGTTGATCCATTGAGTGTTCTGTTCCAGCTTGTGGGTCTGATAGGCCTCAAAGCCGATAACCAATAGCGGAACAACCTCCAGCGCCGAGAACACTGCCCCAAGCGCCAGCACACCGATTGGAGTACCGCTCCAGTACAGGTGGTGGAATGTGCCCAGCACACCGCCGGCCATAAAGATGATGGTGGCGAAAATGACGGCGACAGCTGCGGTTGAGGCGCGAAGCAGTTGCAGATTCACAAAAATGAGTGCAATGATGGCTGTCGCGAACACCTCAAAGACGCCTTCAACCCACAAATGAACCACCCACCAGCGCCAGTATTCCATGACGCTGATATGAGTGTTCTGGCCCCAAAGCAGGCCTGCGCCGTAAAGTAAACCAATGGCAACAGCGGACAGTAGTGTGAGAGCAATGAGACTGCGATTATGACCGCCCTTCAACGCGGGATAGAGAGCACGCAGGACCAGACCGGTCCAGAGCAGCAGGCCGATGAAGAGGAAGATCTGCCAGAAGCGCCCCAGATCAACATATTCGTAGCCCTGATGACCGAACCAGAAGTTCATCGTGCGGGAGAAGAACTGATTGACCCCGAGCCATTCGCCAGCAAATGAGCCCACGACGATAATGATGAGACAGAGCCAAAGGAAGTTGACGCCAAGCGTCTGATAGGCTGGGTCTTTGCCGGAAAGTAACGGTGCCATGAACAGGCCTGTGCCCAGCCAGGCCGTTGCGATCCAGAACACTGCCAGCTGTGTATGCCAGGTGCGTGAGATGGAATAAGGAATAAACTCCGCCAGTGGGATGCCATAGAGATCCTGCCCTTCAACGGCGTAGTGAGCGGTGAGAATTCCCAGTGCCACCTGCGCAACCATCAGACCCACAACCACCCAAAAGTATTTGGCTGTTGCCCGCATGGATGAGGTTAGTTTTACATTCGCCAGCGGATTTTTTGATGCAGCACCGCCTTCCGGCACAATGCGCTCACGCCATAAATCATACTGGCGCACGTAGTAAAAACACAGCGCTCCCGCACATCCGAGCAGTAGGAGGATACTGACAATGGTCCAGATGAAGGCTGCTCCGCTTGGCTGATTGCCGACCAATGGTTCATGCGGCCAGTTGCTGGTGTAGGAGATTGTATCATCTGGCCGGTTCGTGACGGAACTCCAGGAGGTCCAGAAGAAGAAAGCGGAGAGTTTTTGGGCTTGGTCTGGTGTGATCAGGATGTTGGGAGGGAAGGCGTAATCGTCTCGAAGATTTTGCCCGTCGATGTTGTCATAGGATGAAAACAACCTTGTGAAGTGATCTTCCACCTGACTGACGGCAATTGCCCTGTCATCTGAAATTGTGATGGTTTCGTTGGCAGGGTTGTAGCGGTTGCGCCGCATTTCGTCTTCTATGAGGACCTGAAGGAAGGCCCGTTGCTCATCGCTTGGTGGGGTGTAACCGGAGCCAACCCGATCGCGGTGGTAAACATCCAGAAGAGCCAGTGCTTCACGGTGCAGCCAGTCGGTGGACCAGTCCGGCGCTACATAGCTGCCATGACCCCAGACGCTGCCCTGTTGCATGCCACCTAAAGACTGCCAGACATTCTGGCCTTCTTCGATGTCATCCTTTGTGTAGATGATATCGCCATTGTCCGAGACCACCATGTCCGGGATCGGCGGTTTCAAGCGGTAAATTTCGGCGCCAAAAAAGAGCAGAACACCAAAGGAGAGGACCATGCCAACGGCGAGGAATATCCAAAGCCGTTTGAGTGAAAAGGTTACATCATAGTCCTTGTCAAACATGCTTTTAGCTCCTGACCTTGGGGGAAACACTGGCTTGCGTTTCAAATCAGAGTATCAATCTGACTTCGGCCGTGCCTCCCTCAAAGTTAGGAGAGGCGCTTATGTGCTCACTGGTACGGCGCTAACCGGGTTTTTCTGTGGCTCGTTGGTGAGCCTGCTGCGTAGTAGTTCGCCTTCCCCTTCAACAATCGGGTAGGCAACAGTGGTCAAAAGCGCATTCAGGTACTTCAGATCACTGATGGTTTCCAGATGAATGGAGCTTGTTGTCCGGCTGGATTGACGGTTCTGGCTCAGGCGGCGCAGGTGCGCATCGCGGCTCTTGTATTCCAACTCACGTACAAGAACCTTGCGAGCAACCAGATCCCGCGCAAGCTCAGCATCGCGAGTGATGAGCACACGCAGAGAGAGTTGCAGGTTTTGCAGCACTGCGGCGTGGAGGTCTTTGATTTCCTTCCAACCTTCCTGTGAGAACTCCTTGTTGAGGCCGGATTTCTTCTCTGCCAGAACAAGCAGGTTGCGCTGAACGACATCGCCCATCTGTTCCAGACAAACGCAGTAGTTCATCAATTCCGTATACTTCTGATAGTCCTCATCGCTCATGGATTTGGTGGTCACATCAGTCAGATACTCTTTGATGGAGCGGTGCAGATCGTCGATCTCGTCATCCATCTTCATCAACCGTCTGGCTGTGTTTGCATCATCACCACGGAACACCACCATCACACCGCGCAGCATGGCTTCCACCTTTTCGCTCATATGCAGCATTTCACGGGTAGCGGCGTTAAACGCGAGGTCGGGGGTTTCCAGCAACTTGCGGTCAAGCAGGCTGAGGCGCTCCATAACAGCATCTTCGTCAGACTGGCCTGCGCTATCAGAGATAATGAGTTTGGTCAGGCGAGCGACAATGCCAATGGTTGGAATGCCCAGCAGAACAACAGCAAGGTTGAACCCACTGTGGAAGTTAGCGATTGCACGTGCCGGATCATCGCCCAGCATGTCGATGGTAAACACATCAAAGCGCATCAGCAGCAAAGTGATCAATACACCGGCCACGCGGAAGATCATATTGCCAAGCGGTACACGGCGTACATCTGCACTATCGCTCATGGTAAGGACCAGAGGGATAATACTGGAACCGATGTTTGCGCCTAAAATGAAGAGCAGAGCACCTTCCATTGGCAGCACGCCTGTGCTTGCCAGTGTCATGATCATGAGAACCACTGCAACGGATGAATGCAACAGCCAGGTCAAAGCAGCTGCAGTGATGATCGCAACGAATGGGTCACCGATCAGCAGGTTGAGGATGACAGGCAGAGCTCCACTTTCACGCAGAGGCTCGGAGGCCATGCCGATGAAAGACAGTGCGATCAGCATCTGGCCCACGCCAATGATGATGCGGCCAGACTGGCGCATGGTGCGTGTGCTGCCGCGGGAGAACAAGGCGCCACCAACCACAAGACAAACTGGGAGAAGCCAGCTGAGGTCCAATGAGAGCACCTGAACGACCATGGTGGAGCCAAGGTCTGCGCCAAGCATGATGGCAAGACCAGCTGCCAGCGTAATAGAGCCTTTGTTGATGAACCCGCGCGCGAGAATGGCTGTGGCCGTTGCACTCTGCAAGATGATGGAGACTAGAAAGCCGGTTGTGAAGCTGGTGTAGCGGTTTTTGGAAGCCTGCTGCATCCAACCTTGGAATTTTTGACCAACTGCTCGCTCAACGCCTGTCCGGATCATTCTGGTGGCCCAAAATAGTAGGGAAATGCCGGCAGCAAGGTGTAGAAGTATTTCAAAACTGCCCATCACAGCCTCCGGATTCAGCTCTCGCGGTTATTAATAGGAGGCTCACTTAAACGCAGTTGTCGTGATGCACGGCAAAGGTCTTTAAGCAGGAGTTGTCGGACTATCAGAATATGCGAGATCTCTCGCTTCCCCGTTTGGACGAGAAGGGAAGCAAGGGATCGCTCGCGTGCCTTGGGAGCTTTAGCGGATTCTTGAAATTGATCCGGCAACCAAATTAGCCACCTCAATGATTTAATAAATAACGTAAGACACTTATGCCAATAACTCAATATACTTAGCTCAATTATGGCGAGAATTTTGCGCAAGTATTGCGTTTTTTGTGGCGTCGCGTGATGAAAGCAGACCAATAAAGTTGAAGTGTATGAAATCACGCAAGCTTTTGAAATATATGAATAATTATTAGCTGGCGAACCAACGGGAAGTGTAACAGGCAAAATGCGCACAGCGTGCGTTTTCCCCAGCCCGTCACAAAATCGTAATATGGCGTCTTTTGCTCCGTATTTCCCGTATATGACTCGGTTTCGCCTAGGTTTGACTAACTGAAGCAAAGGCGCATCAAGTTGAATGACCTGCTGCTCTCTTGTGTCGTGTTTTAAACCAAACCAGTTTGACATGTAAAAGAAACAGGAAATCTGTAAGGCTCTGTAGAGAATGACTAGGTTTTTCTCAGTGACTTGGGTTAGCAATTTCTCATAGCGGATCACCTATCACATTTTATAGAGAAAATTACTTTGAGGTTTCTATGAGTTTTATTCGCACGTCTCTGTTCTCGCTTTCGTTGGCTTTCGCACTCAACTCTCCCTCTCAGGCGGCTGAAGAGCCAACTGAGGAGCAGGCTGCCATCATCGCCAAATGCGTAGATGAGAAGGGCGGTGGCTATCCAGCTATGGCTTATTTTGGGGAGGTGATGGAACAGTGTATCGGCAGCCAGTATCAAAACAGCCACATGATTTTCTGCGCAGTGCATGAATATATGGTCTGGGACCAGCGCTTCAACACTGCGTATGCTGAGATCATGAAGCTTGCCAGCACCAATGTGAAAGCCAGTCTGAAGAATGCGCAACGCAACTGGATCAAGTTTCGTGATGATACGTGCTCCGCGAATGCGCTGATTTATGAGGGAGGCAGCCACGCACCGCTCGCCATGTCCGTTTGCATGGGAGACCAGACTGCGGTGCACAGCCTGCAGCTCCAGCAATTTCTTGTCGAAGCTGGCCCGCACTAATCAGGATTGAGAGTGCTCACTGATGAACATGGCCTCTCCCTTTAAAGGGGCCAATATTCGGGAATAGCAGTACAGGCCAATGTGGTTAGGCTGAACGGATGCTCGTTTCAAAATCTGTCGCGTAATCCATTTTGAAATCCGACCCCGCGTTTCAGGGATACGTCTTAAGGTCTGTGCTGATGAAGAAGGTTCTGATCCATATCGGTGCGCATAAAACCGGTACAACTGCCCTGCAAAAGCAGCTCTACTCCAAACACCCTGATTTGTTTGATGATCGCACGAGCTTCAAAGCAAGCTCATTTATGCGGCTCTATGAAAACCGTATGATCAAGCCCAAGGCAGAGGAACTGGCGGACCTTTTTCAGGAAGCAATTACTAAGCCAGAGACAGACACCTATAGAATTTCTCACGAAAGACTCATGGGGAAGGCGTTCGTCCACAAACAGTTCTATCCTAACGTCAAACGTTACTCTCAGCTCGTGAAAGAACTGCAGCGACGAGGTGTGCAAGTTAAAACGCTGGTCACCGTGCGAAACCGTACCGATTTCCTGGTCTCGTTCTTTCTCCATTGCCTGTCGTGGCAGGGCACTCCCAAAACCTTTCATGAATTTGCAAATAAGGCAGTCACTCCCTCGTTTGCATGGCAAAGTGTTGCACAGCAACTAGAGCGGATTTCTGTCACGTACCTGCCTCAGGAGGCGATGGAGAAGCATCCGGTTGAGTATGTTGATGTCATAAACAAGTTTTACGAGAAGAAACTGCTGGAGCCGGATGATCTCGGCCACCGGGCGAACTCGGGTCTAAATGAGCTCGGACTATCAATCATTCCGCAGCTTTCTGCGATTGAGGATGCAGGGCTTCGGGGCGTGTTGCTCAAGTGTGCGCTTGATTATTGCAAACAAGGCAAACGAGCAGCGGTCCTTTCCAAAGATGTTGAGGGGATTTATCGCAAGCATTTTCTGGAAAGAGACATTGCTTTTGCCAAAGCAAACTTCCCTGCGCCGTTCCGAAAAATCTATTCACAGACGAAACCAGTGGCAGAACAGTTCTGGTTTGCCTTCGCAAAGGCTGACGCCTGAGGCGGGTCTTAGTGCAACCTTCAAACCGTCAATCTTAAAAATTCCAGTGTCCCTACAAAGGGTTGAATAGGAGTGGATACGGAGACTAGCGTGCTTGCTGACTGCAATTCCGAGTGAGAGGAGCAGCTTTGGATGACGGCAAGTCGCTGATATCCTGTATGGCAGCCCTCATAACGTTAAACTCACGCCGGTTTTACTGTACCGTCAGTAACGCACTGGCATAGTGTGTAAATCACTTAACTGACAGGAGAAACCTGACCTCCTCCGATTTATAGGGTAGGCTTGTGCTATTGCGCAGGTTTCGCTGCAGCTTGAAAGCAACAATAATAACAGATGGACGCATACGTCCCGATCAAGATGAGTGAAGAGGCGCCGTGTGACGCAGGTTCAGCTGAAAAACCTCTCAAAAGTGTTCTCAGGAACGCCAGCGGTTGATGCCATTGATCTTGATGTGGCGTGCGGCGAGTTTCTGGTGCTGTTGGGTCCATCTGGCTGCGGTAAAACCACGAGCTTGCGTATGGTCTGTGGTTTGGAGCAACCGACCTCCGGTTCCATCTGGTTCAATGGGCTGGATGTGACCACTCTGCCTGTCCAGAAGCGAAAAGTTGGCCTTGTTTCTCAGCGCTTCGGCCTGTTCCCACATATGACAGTGGAGCAGAACGTGGCCTTTGGTCTGTCTGTGCGCGGCCTTTCAGCAGATGAGCAGATGCGGCAAGTGGGTGAGATGTTGGAGATTGTCCGCCTCTCTGCGTTTGCCAAGCGCTTTCCTGCTCAGCTGTCCGGTGGGCAAATGCAGCGTGTTGCAATTGCCCGTACGTTGGTGACCAAGCCTGAAGTGCTGTTACTGGATGAGCCTATGGCGAGCCTTGATACGCTGCTGCGTACTGAGATGCGCCAGTTTATCCGCGATCTGCATGATGAGTACGGTATGACGACGCTGCTGGTGACTCATGACCAGATTGAGGCGATGGATCTTGCGGACCGGATTGCGGTGATGTTTGACGGTAAAATTGCCCACCTTGCAGCACCTGATGAGATCTACCAGCGTCCAGCGAATGAACAGACCGCCCGTTTTATGGGGCATTCCAATATCTTTGCATGCACACCAACATCTGATGGGCATATCGAGAGCCCTTATGGCCAGCTCATGCTGGGAGCTGGATCAAGTCTTGGCACTAAACAGCCATCAAAGGCTATGCTGCGGTTTGAAAGCATACAGATTGAAGAGTGCCGCGAAACACCGCAGAAAAATGCGTTCTCCGGCACAATCATACGAGCAGAATTTCTTGGTGCGATGATGCGCTACACGCTTCAGGTGGGAGAGGGATCTCTGACCGTTGAGGAAGCATCTACAATCAAAAGAAAAACAGGCGATGCGGTCACCGTGACCTTACCGCCAGAGCAAATTTGGCTGCTGCAGTAAAAGCGGCTGAAGAACCGGTTGGGGGTAATTTATGAAGAACACAAAATCACGCAGTAAACAGATGCTACTTGCAAGCACGCTCGTTGTTGTCAGCTGGAGCAGCGCTGTACAAGCAGAAGACGCTCCGGGCATGTTCCGCAGTGAGTTTCTGAAGGGCAATCTGGGGTGGGAAGATGTTACCGCCAAAGCGCGTGATGAAGGCACCGTCAACTTTTATTACTGGGGCGGGTCCGACATCATCAACCTGTGGGTTGATCAGGTGGCAACACCGGCATTGGCCGCCGAAGGGGTTAAGCTGAACCCTGTGCGTATCACAGCAACCAAAGACACGGTTGATGTGGTGATTGCTGAGCTGGCAGCAGGTAGCGGCGAAGAGCAGGGCAGTGTGGATCTGGTCTGGGTCAACGGGGAAAACTTTTACTCCCTCAAGCAGCAAAATGCGCTATGGGGCGCTTTTGCCAACCGCCTGCCTAACTCTGTGAATTTTGAGTGGGATGAGAGCGATCCGCGTTCACTTCTCAACCTGCGTGATTTTGGCGTCGAAACCGGTTTCCAGGAGATGCCGTGGTCTGGTGAGCAGTATGTATGTTCTGTCAACCGAGCCTATGTCTCTGCAGAAGAGACACCAGCTACCTTTGAGCAGTTGAAGACCTATCTAGAGGCCAATCCGGGCAAGTTTACTTATGTGAAGCCTCCGCATTATCTGGGCAACACCTTTGTGCAGTCTGTCCTTTATGCGTACAATCCGGACGGAACTGGGGCTGCGCCTTACCAGCAGAGTTTTGAAGAGATGGGCGGTTTGGAGCTGGCACGCCTGATGGAACCGGGAATTGAGTACCTGAAGAGCATCGAACCATTGCTTTTAGGCGGAGCTTCCGGCAAGCCGCGTTATGCTGAAAATTCTGGTGAACTCGATAATCTCTTCCTCAATTCTGAGGTGCACTTCAATTGCAAGTTTGGTGTGTTTGGCAATCACAACGGTCTGATCACCGGTGCCTATCCGGAACAAGCGGAAGAGATGATCTTCCCGGCTGGCAACATGATTAAGAACAAGAACTACCTTGCTGTTCCACTCAACAGCCCGCATCCGGCAGCGGCTCTTATGGCCATAAACTACTTCTCTTCGGCTGAAGCACAGGCATCTAAGCTGAAAACTGCAGGCATGCCTGTTGGTCTGGATCTGTGGCGCTTGAGTGAAGAAGAAACGGCAGAAGTTGCTGCCTCCGCGCCTCCACATTACGGCGTGACTCAACAACAGTTGGACGACAACATCGCGCCAGACACCAACGCCAGTCTTGTTGATGTGATCGAAGCCACCTGGCTGGCGGTTATCGAGCGCAAAGACGATAAGCCTCTGGCAGATATCGTTGCGCAGGTCTCCGGCGAACTGAACAACTAACATTTTTGCGGATGGCGGCTTTCAGCCATCCGCTTTTTATGAAACGAAAACTGATGCCCAAGGCACTTCCAGTAAACTCCAAAACGGCCGCATCTCCCGCGCTCATGCAGAACCTGCGTGATGTTGCTGAGGTGATGCCCTTGCTTGTGATTTTGCTGGGGTTGTTTGGCGGAGCAGTCGTACTGGGTATTCTGCAAAGCTTTGGCTATGCGCCGTGGTTTGGTATCAATGAGTTTCCCACAACACGGTATTTTGAACGCCTCTGGCTCTCCGTTGATTTTTGGGCCTCACTTGGCCTGACGCTCTATTACGGGTTTGCAGCAACGTTGATTGGCCTCGTCATTTCGATCCCTCTCAGCATAGCCCTGTCCAAGAAGTTCAGAGCTTCGCGGGTTTTTGGAACACTCATCCGTTTGCCACTTATGGTGCCGTACACCGTTGGCATTGCACTGGCGTTGGTGATGTTGGGCAATGGCGGGCTGCTCTCGCGCATCTCTGCAGGCCTTGGGTTGATTGATGATCCGGCTCAGTTTGTACAGATCCTCAAAACCCATGGGGGTTGCGGGATTATTGCTGTTTATGTTTGGAAGCAGGTGCCGTTTATGACGCTCACCCTTTCCGCCGTTCTGGCTCGAAAAGGCGAAGATACGGTGGAAGCTGCCATGGTGCTGGGTGCCAATTCCAGACAGATTTTCTGGCGTGTTACGTTGCCACAAATCATGCCGGGCATTGTCTCTGCTTGCCTGATTTGCTTTGCGTTCAACATCGGTGCATTTGAAGCACCGCTCATTCTGGGTGGCGGTTATCCGGATACCCTGCCTGTGTTGGCTTGGCGGTATTTTCAGGATGCCAACTATGCGTTCCAGTTGCAGGGCATGGCCGTGGTCGTTTCACTGGCATTGGTTTCCGGCATCTTCCTCGCCGCTTACCTGTTGGGTTACCGCAGATATGAGCGGGCAAGGGGGCGCGTCTGATGATCGGTTCAAGCTCCAACCTCCGGGACATTAAGTCCATCAGTCCATGGCAGCGCCTGCTCGTGTTGGCCATGGCAACCTTTACCATCGCACCGTTTGCCCCGCTGATCATCCAGTCTTTGGCCTTCCGTTGGGCGTGGCCAAACATTCTGCCAACTGTCTGGTGGCATGAGCAACGGGAGCGCTCTCCGTTTCCATTGGCATGGGACTATGTGTTCTCGCCAAGTTCTCGCGTCGCAGAAGCCACGATCAACACGCTTGGCATCGGCATTGCTGTGACGCTGCTATGCCTGCTCATTTGCTTACCTGCGGCGCGCGTGCTGGCACAGCGCAACTTTCGCGGTAAAAACCAGCTTGAGTTTTTGATCGCCCTGCCGCTTCTGATCCCCGAAGCTGCGATTGGTATTGCTCTGCTGATGATCTTTATCGCGCTTGGATTTGCTGGCACTTATGCAGGCGTTATTGTGGTGCATCTGATCCCCACCATTCCCTACATGGTGCGCATGCTGACAGCGGTTTATCAGGGGCATGGAACGGAAGCAGAGGATCATGCGCGCGTTCTTGGCGCCAATCGCCGACAGATTTTTTTCCGGGTGACCTTGCCGATGATCCTTCCTGGGGTGATTGCAGGCTGTTTGTTCACCTTCCTGGTCTCAACCAATCTGTTTCTGCTTACGTTTTTCATTGGGCAGGGGCAAATCATCACTCTGCCGACGCTGCTGTTCGCAAAAATATCCGGCGGTGCACTGGATGCAACAGGAGCTGGCATTGCTCTCATCGCTTCGGTTCCGGGTATCATCCTGCTGATCTTCACAGACCGCTTTATTCGCAGTTATCCGCTAGCTGAGTAATCTCTTAAATAATTGGAGAACTGTCTCGTTCAACACACCTGAAGTGAGGGCTGTTGGTTAGGTTGAAGCCATGGGAAGAACTTTAGGCATCAGATTATGACGGGTATTTCAGTTGGCGGAGCGTCCTCGTACCATGCCCCGCTGGTAGTGAATGCACCGGCAGCTCTACAGGCGGCAGAGCTGGGTGGTCACACTGTTTCTAAATCCAACGAAACGCATATTAGCGAAGGCTCGAACAGCACCACGAGCAAGATTTCAGAATTTTTTGAGGGCATGGCAACCAAGCAGATTGTGTGGAGCCAAACCGATGCAGATGCAGCGGTAGACCGCTGCCAAGAAGCTGCAAGTTCGGCTGTTTCCGCCGTTTTCTCCAATTTGAAAGATGGCAGACTAGCTGAGGCTTATCAAAGCTTTACGAAGTTGCACCATGCTGCGGAAAAGCTGGAACCCAACAACCCACGTGGGTTCGTTTCAAAACAACTGCAAAATGCGGCCTCTCAATTTTCGACACAAGAGCGCGATGCAATTCGCCTGCATGATTTCAAAGGTGATGGTGATCGGCTGGTACGCGGTCATTCTGCCCATGCAGAGCGCGCTCTTCATGTCTTTGAAGGACTTGTGAAAGGCGGCCTCATGTCCGTCGGGGATCTGAGTTCAGAAATCCACTTTATCGATGACATCATGAGTGAAATTCCATCTGCGCTGAGGGGCGTTAAGACAGAACTCACTCTGTAGTCTGATCATACGTGAGAGGAAAGGCAGCGCAGATTGCTGGGGCACCCTCTCACATTTTGCAGGCATGGCATTTGGCAGCCTTTTCGCAAAGGCTTTGGAAGTGCCGGGTTTTGCGCAGTCTGCGGGTAGGGCCAGCAGACCACTTACACATCAAGGGGCGTCAAATGGAAATGGTAGAAAACACACTCAGGCAGTTTGGTGAAACGATAGGATTGCCTGACCTGAAACTGGACGCAGAGAATATGTGCTCATTGACGGTTGATGGTGAAATTGAGGTGTTTTTTCAGGTTCTGGACTTCAAGGCAAACGTGGTTCGGCTCAACAGCCGTTTGGCAAGTTTGAACAACGTCCCCAAGTCGCTTTACCTGCATCTTCTGGAAGCCAACTACAACGGCATGGGAACGGGGCACGCAGCGCTATCAATCAACCAGCGCAGCTCCAAAGTGCTTTTGACCCAAGCTATCCAAGTCGACAAACTTTCGGTTGAAGAGTTTGCAGAAGCCGTCTAGCTGTTCGTGAAGTACACCAGTTTCTGGGTACATGAGCTGGTGGAATTGGCAAAGTTCCCTTCTGATGAGCCTGTCCCTGCGCAGAACATGCCAGTTGATAGCCTGAACTCTCAAATGCAGTATCTGATGCCTTAAGGGATCACTACGAGCTTCTGATAAATCTGGGACCTCGCAAATCGGGTGGGTTTTGTCCGCACAGACGCCAATAGTGCCTCTAGTCAACTACTGGAGGAAAACATGGAGTTACACGGACAAACGATCATCATCACGGGTGCAAGCAGCGGAATTGGCGCGGCAGCAGCCGAGCTGTTCGTTGATGAAGGCGCCAACGTGGTGCTTGGGGCCAGACGTGAAGCAGAGCTGGCAGCACTGGCAGATAAAATCACGAAAAAAGGCGGATCAGCCACCTACCTTGCAGGGGATGTGACTGATGAGGCCTATGCCTCCGCATTGGTGGAACATGCGCTCAACACCTATGGTGTGCTGCATGGGGCCTTCAACAATGCTGGCACTGTGGGGAACATGGAGCCGATCCCAGAGATGGACAGCGCGAACTGGGAAAATGTACTGCAAACCAATCTCACCAGCGCATTTTATGCGGCCAAAACACAGATTCCGGCTTTGAAGAAACGCACAAAGGGGGCGATTGTGTTCACATCCTCTTTTGTCGGGCACTGCAACAGCGGCATGCCGGGTATGGGAGCTTATGCTGCCAGCAAGGCTGGGCTGGTTGGGCTGGTGAAATCGCTGGCTGCAGACCATGGACCAGATGGCATCCGCATCAACGCGCTGCTCCCCGGCGGTACCAAAACAGCAATGGCAGGGGATGATCCGGAGGGACATGCCTTCATTTCTGGCTTGCATCCGCTCAAACGCATGGCAAGCCCGAAAGAGATTGCCCAAGCCGCGCTGTTTCTGCTTTCGGACCGGTCCAGTTTTGTGACAGGAAGCGCGATGACCGCTGACGGTGGTGTTTCAATCCGGCTGGTTTAAAGCAATGTGAAACAGAGGGAGGCGCGGCCTCCCTTCTTACCTGCTTGTCAGCAGCTGATGACCTTCCAACTTCAACCCGGCATCAGCAATGCGTTTTGCCCATGCCTTGCGCGTTCCAATGCCTGCGGGCTTTTCGAACAAACCTGCCTCTTCGGCGGCCTTCGTTAAAGCGGCATACATCGGGATGTTGGGGGCGCCATCCGGCAGGAGCAGTTCTTTGCGATGGAGGATTGGCGGGTTCTCACGCTTGGAATAGTCGATGGCCTTGCTTGTCTGGGTTGCAAGATCAAACGTGATGGAGTGGAGCAAAGCCGGGAAGCCGGAGGTCTCAAAGTCCTCGTAATGCAGCAACGAGACTTTGTCCTTGCTGATTTTGCACAGGTTCCATGGGGTGTCCGGATGCTGTGCAATGACTTGAGCCAGTCGTTCAGCCTCCTCCGCAGGGAGGAAATCAACGCCAGAGCGATGCAGATAGAGCCAACCACCCACACGGCGGCCAATTTTCGTCTTTTGAGCCATAGCTCTTCTCTAACCGAAACTGGTTGCACATGCAGTTCAAATTGAAGTGTTAGCGAAACGGAGAGATAAAGAACGCACCACCTTAAGGAATAAGGCGGTGCGCTAGGTGGTTAAGCCTGAAGCAGCTTAACAGTTTCGTCTGTTGTCCAGACCGCGTTTGCGATGAAGCGGAAATTGGTCAGAGCGGCCAGATAACCATCACCATCCGGAATAATAGCAGCAGCTGTGCCATCACTCACCACAGCAACTTCAAAGCCTTGCTCGATCAACTCGCGCATATGGCTCTCGGTGCAAAGGTTAGCAGACATACCTGCCAGAATAACCTGATCGACACCCTGCTTGCGCAGCTGAAGAGACAGGTCATTGGTGTCGTTGCCGTAGACCTTGTGCGGAGATGTGACGATGGTTTTGCCGTCGTTGATGTACGGCTTATAAACGTCCAGCCAGTCTGCGCCGGAGCCTTCAAAACCGTCAACGTTGAGTGCACCTTTGCGGTCGAACATGCCGATGTTATGCATCAGCTTTTCCAGTGCGCCCTCAAATTTCCAACCGTGATCGGTTGGATAGTAGTAGTGAGGAGAAACAGCCACGGTGATGTCTGCTGCTTTCGCGGCTTTGAACAGACGCTCAATGTTGCTGACAGTGTTGTTGCGGGTCACGCTTTCGCCCACAACGCCCCAGGTCACACCATCAGGAGACAGGAAGTCGTTCTGCGGGTCGGTCACCACAAGAGCGGCGCGGCTCAGGTCCAGCTTCATGTTGCTTGGAGGCAGAACGGACTTTGCTGGTGGGGCATATGGATCTTTCACTTTGTCCTGCGCTTTGGCGTGCGCTGAACCTGCAATCGCCGCACCGCCAACAGCTGCTGCAGCTGTCAGACCACCGCGCAGAGCATCGCGGCGGCTGAGTGTTTTCTTGTGATCATGATCATTACACATCGTCTGTTCCTTCTCTTGTTCGGTGAAGAGAAGATGGAATAGGCGATGTGCCTTGTGGTCCAAAATTGGTACCTTTTCGTCCTGATATGTATCATTCCATCGATTGGCGGCGTATAGAGATCAGCATGGATATTCATTTTATTCTCGATGAAATGGAGATACAGGCGCATCCGTTTGCTTTGTGTGAGCTGAATGGCGCCTGCGATCTTGATCTGGACAAAGACCCTTTGGCAACGCTGCACTATGTGCTTGCCGGAGAAGGTGAGCTTGTGCTGCCGGGACGCCCTGCCATTCCGGTGAGCAAAGGATCGTTGATCCTCGTACCTGCGCTCAAAAAGCACGTTCTGCGCAGCTTCGGGCAGGTTCACGATCCAATCCCCAGCTGCAATCCTGACAAGCTGAAAATGGCACACCTGATCCATAACAGTGACACACAGGACAAAGGCCAGCTCATCGCGATCTGCTCTCGTATCTCGCTCAGCTTGCGGCAGATGGAGAACCTGATTGATCTGGTGCAGGAACCGATTGTCGAAAATCAGGCTGGCGAAGATGCCTGTGAAGCGCCAATCCGACGATTGCTGTTGGAGCTTGCCAACCCTGCGCCCGGAAGCCTCGCCATGGTGCGTGCACTCTTGATGCAATGCATGATCGAGCTGATGCGCCGCCGCTTCAACGATCAGCGCGGTGGTTTGGAATGGATGGCCGCGCTGCGCGATCCACGTATGTGGCCGGTGCTTCGGCATATCCTTGACACTCCGGGCGAACCGCACTCCGTCGAGAGCCTCGCCTCCCTCGCTGGCATGAGCCGCAGCGGCTTCGCCAAACGCTTTCAGGAAGCATACGGCAGTGGCCCGATGGAACTTCTGCGAGATGTGCGCATGCGCCGTGCTGCCACTATGCTGCTGGAAACAGACCACCCAATTGAGCGCGTCTCCCACCTCATCGGCTTCCGCAGTCGCAGCGCCTTCTCCCGCGCCTTCGAAGCCGCCATCGGCGTTTCACCGCAGAAGTTTCGAATGGAGCGGAAGGGCTAAATATAAACCGCTGGCACCACCACATTCGTTAGCCCTGCTGATCGCAGCTCCGCTGCAATACGTTCCACGTCTGTTTCTTTCATGGTGGGCCAGGTGAGGGCTTCGCCTTTGACGCCGTGGTGTTGGAAGGCGTTGAGGCGCAGGGGCGTATCCGTATCCAGTGCACGAACGAAGTTAGCGAGGTCTTCGATTTCCTCATCGCTGTCTGTGCGGCCCGGGATGAGCAGATAGCGCAGTTCATGCAGCTTGCCGGAGTCAACGAGCAGCTTAGCGGTGGCCAGAACGCGTTCATTACTGCGGGTGGTGAGCAGGCGGTGCAAGGTGTTGTTGAAGGCTTTGATGTCAAGCATCACGCCATCGGTTACGGGCAGAACGGTCTTCCACGCAGCTGCAGGCAAATAGCCGTTGCTATCGATGAAACAGGTGAGGTCCTTCAGCTTCTCATCAGTTTTGATGGCCGTGAACAAAGAAATGATGAATTTCAACTGGGTTGTTGCTTCCCCGCCTGAAATCGTAATGCCATTCAGGAACGGTTTGTTCTGGTACAAAAGCGCCAGAACATCATCAACGCTGAATTGCGTGACCTTAGGGTTGGCATTGATGGGGCAGACGTCTAGACACTTATCGCATTGGTCGCAAATGCTCGCGTCGTGCACCACTTTGCCTTGCACGATGGTCAGAGCGCCGGTCGGGCACTCTGGCACGCAGTCACCGCAATCGTTGCACAGCTTCATGGTGTGCGGGTTGTGGCAGGTCGGGCAGGCAAAGTTGCAGCCTTGCAGAAACAGGACAAGCCGGTTGCCCGGCCCATCCACGCAAGAGAACTTTAAAACCTTACTGACTGTAGCGAGGGGCAAGTTCATGGCTCATCACCCGTGGTGCGCGCTCTAGTATTTTACCAGTCTCAGCAGCTTCCGCACCCAGCACAGTTGTGTTGATGCGAGACCCGCCACATTCTTTAAACTTCGCAATGTCTGACAAGCGCACCATGTAACCGGTGATGCGCACCAGATCATTGTTGGAGACGTTGGCGGAAAACTCTCGGAAGCCCAGTTGGAACGCACCTTTCACGAGCTGCTCCAGTGCGGCTGGATTGTTCTCGATGGTTTCATCCAGTGTCAGGATCTCCGAGACACCAGATGGATAGAACGCATGGTGTTCTGCCAGCGCCTGAACGTGCGTGACTGGATCGGGTTCACTGCCATAAGGGATACGAACACCCGGCGTACAGCCATCATCATCGCTGAGACCTGCTTGTGAATGCAGCATAGCCTTACCTCGCCAACAGTTTTCCATGGGACGCGCTTCAACGGCCTCATAAAGCACTTTGGAGATGCGGTGACCAAGCTGGTTGGCGGTCTCATCATGTCCGTACTTTCCGGAGCGGTCTTCCTTGGCCTGCAACTCATCCACGCACTGCGCCATGGCAAAGATGCCATACATGGCCGTGAAGCGGTCTCGGCTGATCCAGCCCTCTTTCACAAGGAAGCTTTCAAAGAAGCCGGATTTGTTGAAGAGATGGTCAATCCGCGCTTCAGTCAGGCGGAAGTTGAGGTCAATGTATTTCGGCAGAACGTTCTCGAAGAAGTCTGCAGTATCTTTGGATCGCCGCGCCACTTCACGCAGGTTGATGCGGGTCAGAGTGGAAGCGCCACCGCATAGAGGCAGCACGTTGTAACAACTGGCGACACCATAACCGTGGTCATCAAACAGAGGCTGATGCAGCGGATTGTTCGCGATGTGGGGTTTGGAACATTCAATGATGCTTTCGCAAGCCTGTGAAAAGATCGCATCAGAGCTGACATCAGGATCCCAGATGAACGTAAGGTTCGGAGCAATCTGCTTCAGCTCCGCATCAATGCGCATGATGGTACGGGCAACGCGGTTGTCGGTTGGCCCCACGTTGGCGTGCATGAAGGCATCCGGCAGCACACGGTCCAGATAGCGCCAGAACAGCTTCAGCTTCTTGTAAAGCTCTTCATCACTGACCTCATCGCAATACGGCAGCAAGAGATTGTCGAGGCGACCAATGAACACCGGCATGTTGGTGACAGACGGCACGTGGTGATAAGCAATCATGAGGGAGTTGATAGCTTCATCCAAGGTGGTTGCTGGTTCCAACTCAAGGAAGGTGCTCCCCTTTTCCAGAACCACAGAATAGTCGGGCATCACATAGCGTGGCTTGAAGGGTGCATGCCCCTCATACATGTCGCAGATGACACGCTCTTCCAGCGCCTTGGCGGTTTCCTCATCAAGCTCAGGGTAGGGCAGAGAGTTTTCTGCCTCCAGCGAGAGATACCGCGCCTTTTGCGCAAAGGAGAGGCCAGGGTCTTCCGTAATGCCCTTAAACCGTTTGAGAAGCTCCGACATGGGTTCGTTCCTTTTTGCTCTTTGGAACAAATCTTAAACCCGAGAGACAGGCGAGGAATTGAACTACCGCAATTTCCGATTGGAAAAGAAGGATGGTGCACAGGGCTGGAGCTTCTTATGGAAAAGCACTCGAGTTGGAGAGTGCGATTTCCAGTGATGCGATATTGCATGGCTGGTCTTTGCTTGTCGTAGAAGCAATCGGATAGCTTTTCAGTTTTTTTGTCGCGAATGTCATCATGCTAAGTTACTTTACCCTCAAAATCTCCGAGCAAAGGTTTTAAGACTTGCTTTATCACTACACATCTGTCCAGATGCTCGCACTAATTTTGAAAACCAAAGCCATACGGTTCAATAAGCTATCCAAAGTCAATGATCCTCGTGACGGCTGCCCGCTTAATCAGGAAATGAATGAGCAAATATTCGTTTCTTGCTGGATACGAAGATCAAAAGATTCAATCCCAATGTGGAAGCTTTATGCAGGGCTAGATGGTGTGCGGATTGGTCTACCGGAAGATATGTTTACGACCCATCCTACAAAGCTACCAAATCATGAAATTGAAGTAGACGGACAAAAAAAGCAGATTAAGCAGCGTGTTATAACGGACATACTACGTGGGCCACATATAAAGAAAAACTTTGAAACTGCGGCACCCATCCACTACGGACCTAAATATCAAAAAGCCATACTTTATGGTCCTGATGACATAAATTACCAACCTGATGATCTCCGTCACGTCCATTATACTGTGCTGAAGAGTGATGAGTTTCATAAAGTCGGGCTAAAGAAGCATGCTGACTGGGCATTTGAACAAGAGGTGAGGTTCCGTATTCCAGCTGGTAGCTTGGTCACTCAGAAACCACAGCAAACTTTAAAGGTTGATGGTGATTATATTGATGTTGGTTTGAAGGAAGAGGCATTCAAAAACATTGAAATTCTTACCGGGCCAGCCAACTCAACTGCTAATCTGATCATAGCTAAAGCACTGCTTCGAGACCATGAAATTGGCGGAGAACCTCAAAAGTCAAAGATCCAAATTCGAGACTACTAATCAAGCTTTTCTCAGTATAGTGTTCGATTAATGGTGTTTAGACAGTATCTGAGATACGAGAAAGAGAACGCTTGGAACACACTGAAAATATGCGCGATTCATAATTTCTCAAATTATGGGTTCGACCTGATATTTTCAGGTCAGTATGCCTAGCAGCAAAACCCGGCCTCATCGAAGCCGGGTTTTGTATTTTTACGTTCTGATAGCGCGTATTATGCGGTTTCAGAGGCTGGCTTTGGGTCCAGGTCGCTTGCGTCGTGGCGTTCTGGGACTTGCTGGTCCTCATCACCCCATGTGCGGTTTACGCGTTTGCCACGTTTCACGGCAGGGCGCTCTGCGATTTCTTCTGCCCAACGCTTGACGTTTTTGTAATCGTCAACGGAGAGGAACTCGGCTGCGCTGTAGAGCGAACCAAGCACCAGCGCGCCGTACCAAGGGAAGATCGCGATGTCTGCGATGGAGTACTCATCACCAGCCATAAAGCGGCGCTCGGCCAGATTGCGGTCCAAAACGTCGAGCTGGCGTTTTGCTTCCATGGCAAAACGGTTGATCGGGTATTCAAACTTCTCTGGCGCATAAGCGTAGAAGTGACCGAAACCACCACCCAGATATGGGGCAGACCCCATTTGCCAGAACAGCCAATTCATGGCTTCTGTGCGTGCTGCCGGATCTTTCGGAAGGAAGGCGCCGAACTTTTCTGCCAGATAGAGCAGAATAGAACCAGATTCGAATACACGGGTTGGTGTTTCGGTGCTGTGATCAACCAGTGCCGGGATTTTGGAGTTAGGGTTTGCGCCAACAAAACCGCTGGAGAACTGGTCGCCTTCACCAATCTTGATCAACCATGCGTCATACTCTGCTTCGCTGAAACCTGCTGCCAGAAGCTCTTCCAGCATAATGGTGACTTTCACACCATTTGGCGTTGCCAGCGAGTAAAGCTGCAGCGGATGCTTGCCCACCTGCAGGTCTTTGTCATGGGTTGAACCAGCAATAGGACGGTTGATGTTCGCGAACTGGCCGCCGTTTTCCTGTTCCCACACCCAAACCTTTGGTGGGGTATATTCTTGTTTATCACTCATAAAATTGTGGCTCCGTATTGATTATGTGCAAATGGGAACGAGCAGTTTTTCGGGCTGCCTTTTTCATTTCAACAGATGGGTGAATCCTTAACAAAATCAAGTGTGCAATCAAAAACAAGATCTTGGATGTCACTCCTGAGTGCTTAGTCGATATTGAAAGTTCCCTGTGCGCCAGACTAAAAATTGCTTTTTACAAAGCATCTGCCGGAATAATGTTCGCCGCTGACATTACGCTCAGAGATTCCTTTTTTCATTGCTGGACTGATCAAATGACTGTGATACCGACACTTGAAACGGAAAGATTACGCTTAAGGCCGATGACAATTGAAGATTGGCCTGCTTATGAGCAGTTGATGAAGTCCGAGCGTTCGCAGTTTATGGGCGGCCCGACACCCAAGCATGTGACCTGGGGTATCTTCAGTCATGATATCGCGCATTGGGTCTTGTTTGGTCACGGTGCTTTGATGATTGACGATAAGACCACGGGCAAAACCGTTGGTCAGGTGGGCCTTAATCACGGGCCGCTTTTTCCAGAGCACGAGTTGGGCTGGTTCCTCTATGAGGGCTTTGAAGGACACGGATATGCATTGGAAGCGGCTCAAACCATGCGTAAATGGGCCTTTGATAAGTTGAGTTTGAAAACGCTCGTCAGTTACATCGACCCTAAAAATGATCGCTCGCGGAAGTTGGCTGAACGGATGGGAGCTGTAATTGATCCTGATGCGCAACGTCACGATCCGGTCGATCTTGTCTACCGTCATCCGTCCTCCTGAACTTTTTGAGGTGTAGAGTTTGTTTTTTTCTCATCACCACGTCACATCTGAGAGAGCTGTCTCGTCGACCCTGTGAACGCAACAAAACAATCACTGGAGATAACGATGAACGTTCACACCACCATCAATCACTACGAGAGCGGTGCGCAGATCATGGCAGCCCTTCAGGGCGTGGAAGCAACCATCGCTGCGACTGGGTTTGATGAAAAACTGCATCACCTCATTCTGCTGCGGGCTTCCCAGATCAATGGCTGCGGGTTTTGTGTGAAGATGCATACCCGCGACGCTCGCAAAGCTGGTGAAACCAACGAGCGTCTGGACCACCTCATCATCTGGCGCCATTGCGATGACTTTTCTGAAAAAGAGAAGCTGGCATTTGAATGGACAGAAGCACTGACAGAACTCAACAAGGAAGATCAGTTGTCACGTCTTCGCCAGGAGTTGAAAAAGCACTACAGTGATCAGGAAATTTCCACCCTGACGGCGATGATTGGTATGATCAACCTTTGGAACCGGATTGCGATATCGAACCATTGATGAAGAACTCAGACAAATCACTTCGTGTATTTGAACAGGCCAGACCCATGTTGATGGGGCTGGCTTATCGTTTGCTGGGCACAACGGCCGAGGCTGAAGATGTGGTGCAGGAAACCTATCTCAGCTGGTCAGCTGCTGCGCAAGACGACATTGCCAACCCTGATGCTTGGTTGACGACGGTTTGCACCCGCAAAGCACTTGATCAGCTCAAATCAGCACGCAAAAAACGCGAAAATTACGTTGGTATGTGGTTGCCGGAGCCGCTTCACACCACCACACAGGACACACCGGAAGACAGAGTTGAGCTTTCCGAAAGCCTCACAATGGCATTCCTTTTGGTGATGGAACGCCTTGCTCCAAAAGAGCGGGCTGCGTTTTTGCTGCACGAGGTGTTTTCTTCCAGTTATGAAGACGTTGCAGATATATTGGAGGTTACTCCGGCCAGTTGCCGCAAGCTGGTCTCAAGGGCAAAGGCCAATATTCAGCAGAAATCTCAACGCTTTGTTGCTCCGCCAGAAAAACAGCGGGCGATGGTGAGTGTATTCCAAAGTGCGTTGGAAACCGGAGAAACAGCTGAACTTTCTAAACTTTTGGCGGCTGATGTTGCGCTTATTTCCGACGGCGGCGGCAAGGTCAATGCCGTTCCAAAACCACTTGTTGGTCTGGAGCAAGTGCTTGGCTTTATCGAAAAGGCGATCTCCCCAGCCGCGAGCAGTGGCAAAGCTTGGGTTGAAGAGCTCAACTCCTGCCTGTCTCTCGTCACGGTTGACGGAAGCGGCATCACGACGACTTTCACCTTTGGCTATGATGATAGCATGAAAGTCGACGCGATTTATGCGCAGCGAAACCCGGACAAGCTCGCTGCCTTCCATTAAGCAATTGCAGTCCAATCAAAGGCATAGCTTGCAATGTGACAAAGAACCTCCCAAACTATCCTCTGATGTTTGGGAGGGGAACTCATGTCCGTTGAGATGATATTAGCGCTTGTGATTGCGACTACGGCTCTGGTGGCTATTCCAGGCCCCAACGTTGCGCTCATCGCAGCCAATACCATCAGCAATGGCTTCCGCTTTGGAGCCGCTACGGTACTGGGAACAACACTCGGCGTTGCCATCCAGCTCAGCATTGTGGTGCTTGGATTTTCAGCCCTGCTGGCACTCGTTGCCGATACCTTCCTGTGGGTGAAATGGATTGGTGCGGCCTATCTGATCTATCTCGGCATCAAATCCTGGCGAGAGCGGACGGATATGTTGGAAAACGCTGAAGCCAGTAACACCCCTTTGCGCAAGCTGTTCTGGCAGGGCATGTTGCTTGCTATGATCAACCCGAAAACGCTCGTGTTCAGTGCGGCTTTCCTCCCTCAGTTCGTTGGGGATCAAAGTACGAGTTACGCTCTTGCCCAGCCAGCGTTGATCTACCTTCTCGTTATTCTAGGTGGAGATCTGTGTTGGGCGGCTCTTGCTCGTTCTGCAACTCCGTTCTTCAAGAGCATAGGTCATTTGCGACATAAACTCACTGGCACGCTCTTCATTGGTTCTGGCATTGGTCTCGCTCTGGCGCGTATTGAGCGATAGCTTCAAGCTTTTCTGCCTATGGGAATGATCTCGCGTGAGGTAGCGTGGTAAGGTTCACCTGTCCATTCACCCAGCCATGTTTGAGCACATAAGCCAGCTTCTTCAAGGAGCTGGTCGACTTTGTCTTGTGCCGTATATTTAATCTCAGAAGGTGCGCTGAAAATCTCACCAGTCTCAAGCTGCCTGTAAGCATTGATGAAACTGAGCGTTTGAGTGGTCTCGTCATATTCTGAAATGTTCCAGCTCTCAATTGCACCGAGGGCAGGGTGTTGCGTCCGGCTCAGTGTTTCCTCTTTGCGGCGCGTCTTCTTGCCCGGAAAATTTGGGTTGCGGGTATCAAAGATAAACTGACCTTTGGGGCTTAGATGGGCTGCGATCATTTTCAGAGCTGCAAGCTGGTCCTCTTCCGTCAGGAAAAACTGAAAGGAATGTCCGGTCAGACAGATCAGGTCAAACGTCTCTCCCAGATCGAATGAACGGGCATCCGCTTGTACCCAGCGAACTTGTTCTCCATTGGGGCGCTTGCGTGCAATTTCCAGCATCGCTTCAGCCGGGTCCAGACCAACCACACGGCGACCCTCAGCCAGCTGAACGGTGAGCTCTCCCGTACCGCACCCCAGGTCGAGGACAGAGCGTGCCTCGCGTGCAAGCACTTTGCAATATGTGTGATCCGCGCGATCTCGTGGTGTCAGCTCATAAAATTGTGCCAGATCGGGATCAGTAAAAATTGTGCGATGAGTCATTTGAAAATTGCTTCCTTGGTCAATTCTTGCAGCATAGAACGTCAGAGCCTTTTGGACAATTCCGTGCTTTGCTCGTTAAAACCGAGGAAGACGTGGCTGTTCAGAGCCTCGGGTTCGCATTAGTCTTGTCTGGATGAATCAGTCCCGGCAGGCTCACATTGAGATGCGGGTGAACGTCTGTTGTAATAGTGAAAGGCAGTCCCATGGCAAACCCGCTTTATGATCGTTTGTTTGGGATCCACGCGTCCAAAACAGAGCCGTTCCTGTTCCTTCAAGATGGCACTACTCTTACTTATGCCCAGTTCTTGGCAACAACCGCACAGTTGGCGCACACGCTGGTCGCAAATGGGTTGAACCCGGGCGATCGTGTTGCTGCACAGGTTAAAAAATCACCGGAGGCTTTGGCGCTTTATGCCGCCTGTGTGCAGGCAGGCCTCATCTTCCTGCCTCTGAATACGGCCTACACCAGTGATGAACTCTCTTACTTTCTCGACAATAGCGGAGCATCTCTTCTTGCCTGTGATGGCGCAAAGGCAGAGTCATTGCAGCCCTTAGCTGATCAGCTAGGTGTCCTCCTCAAAACCTTGAATGGAGACGGTTCCGGGTCTTTGATGGCAGAAGCCAAAACTCACCCAACTGCTTTTGAGACTGTAGAACGAGATCTGCAGGATCTGGCAGCGTTTCTTTACACATCAGGCACAACAGGCCGCTCCAAAGGCGCGATGCTGACACAGGACAATTTGCTGTCCAATGCAGATGTGCTGGTTGATTACTGGCGCTTCACAAAAGACGATGTTCTGCTGCATGCGCTGCCGATCTTTCATACGCATGGTCTGTTTGTAGCAACCAATGTCATCCTTGCGGTTGGTGGCTCCATGATCTTCCTGCCAAAGTTCAATCAGGATGCCATCGTACAGTTTCTGCCGCAGGCCACTTCCATGATGGGGGTGCCAACATTTTACACCCGGCTGTTGGGTGATGAACGTTTTACCAAGGAGCTAACAGAGCATATGCGCCTGTTCACCTCCGGTAGTGCACCGTTGCTAGCTGAAACTCATCGCCAGTTTGAAGAGCGTACAGGACACCGCATTTTGGAACGTTACGGCATGACTGAGACCAACATGAGCACGTCGAACCCGTACGATGGAGAGCGACGCGCAGGCACTGTTGGCTTTCCGTTTCCCGGCGTTGAACTCAAGATCACCAATCCTGAGACGGGTGCTGAACTGTCCCAGGACAGCATCGGCGTCATTGAAGTTCGTGGCCGTAACGTGTTCAAAGGCTACTGGCAGATGCCGGAGAAGACAGCTGCGGAACTGCGTGCGGACGGCTTCTTTCTCACCGGTGATATGGGGAAGGTGGATACGGATGGTTACGTCCACATTGTTGGACGTAACAAAGATCTCATAATTTCAGGTGGATACAACATCTACCCAAAAGAGATCGAACTCCTGTTGAATGAACAACCCGGTGTTCATGAAAGTGCTGTGATCGGCATCCCCCACGCTGACTTTGGTGAAGCGCCTCTCGGACTAATCGTTGCAGAAAAGGGTGAGACGCCTGATCTTGAGCAGATCATGGCCACAGTCAAAAAACACCTTGCCCGCTTCAAACACCCCCAAAAACTCCTGCTCATCAACGAACTCCCCCGCAACACCATGGGCAAAGTCCAAAAGAACATCCTGCGTGATAAGTATGGTGAAGCTGTGTAGGTAGTTGGATACTCGGCGGTGGGTTCTATGTTTAACGAAGGTTGCTGAGTAAGTTCTATGATAATCGGTAAATGGCTCTTAGGCTTGCTTATTTTGCGCGTTTGAAGCTTTGGAAACCTTTGCAGGCTGAGGGGCTTGGGGCGTTGGGTTGGCTGAGTTCGCTACAAGTCTTTTTTGTGACTGAGGATACGCAGGCAATCGCCTTTCTTTTCTGGGTGTTCGTTGTCGCCGCACTGGTGAAATCTGCTTTGATCAGCGCACAGGCCTGATTGACGCTGTTGTTGATGGCGGTTGCTGTCGGGGTTTGTTTTGAAGACGCGTTGATGCCCATTTGCTGGAATGCGCAGGTTTTTAGTTTCTCGCACATATTAGCAATGGCAGAGTTAAGATTGGCGTTCATCCCGGCGGAGGTGAGGCTGGATGAGGCAATAAGAAGTAAAACTGCCAGGCTGAGGCTTTTCATGGGACACTCAGATTTGTATTGGTCACATAAGCATTGTGAGTTGCTGCCATGACCAATACAAGCACCAAGATCTGTGGGCTTTACCTTCAGCGTTCGAACATCTTTGCGCTTCTATTGTTCCGAAATTCTGCCCTGCTTGCCCGTCCTTGCAAGTCAGTTCGATCACCCTATTTCAGAATAGAAACCCTACCGCGCAGAATATCGAAGAACATCACAAAGTCACCAAGCAGGCTGTAGAATGGAAACTTGAACGTGGCTGGTTTGTTCTTTTCAAAGAAGAAATGCCCAATCCACGCAAAGCCGTAGCCAACGACTGGAACTGCGAGCAGTAAAGTCCAGAGACCGAACGTGATGATGTAAGTGAGAAGTGTGAGCACCAGCGCTGTTCCAATAAAATGCAATCGGCGGCTGACGACATTCCCATGTTCTGCCAGATAAAATGGATAGAATTCTTTGAAACTGCCAAATTGGTGGTTATGGCTATTGTTGGCTTCACTCATTGCATTATCCCCCCTTGATTTGCCGATAGTACGTTAGCATTACGCCGGCTTGGCGCGTGATGAACAGTCTTGCGCGTTCTCCCAATCCTGCCCCTTTTTCCGGAAGAAGCATAGACCTGACCAAATTGCGCATGGCGCGGGCGTGTTCGCGATAGCGCTGTGTTGGGTTCAAGTCCTTCGCGCGCTTCTCCATGCTGATGCTCGTATGGTTTTGCCCGCGCACCAGGAGCGCGGATTGGTTATCGGCACTCACATTGCTCTTTGCAGCCACATACCGGATTGCAAAGCCAATGCGGCGATCATTGGTGGTGTTTGCATCAGACCCATGCACCAATTTGAAATGATGTAGCGACATTTCACCGGGCTTCAGTTCCATATAGATCTGGTTTTCCGGTTCCAGCTCTTCCTCCGGGATTTCCTGTCCGCGGGTGAGGAGGTTGTCTTTAGCGTAGGTGTTGACTTGCGTGCGGATGGTTTTGTGACTGCCCGGCTCCACCTTCATGACGCCTGATTGAGCCGTGGCCGGACTTAATGCGACCCATGCGGTGACCACATCATCGGCATCCACCCCCCAGTAAGCAGCGTCCTGATGCATGGAAACATAGGATTTGCTGCCTGCTTCCTTGGTGAACAGGTTGGTCATCAGACACAGGATATCCGGACCGATCAGCTGCTCGACTGCATCAAGAATAACGGGATGATGGACGAGTTCATCTGCCCAGTCATACAGAAGGTACGACTTGTTGCACTGTGCTTTGTCCATGGGATGTCCCTGAAGCTTCTCAATAGCTTCAAGTTCTGCGCGCATACGGATGGGATCGTCTTTTTCGAGCACTTTGATTGGACACAGGAAGCCATCCTTCTGGTAGGTTCCTGTATCTATTGAGTTGGCGGTATCTATCAGTGTCATGCTGAAACCATCCTTGAAATGAGCGTTGCGAAGGTTGCAACAAGACCGATTGAGGCTGCGCCAAGTAAAATTGAAAGAGCAGGTATGCGTTCGCGTGTTCCCGTTTGTGGGTCGAGCCGTGTAAACAGCATTGCGTAAAGATTGCCAGACATGAATGCCCAGGCACAAAGCATAAGAGCGACACCCACTGCGCTTTCAAAAATTAAAGCAGAAAAGATGAGTAAGCCGCATGCAAGATAGTCATCGATAGATAGCGGCCAATATTTATCGGTTTTTATCAAAATGAGTGTTTCGCCGACAATGAGTATAACGGCGAGAACCACTGCATAAATTGGCAGATAAGTTTGAAACTCCCCCAAAGTTCTCCCTCCTGAATATATGGAAACAGCGTTACCGAGTTTTGTTGATGTGTCAAGTTAATTGATCTTGATCAAATCTGGAGTGTTTTTCGGTACATGTTCAAACAAGGCGGCTAGGAGACACTAAAAAAACGGATACAATGGTGGAAATTGGGGGAGCCAATCGGAATGACCGTGGATGTAGACCGCAGAACAATAAAGCCGGAAGCACTTGAAACACTTCGCAGAACCATTCTGGAGATTTTCTCCTCCGGGATGTATCAGGATGTGGGGATACGGCAGATCTGCCAGCAGGCGCGGGTGAGTCCGCAAACAGTCTACAAGTACTTTGGCAATAAAGAAGAGATGCTCTATGCCTGCATCAAAGGGGATCTCGAAAACCTCTATGCAGAAGCGATGCAAGCAGCGCGTGCTGCTGATAACACGGTCGATAAATGCCTCGTTTTCCTGGATATCTGGTGCGAGTTTTATTTCGCCAATCCAAGCATAGCGCGCATTGTATTTCTGAACATCCCGCAAGCTTATTGGTTAGGGCAAACCCAGTTCACACACGTCGCATTGCATGATGAAACCACCCGTACAATAGCACATGGCCAGAGCGAAGGTTTAGTCTGGGATGAGACATCTGCCGAATTGTTGGGGCAGGCGATTATGGGAATGGCGCACAGGCTGCTGACCCGCTGGCTGATGACGGACAATGCGGACAGCGCGGAAACGAAACAAGCGCTGGCGAAGAGTATCAGAAAGCTGTTGCAGCCTTAAAATGCGGAGCAGGGGGCTAGTCCAGTTCAATATCTGAAGCATGGGCAATCAGCCGTTTAAGGCTGTGCATGCCTTCATCGACTGATTTTTGAGCCTGAATCGCTTTGCTGTTTTCAATATGGCTTGCCGCGTTATCGAAGTGGCTTTTCACGTTCTCCGCTTCTTTTTCATAGGCATTAAAGCTTTGTTTGGCGTCTTCGTCTGACTGGCTTATGAGCTTAAGGTCTTTGTGGCGATCAAGCCAGGATTTGGCATCGCCTTGCAGCTGAACAAGTTGTCTTTCAACCCACTCAACCTGTTCTTTTGCCTTATGGGTCAGGCTGTAAAGCTGGAAGCGGATTTTCCGGAGTGGCAGAACCTTTTCTTCGGCATCTTCAACCTTGCCAGAAATCAGATCTGATTGGGCTGAAGTAAGCAATGTCTTCAGTGATTTGCATTCAGCTTCATACTGATGGGCATTCGGCAAGCTGGCCTTGATGAAGGGAAGCCGTTCATAGGCTTGTTCCAATGCACGGCGCAGGTTTTGTATCTTTTTGTGCGTTGGAATTGGTTCTCCTTTTTCGATGGGCTCATCCGTTTGGTCATCTGCCGCACTCGCATTGCTAAACCATAGTTGTTGCATCTGAAACAGGGCGCCTTCGTTGTCGTGCAAAATGGCTGTCGCACCCTGATAATCATCACGGCCTAAAGCCTGCTGTCCTTTTGGCGTCGCAGCAGCAACCTTCTCAAAAGAAGCTGTAAACTGTGTAAGTTTATCGGGAGTGTGTTCCAGTTCTGATGAGCGTTTGTTTAAGGCGGTGGCATCGGCAAGGGTTTTGTCCAACCGCTGTTGTGCATCCTCCCGGTTTCTATCAATCTGCTCCTTGGCGTCATCATAGGCTTTGACGAAGGCTTCCTTCTTGCCTGCAATCTTACCCAACATGAACTTCAGGCCCGGATAGCTGTGATCTGCAATCGCCTTTTGCATGCGCAGGAGTGGCAGATTTGCGATGCGGTGAGCCTTGTCGAAGTCAGCCGTATCAACGCCCCATTGCGTTAACTCATCGCGGTGCTTGTAAGTGTCTTCAACGGTGTTTTGGTAGGCCTCAACAGCAGGCATCTCCTTGGCAATCATCGCATCCGCATGCTTGCATCCCTGCTGCAGAACCTTCTTTCCTTCACCGATATGATACTGAACTTTATCCAGCAATGTTTTGAGTAGGCTTATGGTTCCGGCATCAGGCCGCTGTTGGCCAGAAAAGTTCTTGTTAAACTGTTTGAAGGTGTTGCTGATCTTTTCGACTTGCACCTTGAAGGCTTCAATATGCTCTTTTGTCACGAGCTGTTTGCGAGCCTGCGCATCCAGCTTCTGGGCGTTCGTGGCCAGTGTTTGATACCTGTTGGAGAGCTGAGTGATCTCGGCCTTGAACTGTTCTGCCGCTTGCGCTGCCTGCTGCTGATGTGCAGCCGGGCTGTCTTTGGAAACCAGCACGCGTGATCGCCACGCTGCTGGCCGTCCTGGATTCACTTCATTGGGACGATTGCTGTGTTCAGTAGTATCCGACTGCATCTCCTCCAGTTGCACCTCATCCACATTCTTTAAATTCAAGTGCTTAAGGAGCTTCTCAGTCCATTTTTCCTGCTCGGGGGTGAGGTCTGACTTCGGCATCGAGATGCTCCAATCGAATGCACATATTTTTGGTTCTTGCTTACCTATAAGACCAAAATACTGAGCAATCTTAAGGGAGATGACCTGAAATGCGTCGTTTGATCAGCCCCACTTGAGTGGTCCGGTTTGAAAGTTAG